>CAZWAO010000173.1:0-5788 GCA_964631815.1 uncultured Ignavibacteria bacterium | reverse complement strand
ATAGCGCAGCGCACACCAATCGGTCGGCTCGGTTGCCTTTCCGGAGTACTCATCCAACTGAATTCCCCCCCTGGCCTGCACTTGGCTCTTGACGGGTGCGGAGAAAATACCGGCAGCTTCGGCATCGGGGAAGATCAGATCCGAGAAATTGAAAAAGGGATAGCTTAAGCTGAAGGACATCCCGTCCGTGACGGTATCTCCGGCTACTCCGGCCACCGACACCACTCCCTCATCGTCGTTGTGCCCGGCCACGTGCAGGTAATCGGTGATGAACGCATCCGGATTATTGTCCAGCAGCAAATCCTGGCTGGAAAGGAAAAGGCTGCCTCCGTTATCCAGGTAGGTTATGAGCCGCTCCTTATCAACGGCCGTCAGGGTCTTGGGATTGGCCAGGCTGCCGTAATCGTCTCCCGTGCTCCACACCACGGCCTGATACAGCGCCAGAACCGTGTCCGGAGGACAAGCTGAATCTGCATAGGTCCAGACGTCGTAACCCACGCCCACCGAGTCCAATGCATACAGGAAGTAACTCTCATAGGAATCTCCCCCGTCGTCGTCCACGAACAGGATGGGCTTCTTTCCGATCACCAGAACGAAAGTGTCTACGGCAGCGTATGGGCCGGAGGCATCGATGTTTAAGATCAGGGCAGCGGAATGTCCCAAGGGACATTCCTCGTCTATGTCGATCCGGTAGGCGCTTAAGGATGAGCGGGAATCCTGGGGAGGGATGTCCGGATAAAGCGAGGAGGCGGAGGTCACCGCGACATAGGCATCATTCGAAGAGAGATCGGCCTCCACCTGCTGGCCCTCCTGCCCGCCTTCGTTCTCCAGGATTACCGTCAAGTCAATTACCTCACCTGCGTCGGCTTCGCCGTTTCCGTTGCCCGAGACCTCGTTGACCTGTACCGAGGAATAGGCCAGAAGCGGGGCATGCACCACCAGACTGAGACCGTCATCGGTCCAGGTGCCGTTGTCGGCGCTTATTTCCAACTCAAAGGGAATCATCTCTCCGTCGCTTACGTTGGAGGAAACCGAGAAAACGAACGCATTGGCGTTGATCCCGGTGTCACCCGCCGGAATATCCCCGAAGGTCTGCTGGCTGTCGATCACGCTGACCTCCGGGTGATTCGTCCTCAAAGTCGCCTGCACGTTATAAGCAGTGGAATCTCCGGTATTCTCCAACACTACCGTGAACTCAATGGTCTCACCGAAGTCGACCGTGCCGTCGCCGTCGCCCGAACTCTGGCCGGAATTGTCGTCATCCACCGAGTAGTCGGAGGCGGTCAGATATGCTCCGGTGATGGGCCGGGGATGCGTGACCGCATCGATGTCGCATCCCGGGTAGGATTCCGTTGCGCTGCCGTCGTTATCGTCGGTGATTTTCAGATACCTGACGCTGTCCACGGGAAGCCCGGAGATATCGAAAGAGGTGGTGCCGTTTCCTGTTCCGATCAGGCTCCAGGTTCCCCCGTAGGGAACGCTGGACCAGTAGACATTATAGCCGTCCGCCGATCCGTTCTCGTGCACGGTGAAGTCGTAGCCGTCATCGTCCACTATGGGTGTGGTTTGGCCCATATCCAGCTCCAGGTGGCCGCCCTTGCCCAGCGACGCGAACAGATCGTCTGGAAGACCCAGGGCCGCCGCGGCGTTGGTGGGATTGTTGGGATACTGGTTAGGCCAGGAGTAAGGATCATAGAAGTAACAGGAAACCACGTGCACCGCAAAAAGATCGGCACCGCGTTTCAGCCCCACGTTTCGGATAGTGGGCGTGGTGCCGCTTACCACTATGCCCGAGATCACCGAGTCCTGGTATCCGTTGGCGGAAAACTTCAGACTGTATGTGCCGGGAAGTAGATTTTTCTGGTAGTCTCCTAATACCGGGCCGGTGTAAACCGGCTGTCCGAACTGCGTGCAACGCACCATGCCCTGCAGAGGCTCGCCGGTGGCAGCGTCGGTCAGCAGTCCTCTCACCCCGTCGTCGGTCCTCTCCATCATGGCCAGGATGGCGGGCCGGTTGAGATCCCAGACCTGGGTGATGTTGTTGTCGGCCACCTCGATGGTGGCGTCTATGTCGCTCCTGGAGCCGTAACTCCAATCGTTGCAGTCTCCGTAAGTCTGGTACCAGTTGTATCCCTCCACCACCCAGTAACCATTGAAAGACCCATATTCGGTGGAGATATTGACCACGAAGGCGCTGTCGGCTACGGGGAAATTTTTATAGTTCCACACATAATTCATCACGTCGCCGGAAGTGTGGAAAGACAAGGAGAGGGAAAAGTTGTGCTCCAATCCGTGCAGCCGGATGGCTTTGGTTTCCGGCTGGGAGAATATGTCCGGCGTGTCGTGATTCCAGATGTAACCGTAGTCCCGGTTGAGGTCCACTCCGTTGGCATTGTATCTGGTGCCGGCAGTCCGCCCATCAGGATTCATCATGGGAATGATCCAGGTCTCCCGGTCATTGACCAGATGCGTCACCTGGGAATTGGATCCGTAGTTGTCGGTGAGATACTGCAGCATCAAAAGCGGCATCTCCACGGACATGTATTCGTTGCCGTGATGATTGCCGATAATGCGGAATTCCGGCTCGTTTTCGTCGGTGCCCGGATTGTCGCTGACCTTGGCTCCCAGGATCATCCTTCCCTGAACCGAATAGCCCAGGGTGTCGAGTATCACTATGCCGGGATGATCCACTGCCGCCTGCTGCATCTCGGTCACCATGGTGGAGTAAGTATGAAAGTCGAGCAGCCCTTTGGCCCCGAAAAGCGCAGCATCTCTCTCCTCCGGAGTCCGGTAGACCACCTCCACGTCGTATCCCTTGGTCTGCAGGTCGCGCAGGCGCTCCGAATCCACCACCACATCCAGCCAATCCGGTCCCGCGGCATCGACGTCCAGCCCTCTCTCTCCCAGAATCCGTCCCTTCTCTTCAATGGAACTGACCCAAATTCGGGCATAGATTTCTTCGTGAGCCGCCGCCTGAGCAACCGACCCCGCCAAAAAGCAAATCAGCAAAAGGGTGAAAACCACCAAGCATCTGGAGCGCATTGAGTTCTCCTTTCCGGATGACGCGCCCATCTAAGCGTCACATGAAACTCTATCGTCAAGTTTGGTTGCAGACTTGTCTTCACAGCCCCATAATTCACTGTCTACTCGTAAAATACGTAAAGTCGCCGTCTTGTCAATTGCTTTTTCTCTGGCACTTTGAGCCAAGCCGCCCCAAAACCGTTGTTCACTAGATTATCTGCAGTGGACCAGGGCTCCAATGTCGCCGGAACCGGCCGAATTTGGTGTTGACATGGAAGCTTAATACCTTAGATTGACCGCGTGCTTATGGTCAAGGAGTGAAAATAGGCATCCAACCGGAAGGAGTTTGTTATGCCTGTAATGGTTTTGATGTTTCTCGCCATACTCTTGAACGTTTGCGGTCATCTTTTCCTGAAGGCCGGCATGAACCAGTTGGGCGCCATTTCGGTGGGCCAACTGGTGGCGGGCTTCACTCGAATCTTCACCACCCCCTTCGTGATCCTGGGGCTGGTGTCCTATGTGTCCAGCGTGGCCTTGTACATGGTGGTTCTGTCCAAGATAGACATCTCTTATGCCTATCCCCTGATGATGGGATTGGGCTACGTTCTGATAGTCCTCTTCTCCTGGCAGATCTTCGGAGAGCCTTTTTCCACGTTCAAGTGGGTGGGCATCGTTCTGGTTCTGGCGGGCATCTCGCTTTTGGGCAGGTGAGAATTCCGGCCAAAGCGAGGTCCGAATGGGGTCTTGCGTCGGTTTGTTTCACATTTGGTCAAAAAAAACGTTGTGGAAATACGTTCTTGTATTAAATTCAAGGGAGGGCCAACCGGAACGGAAAGGAGAATAACTGATGCCGAGAAAAGTTACGACGTTCGCCGACAAAGTGAAAAAGGAAGCACAGGTGATCTATTGCCCCAAGTGCGGAGGAGTGGTCGAGCATATAGTGGTGGTCGACTCGGTTAGATCGGGATCGGGGTCGTGGAAATTCCGACAGAGAAACGTCGGCGTGTGCAAGTGCAATCACGACGAGATTTACAAGTAGTCATTTTGGACATCGACTCTCGTCGCAGGCGAGAAACAAAAACCATCGAGAAGGCTCGGTGGTTTTTTTGTGCGGTGACTGCAACCCGTTCCCCCGTGCGATATGGTCTGGTGGGAAAGGAGCTTTGCTCCAAACATGTGATGCCCGCCTCTCCATTCTGCTTTGGTTTAAGCCCGGATGGTGCGTCGGTGCGAGAGGATCGCGACTTTGTGAAAAAAGTAACAAATTATCTTGCTTTTAGTGTGAGCAGTGCGTAAATTAGTAAGACGTTTTTTTCAAGCCTTCAGGAACGAGAGCCGTCCTGATCCAGCAAATCATCCGGGAGTGAAGTCCTATGCCGAGAATCGAGGTCGACGAGAAAAGATGCAAGGCTTGTGAACTGTGCATCGTGGCCTGTCCTCATGAGGTGATCGGGTTGGCCCAGCATTTCAGTTCCACCGGATTCCATCCGGCCTGCATGATCAAACCGGAGGCTTGCACCGGATGCAAGCTGTGCGCCTTTGTGTGTCCCGACGTGGCGATCGAAGTCTACAAATAACCGCAGGTTTTGTATCAGGCCGACCGCATCCGGGAGACTGACTTTCGAGAGCATTTCCTCAGTATGAAATTTTAGGGAGAAAAACCAGATGGCCGAACGGAAACTGATGAAGGGGAATGAGGCTTTGGCTGAAGGGGCCGTCCGGGCAGGATGTCGCTTCTTCTCCGGCTATCCCATAACCCCCCAGAACGAGATTCCCGAGTACATGTCCTGGAGATTGCCCGAGGTGGGTGGAACCTTCATTCAGGCCGAAAGCGAGGTGTCGGCCATAAACATGCTTTACGGCGCCTCCGCCTGTGGGGCCAGAGTGATGACCTCCTCTTCCGGACCGGGAATCAGCTTAAAGCAGGAAGGCATATCCTACACCTCCAGCGCGGAGCTGCCCATATTCTACGCCAACGTGGTGAGAGGCGGTCCCGGGCTGGGCAACATCGCACCCTCCCAGGGTGATTACTTTCAGTCCACCCGGGGCGGCGGGCACGGCGATTATCGCGTTTTAGTCATGGCTCCCAACTCCGTATCGGAGATGGGAAACTTCCCTCGGCTGTGCTATCAGGCGGCCGAGAAATATCGCATATGTGCCATGATCTTGGCGGATGGTCTTCTGGGACAAATGATGGAGCCCATCGTTTTCGATTTCGAGCCTATCGATCCAGCCACCCTGCCGGCCAAGGACTTCGCTTTGGGAATACAGGAGGGAAGATCCCGCCGGGTGGTGCGGTCGTACGATTTGAAACCCGGCTTCATGGAAAAGCACGTCGAGAAACTCATGCACAAGTATGCCCAAGTCGAGGCCAACGAAGTCAGGTATGAATCGAGCATGACCGACGACGCGGAGATCCTCATAGTCGCTTACGGGACGGCTTCCCGCATATCCAAGGCGGCCATGACCCTGGCGCGCAAGGAGAACATAAAAGTCGGATTACTTCGACCCATAACCGTGTGGCCTTTTCCCATGCAGGTTCTGAACGACCTGGCCTCCAGCGTGAAGAAGATGCTGGTGGTGGAGATGAGCGCCGGGCAGATGATCGAGGACGTGAAGCTGGCCACCTGCGGAAAAGTCGAGGTATTGCTTCACGGCAGGCCGGCAGGCGGAATACCCACCGAGACAGAGGTGTTGCAGGTCATAAAAAAGATTCGCTGAAGCTCGACCATCGAGCCAAGGAATTCTTAGACCTTTCGACTCTTGG
>CAZWAO010000172.1:0-5829 GCA_964631815.1 uncultured Ignavibacteria bacterium | reverse complement strand
AGGCTCCCTGACCAGCCTGAAGATACGGAAGTACGAGTCATTCGAAGGCATCTGATCTGGATGACCTTTTTGTATTGGCTCTGCGACAAACTCTCTTCCGATAGGATTAGGCGTGCCGCAGCTTGTTTTATCGTTGTGTCTGGATCCGCGGCACGTAGCCCCTTGAATTCACCTCAATTCCGAGCTTAGGGGGCTCTTGCTTTTTAGGAGCGAATTTCGTAACTTGAAAAAGCAGTGATAGGATGAGAAGTAGGCTAAGCCCGGTCGGAGATTGTTCTGGGCGAGAAATCAGGTTGCGTGAGCACACGTCTCGCTCAAATAGCGGGCAGCCGGTAATGGTGAAATATCGGGCATTTTTCGTGCGAGGAATCCGGAGGCCACAATGGAATACAAACCGGTAAAAGCTCCCACGGGCGATAAGATCTCCTGCAAAGGTTGGCAGCAGGAGGCCGCCTTGCGGATGCTCAACAACAATCTGGATGAAGAGGTGGCGGAGAAGCCCCAGGAGCTGATCATCTATGGCGGATCAGGGAAGGCCGCCCGCAACTGGGAATGTTACCATGCTATCGTCGAGAGTCTGAGGAATCTGGAGAATGACGAAACTCTTCTGGTTCAATCCGGAAAACCGGTGGGCATATTCAGAACGCACGAATACGCCCCCAGAGTGCTGATCGCCAATTCCATGCTGGTGCCGGCCTGGGCCACCTGGGAGAAATTCAGGGAACTGGAGAGGTTGGGCCTGATCATGTTCGGACAGATGACCGCCGGAAGTTGGATTTACATCGGCACGCAGGGAATCTTACAGGGAACCTATGAAACCTTGGCCAGTCTGGCCAAAAGACACTTCGGAGGCGATTTGTCAGGCAGGTTCGTTCTCACCGGCGGCATGGGCGGAATGGGTGGCGCCCAACCCTTGGCCGGAACCATGAACGGCGCCGCCATCTTGTGCGTGGAGGTGGATAGAGAAAGAATAAAAAAGAGACTCTCCAAAGAGTATTGCGAAAAGATGACCGACAATCTGGACGAGGCGCTCGACTGGATCATGAAGGCCAGGCAAAAGCGGGAGCCTCTGTCCGTTGGTCTGGTCGGCAACTGCGCGGAGACTCATCCGGAGATTCTAAGAAGAGGAATTATTCCAGACGTGGTCACCGATCAAACCAGCGCGCACGATGAACTAAACGGCTACGTTCCGGCCGGTATCCCCTATCAAGATGCATTGACGCTTCGAAAGGATAACTCTGACGAATACATAAAGAGATCGATGGAGTCCATGGCGGCACATGTCCAGGCCATGTTGGAATTCCAAAAGCAGGGTTCGGTGGTCTTCGATTACGGAAACAACCTCCGGGGTCAGGCTCAAAAAGCCGGGGTGAAAGACGCATTTGATTATCCGGGATTCATCCCCGCATACATCCGACCTTTGTTTTTCGAGGGAAAAGGCCCGTTCCGTTGGGCCGCGCTTTCCGGCGATCCCAACGACATCGCCCAAACCGACAAGGTGGTCTTGGATGAATTCAAGCAGGACGAAGCTTTGAACCGCTGGATCAGGCTGGCAAGCAAAAAGGTCAAATTCCAAGGATTGCCTGCACGAATATGTTGGCTGGGATATGGCGAGAGGGCGCATTTCGGAGACATCATCAACACCATGGTAAGGAAGGGAACGCTCAAAGCTCCCGTTGTCATCGGAAGAGACCATCTGGACTGCGGCTCTGTGGCTTCTCCCTATAGGGAAACAGAAGGGATGAAGGACGGCTCCGATGCCATAGCCGACTGGCCCATCTTGAATGGCCTTCTTAACGCAGTTTCCGGCGCATCCTGGGTATCGGTACATCACGGCGGTGGCGTGGGAATCGGCAACTCCATCCATGCCGGCATGGTCATAGTGGCGGACGGCTCCAAGGAGATGGCCACCAGATTGAACCGGGTTTTGACCAACGATCCCGGAACCGGCATCATGCGTCACGCCGATGCAGGTTACGAAGAAGCCATCAAATTCGCCAAAGAAAAGGGAATCAAAATCCCCATGTTAGGTAAGTCACAAAGAGGGAAGTAGTAGGGGCGGAGCTTCAGCTCCGCCCGAATGAGGGCGAATCTAAAGATTCGCCCCTACGTTTAGGTCCCTTTTTCTGAACATTCACCGCAATCATGAAACCCATCGATCTCTTAATTCGCAACGCCTGTCAACTTCTGACCTTGCAGTCAGATCAAAAAGGTCCTCGGACAAAAGAGCATCTGGAGGAACTTGGAATCATCCAAGATGGGGCGGTTGCCGTCTCTGATGGGAAAATCGTGGCAGTCGGCAGAACCCAGGATGTTTTGAAGGACGTCAAGGTCGATGGGAAAACGGACTTAATCGATGCTCAGGACAAAGTCGTGCTTCCTGGGTTTGTGGATTGCCATACACACCCGGTCTTCGCTGCTACCCGGGAAGAGGAATTCGATATGCGGGTGCGGGGAAAAAGCTATCAGGAAATAGCTGCTGCCGGAGGTGGAATAAAATCCAGCGTGAAGGCGTTGAGGTCGAAATCCAAGCAGGAGTTGATCGACTTCGCCCTGCCCTATCTCGATCGATTGTTATCCTACGGAACCACCACTATCGAAGCCAAGAGCGGATATGGCCTGTCTTTGGAAGACGAGATCAAGATGTTGGAGGTCATAAATGAGCTAAATCATCGTCATCCCATCGACCTGATCCCCACCTTCCTGGGAGCGCATGAAGTCCCTCCTGAATACAAGGATAAGAAGAGCCAGTACGTCGATCTGATCATAAACGAGATGATCCCGGAGGTGGCCAAAAGGAAGCTGGCCGTTTTCTGTGATATTTTCTGCGAAAAGGGAGTGTTTGACATAGAGGAGTCCAGGAGGATTCTGACTGCGGCGAAGAAGCACGGATTCAAACTCAAGCTGCACGCGGATCAGTTGTCGGCCCTGGGTGGATCGAAGCTGGCCGCCGAATTGCGAGCTATTTCGGCCGACCATCTAGAGTTTGTGGATGACCAAGGCATCCGAATGATGAAAGATGCCGGAGTTATCGGGGTTCTTCTTCCCGGCGCCTGTTTCGGACTCGGCATAAGAGACTATCCTCCTGCGCGGAAGATGATAGAGGCAGGGCTGCCGGTTGCACTGGCTACAGACTTCAATCCAGGAAGCTCTTTCACCGAATCCATGCCCATGATCATGAGCCTCTCCTGCCTGATGATGAGGATGACTCCGGCCGAGGCGGTGACGGCTTCAACCATCAATTCCGCCTATGCCATAGACAGGGCAAACCAAATAGCCAGCATAGAGGTCGGCAAGAAAGCCGACCTGGTGATTTGGAACATTCGAGATTACAGGGAAATACCGTATCACTATGGAGTGAACTTGATCGATCAAGTGATAAAGGACGGTAAAGTGATCGAATTCCCTCTTCCCTCCGGGGTGAAGGATGCAGGTCGAAGATCCCGCCATAGGCGGGAATGAGGGGCAGATGTGTAGGTCGGCCTTTCTCGCAAGAGAATGGCCGACAAGAGGTCTGTTGCGATACTTGTAAGGATAAACGGAAACGTAGGCTGAACATGATCTTCTACGAAGAGATATTCCGGGCCTTCCAAGAGCAGAAGGTTAAATATGTGCTCGTGGGCGGAATCGCCGTCAATTTACTGGGGGCGATGCGAAGCACAGTTGATTTGGATATCCTCGTCGACATGAGCGATGAGAATCTAAGAAAGGTCGTCGGAATTCTGAAAGAACAGGGCTATAAGCCAAAGCAACCGGTTGATCCGATGAAGATTGCAGACAAGAAGACGAGAGAAGGCTGGATCAAGGAAAAGCACATGAAGGCTTTCAACTTTTACAAAGAGGATGAACTCAAAGAAGTCGATATAGTTCTTGAATCACCTGTGTCCTT
The DNA here is from genome assembly GCA_964631815.1 of uncultured Ignavibacteria bacterium. GTDB lineage: Bacteria > Zixibacteria > MSB-5A5 > MSB-5A5 > SM1-73 > SM23-73-3. The sequence continues at coordinate 1,940 of CAZWAO010000172.1, read as the reverse complement.
TGAGGAGGCCCAAAAGAGTGCAGTTGCTGTCAAGGTCGACGACCTCCAGTTGCCCGTGATTTCTATGGATAACTTGATAAAGATGAAGAAAAAGACAGGTCGTGCAATTGATGATCTGGACATTGAAGAACTGACCAAGATCAAGAAGCTAAGGGGCAGTCTATGAGCTTCGAATGGGAAACAGAGGAAGAACGTCTCTTAAGATTCATGAAGATACCGCCCAAGAAGAAGCTGGAGTGGCTTCGTCAGATCCATGAGTTCACTGTGAAATGTTCATCCAAGAGCACCATGAAGATTCGATGGAAACTGAGGGAGATGCGTTAAATATCGGAGTGGACATTGAATGAACAATAAATCTCCTCTGGTCTTACTTCTGAAAACGATTAGCCCGGGGGTCTTCCAAACCCGGGAGATAGGTGGTTTTCTCCCCCTGACAAGGGGGATACAGGGGGTTATAATCTGTTGTCTGCTGCTTGCTGCATCAGGCTGCGGCGTCTATTCTTTCTCCGGCTCTGCGCTGTCCGGCATCAACACCATAGCGATACCGCCGTTCGAGGACGTAAGCGGCCAATACGGAATGAGCGACCTGCTCACCGAAGGAATCTCACAGAGATTCGTTCAGGACAACACCCTCAAGGTGGTCAGCGAGAAGAACGCCGATTCCATTCTGAAAGGCACTATCACCGGATACTCCCGGGAAGCCTATACCTTCGACGAGCAGGAGAACGTCAAGGAGTATATCGTCCGCATCTGGGTTAAGGTATCGTTCGAGCAGAAAAAGGACCTAAAGACCATCTGGAAGGACGACAATCTCTTGGGCTGGGGAGTCTACTCGGCCTCAGACGAGACCGAGGATCAGGGGAAGGAGAGAGCCATACAAAAACTGGCCGAAGATATAGTGAATAGAACCGTCAAGGGCTGGTGATTCGTTCCGCACAGCCGGTTGAAGCTATAGCCACGGGCTACCAGCCAAAGCAGATTCGAGCGATTTCAGCGATTCGGCAAACGAAGCTATCTGAGGCAAGGTAATACTTATTAGCTTGTTGAAAATCGGCCTTTTGCGAGGGACAAAACATGAAAAAAACGATTCGATTTGCGGTTTTGGCGCTGGCTGCCGTGATTTTGATTTCGACCGGCTCCTGGGCAGCCAACTCCAAGGTGGGCACCACCGCTTACAGCTTCCTTAAAATCGACGTGGGTGCCAGGTCTACCGCTATGGGAGGCGCTTTCGTAGGCCTTGCCGACGACGAAACCGCCTTGTTTTTCAATCCTGCCGGCCTCACCCAGACCCAGTCCCGGCGCTTCATGACCACCTACAACAACTACATCACCGACATCCAGTCCGGGTTTTTGGGATACGTCCATCCCTACAGCCCGAACACCCGCTTGGGCGCTTCCGTCTGCTATTTCAATTTCGGTTCCTTCGAGAAAACCGACGCGCTGGGGACAAGTTTGGGCACCTTCGGGGCTTCCGATTTCGCATTCGCCCTCTCCCTGGCCAAGCAGGTGAACCAGCGCCTCAGCCTGGGCGCATCCGGCAAGTTCATCTACGAGAAGATCGACACCTACTCCTCCGATGCCCTGGCTTTGGATTTGGGACTGCTGTATACCGCCGGTGACGGTCGTACTCAAGTCGGAGCTGTCGGTCAGAACCTGGGGGTAGCGCTTTCGGGTCACACCAAGTCGCACAAGGATCCTCTGCCGGCGTCGGTCAAAGCGGGCATCTCGCATCAGATGCGCGAGCTTCCTTTGATCATCGCCGCCGACGTGGCCAAGCCTTTTGACAATGACGTTTTCTTCAATGTGGGCGGAGAGCTGACCGCCCTGGAGCCGCTCTACCTTAGAGTGGGCTGGAGCTCCTTTGGGGAAAACTACAAAACCGACTCGGATAAGGACAGCCAGGCCGGTTTCGCCGCAGGTTTCGGCGTAACCTGGAAAGT
>CAZWAO010000171.1:0-5854 GCA_964631815.1 uncultured Ignavibacteria bacterium | reverse complement strand
ATCGCGGTGGTGGATTTCACCCCCAAGGATTCCGAGTATGCCTCCCGGATAACCCAGATCATTCGGGACGATTTGAACTTTTCTTTGTATTTTCGGGTGGCTCAGATCGACTCCTTTGTGTTGGCCATCCTGGGAAAGGACTTCTACAACATGGACGGGTGGTTTCAGTTGGGCGTGCAGTATCTTCTGGACGGGTCGGTGTCGTATGAAGAGGGAAAGCTTAAGGCCGAGATCAACGTGGCCGACGTGGTAAGAAAAAAGGTGATAAAAAGCTTTCGGTTCGAGGCCAAGCCGGAGAGTTATAGAGCCTTAGCCCATGCCATCTCCGACGAGATGGTCCTGCAATTCACCGGGCAGAAGGGGATTCTGTCCACCAAGATAGCTTACGTTCACTGGGCTGACGGGAGCAAGGAGATCTACGTCTGCGATTATGACGGGGCCAACCCGCGTCCGGTCACCAACGATCGCTCCATCGACGTTTCACCCGCCTGGTCGCCGGACGGCGGCAAGCTGATCTACACCTCGTACAAGCAGCGTAATCCGGACCTCTTCGTGACGGAGCTGGCCACCGCCAAGACCGAGCTTTTCGCCTCCTATCATGGTCTCAACTCTGCCCCGGCCTGGTCGCCGGACGGAAAATACGTGGCCGTCACGCTGACCAAGGACGGTAATCCGGAAATCTATCTGTTGGACCCCCAGGGAGGAATCGTCCGTCGGCTGACCTTCGGCCGGACCATCGATTCCTCGCCTTCCTGGTCGCCCAATGGAAAGGAAATCGCCTTCACCTCCGACCGATCCGGCTTTCCCCAGGTGTACGTGACGGATACGGAAGGCTCCAACGTGAGACGGTTGACTCATACCAGCGACATATCCGATTCCCCCTGCTGGTCCCCCCGCGGCGACAGAATAGCCTTCGTCTGTCGGGACGCGGGGAAATTCGACGTTTACACCATGGACGTCACCGGCGAGAATTTGAATCGGCTGACCTATGCCGGTTCCAACGAAAATCCGCGCTGGTCTCCCGACGGGCTGCACATCGTGTTCGCCTCCAGCCGGAACGGAAAATACGAGGTTTTTACCATGAACTGGGACGGATCCAATCAAAAGCAGATCACCGGCGAGGGGGAAAACTACAATCCCTCCTGGTCGCCCCGATTTTGACGGGTCAAATTTTTTTTGGGGGAGGCGTAGTTTGTTCTTGCTTTTTTCCGATAAAGAACATAAAATAGGGTCTAACAATTCGCAGACGGGGTGGTCGAGAGAATAGGAATCTGTCTTTCGGAGCGAAACTTATAATCGGTGTGCACAATCTTAAGGAGGTGAAGAATGCGAAAGGCAAGCGTGCTGCTTGTGGGGATTTTGGTCTTGCTCCTGGTCGGTTCTTGCGGGAAGAAGCCCAAACCGTCAGAGCAACCCACTCCTCCGATAAAAACCGAGGAGGAAACCCCTCCCACGCCGCCCGTGCTTCCTGAGGAGGAGGTCACCAAAAAGGAAATCAAGCAGGACGATCTGAAGCCCATTTACTTCGACTTCGACAGGTACGATCTCCGATCGGGGGATCGGGAGACTTTGAACAAAAACGCCATGGTGCTTAAGGACTATCCCATGGCCAAGATCAGAATAGAAGGCAACTGCGACGAGCGCGGGACCGTGGAGTATAACCTGGCTTTGGGAGAGAAAAGGGCTCGCGCCGCCATGGAGTATCTGATGAATTTGGGCATCGACGGGAGCCGGATCAGCATCATAACTTACGGCAAGGAAAGGGCCAGTCACTGCCAGAACGACGCCTGCTGGTCAAAGGACCGGCGGGACGATTTCGTGATCACCTCGAAATAGGAGTGCATCCTTTGATTGCAGCTTCCCCCGCCTTGGAATGCCGGGCGGCGGGAAGGCAACCGAGCTTTGAGAAGCGAAGAAAAATGTTAAACAACGCATTCATCAACCTGCGAAAGGAGAGGGGAAATGCGTAAGGCGATACTGTTGGTCATGGCACTAACGATTGCCATGTTGATCGCTGGCTGCTGCCAGATGGAAACCATTCCCGTGGTGGAGGAACCGGTCATCGTACCCGAGCCGCCACCTCCGCCGCCGCCACCTCCGCCGCCGCCCGCACCCAAGGAGATCTACTTAGCACCCATATTCTTCGATTTCAACAGATTCAATCTCCGGCCGGACGACGAGGTAATCCTCAAGAGGAACGCCGAGGAACTGCTGGCCAACCCCACTGCCAAAATCCGCATCGAAGGTCACTGCGACGAGCGCGGAACCGTGGAGTACAACCTGGCGCTGGGCGAGAAAAGAGCCAAAACGGCCATGGATTATCTGATCAAGATGGGCGTGGATCCCGGCCGGCTGTCCATCGTCTCCTATGGAGAGGAGAGGCCGCTGAACCCGGCACATAACGAGAAGGCCTGGGCCGAGAATCGCAGGGATGAATTCGTGCTGGTCAGCCAGTAACCGAAGCATCAGAGTATAAAAAGCGACCGTAGATGATCAGGGGGCAGATCGGATGATCTGCCCCTGAATGTTTCTTTCCTGCAAGCAGAAGGGCTGATAGTCAGGTGAGCGACTCGAGCAGATTCAAGACGCTGCTGGTGATAGGGTTGGCGCTGGTTTTGTTGCTGAGCAGCGGGTGCGCCACCCGGCGGGAGATAGTCCGGCTGAAAAATCAGGCCGACTTCCTGGAGAACAGCAACCGTCGGCTTGAGGAGAAAACCGATCGACTGGACAGCCTCATGACCGAGCAGATAGAACTGACCAACCGGCTGCGGGCCGACTTGGCCACCACCTTGTCGGAGATGGACCAGAGAATGGGATTCGTGGAAAGCAAGCTGGAGGATTTGGGCCAGCGGTTCCCCGAGCTGTCCCAGAAGATGGAGCAGGTCAAAAGGGAGATATCCACCAAAAGAGACACCACCGGCAGGTCGGACAGCAGCGGGGTCATGGTCAACGTCGATCCCAAACAGCTTTACGACGCGGCTTATCTCGACTTGACCAAGGGAAACTACGATCTGGCGGTCACCGGCTTCTCCAACTATCTGAAGTATTTCCCGGAAACAGAGCAGGCGGCCAATGCCCAGTATTGGCTGGGAGAGTGCTATTACGCCAAGAAGAACTATACCAAGGCAGCCATAGAATTCCACAAGGTGCTGGAAAACTATTCCACCGGCGCCAAGGTGCCCAGCGCGCTTTACAAGCTGGGTTTGTCGCTTTTGGAGCTCAAGAGCACAACCCAGGCGGAGAAATACCTCCAGGAGTTGGTGGACAAGTACCCCAACACCCAGGAAGCCAAGCTGGCCGGCGAGAAGTTGAAAAAGATAAAAGGATAGAGCAAACCCGCTTTACTTCCCCCCTTTTGCATTCTTGCCTTTTGGTCACCCAAAAACAATACTAAACAGGCATCCCTTTTCTTTACTGCCTGTCTTGTCTGTACTACCTGTCTTACCTGTCCCATTCGTCCTATCGATGGTCCGGGGCTCGTGGAAACTTGGTTTATGGAACCGGCTCTGCAACGCGCATGACTCTTGCGTTCTCCTTCAGGACGAGAGCATTTGTTGAAAAAGCCACTGAAGAATCGGTGGGCTGATCGCGCTCAACAATAACACCGCGCATGGCGGGCAAACAAGAGAAATCAGCATTTTTTGGCGCGCGGGGTCGAAAAACCCCTGTTCAGGCATTGATCAGAATCTCGCAGCACGGAGGGGATTCGCCTTAACGCTTCATCTTACAGCAACTTGTGGCTTCGGGCCGGCCCGGAAGAAAAAGCAGCAAACCGTTGATTTTTCGCTTTTTTTGCTTGACAAAAATATTGGGGGAGTTATATTTTACTCAGACGGGAAAAGATTCTCGTAACGAGCAAAAGTACAGGTTATTACCCCAACTCAAGCTTCAACTAACCTCTCAACAGGGCATCATTGATGCCGATAAAGAGGGAAAGGGGATCTTTGTCCTCGTTCTCGTCTTCGGCGTCATGTTGCAGCTCCTTCTTTCAAGCAGCCGAGTTATCCTTCAGGGACGAGGGACGAAAGGAGGGATGTGCTTCAAACAAGCAAGTTTAATTGGTTTGATCATCAAACCAAACGTTTTCTTGATTTAACCTAGTTTTCTTAAGGAGAGACAGAATGACCAAAAGACTCTTTGTAGTTCTGGTCGTTTTAAGCGCAATGTTGATCAGCTTCACGCTGGTGATGGCGGCCAAGCAGGAGTTCAGGGGAGTTCCTGAGCCCTACGTCAAGCCGATTATCGCCAAGCAGCAGGCTAACCAAATGCCTCGCGGAAGCATGACCGGCACTGTGTCCGCCAGCAATTTGTATCCAGACCGACCGGAAAAGGGTTCTGCCAGTGTCACCTCGGCCTCCCCGGGAACCATAATCCAAGCCGCACCGTTTCAGCACACCAAGGACTTCTGCGACCTGTATGGCACGCCCGCTTGGGCGATTAGCGACTGGTTCTTCGGGCTGGAATGGTACGCCAATTACCAGGATCCCGAGGAGTTCGGTTGCACGGATGTTTGGCCCTTTGAGGTCACCTCGGTGGGCTTCAACATCCAGGTAGACGCGGCTATCGACATCGACGTGCAGGGCTTTGTGTATAGCAACGCAGGCACCACCTGCCCGATTCCGGGTTCTGAGCTGTGCTCGACTCCTGTGTACACGGTCAGCCTTCCGGGCGCCGGGCACTGGATCATCGAGCTGCCCATGACCGATCAGTGCTGCGTGGAAGAACCCTACTTCGCAACCATCTATATCGAGACCGACCTGTACGGTTCGGGCGCGGATGCTGTCGCCGAGGACGATCCCACCGCCATCTGCCGTAGCTACAATGACTATGGCTCCGGTTGGGAGGATCTGGTCGACATCTACGGCTGGGATGGCCCGATGCTTCTGTGGTCCACCGGCTACACCAGTCCGCAGAACGACTGCGGCGGCGGACCCACCGATCAGTGCAACTTGCAGCACCACAACGGAAGCGCTTCCGGTTACTTCAGCGGTTGGGGCGTCGGCGATCAGGAGGCCGTGTATTTCGATCCGGCAACCATGTGCACCGAATGCACCGAGGTCTACCCGCTTAACCTGACTCAGGTCAAGGCCAACGTTTACGACTATGCTGATGTGGGCACCGTAGATCTCATCGTTCACATCTACGACGCGCCTGACATCACTCTGGGTCCGGGTATCGAGCTGGCTTCGTTCGAGGCTACGGTTACCGATTTCTATCCCAGCGAGGCCACCATCCCCGTTCCGGAGGACCTGTGCATCGAAGGCCCCTTTTACTTGGCCTTCGAGTACAACAGTGGCACCGCCGGCAGCATACCCAGCTTGCTCACCGATGATCAGGAGGAAATGGTCCCGCTCAACTACCAGTGGAACGACTACCAGGATTATGGCTGGATCGAGTGGAACGACTTCTGGGCAGCGCCCATTCCGGGCTACATCATGGTATCTGCCGTAGGCACCTGCAACGATCAGGTGTGCAACCCGGGCATCCAGTGCGACCTGATCCAGGATCCGGGCGCAGTCGCCAGTTACTTCGGGTCGTGGGCTGCCGACGACGAGATCGCCAAGTACTTCGATCCCGAAGTCTACTGCACTGCGCCGGTGTATCCGGTTAGGTTGTCCGACGTGCAGACCCTACTGTACGATTTCGCCGGCGCCGGGTCGGTTGACATTCAGGTAGAGATTTATCTGGAGTGTTCCGATCCGTGTGACGGACCGGGAACCAAAGTGTACGAGTCCGATCCCATAACGATCGACACCTTCTACCCGAACATGGTCAACATCCCGCTTGGGGACTTGGTATGTCTGTACGAGCCCTTCTTCATCACCATCAAGTACGCCAGCGGCGCTCAGGGCTC
>CAZWAO010000170.1:0-5979 GCA_964631815.1 uncultured Ignavibacteria bacterium | reverse complement strand
CTTGAACCTTTGAACCCTTCTTCACCAATATTTCCTCGGATCGGTTATCTTACCCTCCACCGCCGATGCCGCCACCGTGGCGGGACTGCACAAATAGACCTCGGCGCCTTTACCCAGCTTTCCCAGAAAATTCCGGTTGGACGTGGACAAAAGCACATCTCCTTTTCCCAGGACGCCGTGATGCCCGGAGGTGCACAGGCTGCAGCCCGGGTTGGTTACCATAGCTCCCAAGCTCATAAATATCTGGTACAGCCCGGCTTCCAGCATGTCCATGGCCACTTCGCGCGTTGCCGGGACAATCACCAGCCTTACGTCGGGATGAATCTTGCCGGCCTTCTTGAGTATCTTGGCAGCGGCTTTGAAATCCTCCAGCCTGCCGTTGGTGCAGGAACCGATGAATCCCTCATTGAACGGCCTGCCCTCCACTTCTTCCACCGGCTTGACATTATCCGGCGAATGAGGGCAAGCGATCTGGGGTATCAGTTTGTCCACGTCGATTTCCATCCGGTCGACAAAAATCGCATCCTCGTCGGATGTGACTATCTCAAGGTCGTCGCCGCATCTTTGTCTCAAGAATTCCAAAGGCTCGCCGTCCGGTTGGATGAAACCAATCTTGGCATTCACTTCGGTCATCATGCTTCCTAAGGTAAGCCGTCCTGCCAATGAGAGGCTTTCTATGGGTTCTCCACACAGCTCCAACGAGCGGTAATTGGGTTTATCCGTACCGATCTCCTGAACGAACTTGAGCGTTAGGTCTTTGGCCGAAACCGGCTCTTTGTATTTTCCCGAAAAAGTGACCTTGATAGTCTCCGGGACCCGGAACCACAGCTTCCCCGAGTACCAGGCTGCTACGATATCCGTGTTGCCCACTCCCGAGGCGAAGCACCCCACCGAGCCCAAGAGGTTCATATGGCTGTCGGTTCCGATCACCACGGAGCCGGGCCTGATCATTCCCCGTTCCAAAAGAACATGTTGTCCGATTCCCCAGTTAACGTCGAAGAGGTTTGTGATTCCCTGTCTTCTGGCGAACTCGCGACACAAAGCCTGGTTTTGGGCCACCTTCATGTCCTTGGCAGGAGCCTGATAGTCGAAGGTGAGCGCAATTTTGCTGGGATCTTTCACCTTCCCCTTGTTGGTGAATTTGTCGAACTCCAGGACGGCATTGGGGCCGCCAAAATCGCGTATGACCGATAGATCCACTTCGGCCCACATCCGATCATTGGCGGAAACGTCTTTTCCTGATGCTCTGGACAGTATCTTTTCGATGGTTGTCTTACCAGCCATGTTTGTCCTCTCCCCTGTGTAGTATCGACTCCTGATGGTACATTGGAAGGCTTCAACCTTCTATAATGGAAACCTGGGTTTTCCTCTACATTTGAGGTTTATATTCCTCGGCGAATTTTATCCTCTTGGATACGGGTGGATGGTCATATAACAGGAACTCTATTATCGGACTGGGATTCGGGTCGGACAGGTTCATATAGGACAGCTTCTGCATGGCCGTGATGAAAGCTCCGTTCTCATGCGTCATGTCTATGGCGAACTTATCTGCCTGCCTTTCCATATGCCTGGAGAATGCCGGGAAGACCGGCATGGTCACCAAGCCGTAGAGGGTGAATATCAGCAAGATCAGTGGAAGGCTGGCCACATCGGCCATGTTGTCGATCTTCAGCCGGCTGCGGAACCGGGTGATGATTCCCGGCCCGGTCAGGTGGATTATGAAAAACCCGATGGCCGCCATCACGGATGAGAGAAATATCCCCTGCCAGATGTGATGAAAGAAATTGTGGCCCATCTCATGCGCCATCACCACCTCCACCTCGTCCGTGGTGAATTCCTTTACCAGGTTATCGCCTAAAACAATCCTTTTGGTATTGCCCAAACCGGTGAGCATGGCGTTGGCCTTTTTGGTCTGCTTGCTCATGTCCATGGTGAAAATGTCCTCCACCTTCACATGCGCCTTGTGCGAGAGGCTCACCAAACGGTCTCTCAGCTCGCCCTGGGGCAAGGGTGTATAAACGTTAAACAGAGGCATGATTAGGACAGGCGCCAGATTGACCAAAACCACGGTGAAGATGATGAAAACCACCGAGACATAGATCCACCAGGTTTTGGGCACTTTCTTCAGGGCCAGATAGATCCCCTCCACCGCGATCAGGGCAATGATAGCCAAAACCATAAGGCTCAAAAGTTCCTCGCCGAACCATGCGCCGAAAGTCTGGTTGGAAAGCTCGAACTTGTGCTCCAACGAGAAACCATAATAGCTGGACGGAAAGCCCACGATGAATGCCAGGATCAGGAAGAGTATGGTGTAGAACGCAACCACCCAGAAGCGCTTCTTGGTCATCTTCTCAATCTGCCTCCGTAAGAATGCCGAGAGGCCCAGGAAGAGGAACAGGATCAAAAATACGATTGTATAGCCCTGGTCCAGAAAATAATGCACGTTTTTCGCGCGCTGGTAGCGGATGGCCTCCTGCAGGCGCTGCTCTTTTTCCGGTTGAATCTGGCCGGCCTGGGCCGGAATCGACTCTGAACTGTCGGCGGGCGTGATTACTTCGGTTTCCTGACCGGTTTGAGTCTGTGGCAGCGCCGGCTGGCACCAGAAGAGACCAACCAGTGCCAGCAGCACAGCCATGCACCATAGTCTTTTCACTCTTGCACTGCCTCCCAGATTAAGACAAACGGGATCAGGCCAGACGCCGATCCCGTCCTTGTGGATTTCGGATGCTAAACTTCGCTTTTCAATTTTTCTAAAATCTCTTTGGCCGCCTTCCTGCCGGAGAGAAGCATCCCGCCGAAGATGGGCCCCATGCGGTGAGAGCCGAAGACCGCGTTGGCCGCCATCCCCACCACGTAAACGCGGGGATAGGCCTCCCGGGTGTTTTCCACCACCTGTCTCTCCCCCAGATCCGCGCACATGGACTTCTCTCCCAGGATGTCTCCGGTGGAGGTGTGCAGCTTGGCGCCCAGCTTTCTCACCATGATCTTGATCAACTCGGTAGGATGGCCGGTGGCTTCGATTAAGTACTTGGTCCGGATGGTCAGCGGGTCCACGTGCAGGTTGGCCATCTCCACTGCAGACCAGTTGAGAACCAAACCACAAACCGTCTGGGCATCCAGCATCACGTCTTCCACGCTCATCAGATTGAATATCTTGGCTCCCGCCTTGGTGGCCCTGGAGCACAATGTGGAAACGCATTCCACCGCGTCGGCCGTGAAATAGCCGGGCAGATAGGACTTGCTTCCGATTTCCAACTCGTCCAGAACCGTCTTGCCTTCCGCGCCAACGACGATTTCATTGAACATCATGCCTCCACCCCACATCCCCCCGCCTATGGAGAGCTTCCTCTCGAAGACCGCCACCTTGGCGCCTCCGGATGCTAAGTAAAAAGCAGCGCACAATCCGGCCGGACCGGCTCCGGCTATGGCCACGTCCAGGTCCGAGTACTCCAGGAATTTCTTGCTGAACGTCTCTACGATGGCCCTGGTAATGAGAACGTCGTCCAACTTCATGTCTGTCCGCCTTATTTGAGGCCCAGCACCTCACGGTATCCGGGAATGTCCAAGAACCCGTGACCGCTGATGTTGAAGGCGATCACCTTCTTCTCGCCGCTCTCTTTGCATTTGAGCGCCTGGTCTATGGCGCAAGCCACGCTGTAAGCCGATTCCGGAGCAGGAAGAAATCCCTCCGCCCGGATGAACTCCTTGGCCCTCTGGAATACGTGCTTTTCGTCCTGGGGATAGGCGATGGTATCGATGTAGCCTTTGTCCCTCAGAAGGCTTATGATGGGCGAGCATCCGTGGTATCTGAGGCCGTCGCCTTTGATGGGCATCATGTCCACCTTATGTCCCAGAGTGTACATCTTGAGCATGGGAGTCATCTCGGCATAGTCTGCGAAATCGTAGCGGTATTCTCCCTGAAGGTTGGGAGAGGCCTCGCTCTGGGCGGCGATGAACTTGATCTTCTTTCCTTCTTTCAACACGTCGTGCACGAAGGGCAGGGCAAATCCGCCGAAATTGCTGCCTCCGCCCAGGCAGGAGATCACCAGGTCGGGATAGTCGTCGAACTTCTCAAACTGTTTTTTCGTTTCCAGTCCGATAATGGTCTGATGCATCAGTACATGGTTCAGAACCGAGCCTAAGCAATAGATGGCTTTAGTATCCTTGGCGGCATCCTCCATGCCTTCCGAGATGGCGATGCCCAACGAGCCGGGATGATTGGCGTTCCGGCCGAAGAGGGTCTTCCCGAACTCGGTCTTGTCGCTGGGCGAGGCAAAAACATGGGCGCCGAAAAGCTCCATCAGGTTTCTTCGGTCCTGCTTCCAGTTGTACACGGCCCTCACCCAATATACCGTGCACTTCAATCCCACCAGCGCAGCGCCATAGGAAAGAGCGGTTCCCCACTGGCCGGCGCCGGTTTCGGTGGCCAGTCTCTCATATCCTTCCTTTTTGGCGTAGAAGGCCTGGGCTAAGGCGGTGTTCACCTTATGACTGCCGGTGGGACTGTAGAATTCCGACTTGTAATAGAGCCGCGCCGGCGTGCCCAGTTTTTTCTCCAAATTGACGGCCCGGAAAAGCGGCCGGGGCCTGCCCGCCTGTAAATAGATGTCCCAAAGCTCCTCCGGAATGTCGATCCACCGATCCTGGGAGAATTCCTGCTTAAGGCATTCGGCCAGCAGGATGTTGGGCAGGTTTTTCAGCCTGGATTCACCCGTCTCCGGGTCTTTGGGCGGAGGAAGTGGTTCCGGCAGGTCGGGAAGTATGTTGTACCACTGGGTGGGCATCTCCTTGGGGTCCAAGTTGACTTGTCTCTGATTGACGGGCATACCTTAATCTCCTTTAAGTTGATATGTTGAGCTTTCCTCGATCGTAAGTTAACTATCTTCTTCTATTCCCTTTAACGGCGGGCGAGGGCGTTCAGGCTTTGCCGCCCAAGCTTTCGAAGTTTATAAAATCCGCATAGTGCACTATCATGGCCTCGGTGGTGCGATGGCCTCCGTCCCCTTCCTTGGCATGCGTGGCTATCATGTGAATGACCTCGTCGGGCAGGCCGTGCTTATATGCCAGTGCGGCACCCGAGAAAGGATGCCGAAGCAGCTTTCCGGTTTGGCTTTTCACTACCCGGTTCCCCTGTCGGGAGTATTCCAGGACCTTTCCCACGTCGTGCAAAATAGACCCGGCAATCAAAACATCGAAGTCGATGTGGACCTGATCCTTGTAAGAATCCACCAGCACACCGGCCACCTTCAGAGCAGTCTGCGTGACCGCTCGGGTGTGGTCTATCAGGCTCACCTTGCAGTCCGGGATCAGAAGAGTGAAGGGAATGGCTTTCAATTGGTCGATCTGCCAGCCGCCTTTTTGTATCGCCTCCTCCCAGGCGGATACCACTTTATCCCGGAGATTATCATCCTTGATCTGCGCTATCTCTGGAAAGAGTTTCTGGATTTCTTTTTTCATGTAGCTCCCATTCTGCGAAACCGTATATTAACTCTTTCCCCGGAAATTGCAACAAAAATCTTCCCTTGACCAGCCCCCATGCGGTTCGGGAATAGGCAGGCGCGTTTGGCTGTTTGTTTTATGGAAGGACTCGACTCAAATTAAACCCCGGCAGGAATGGTTCAAGGGGAATTGACAAAATGCGAGCTAAATACGAAGTTGCCGAAGCCATACGGATCATCTTGCCTTTCTAAGCTTGAAAGCGGCCTCAAGGTGCCCTACCAGCTCTCCCTGATGATCTTTAACCGGGGGTCGATCCCACTGACCCAGCTTTCGAAGCTCTGTCCTGTTTAGAACGCCCATCTGCCGGTAAACTTCCAAGGCTGCCGGACCTATGGCTCTCCTGGAGCCGTCCAGTATCTTGACGGCAATCCCATATCCTTTGTCTATCACCACTGCGCAATGCAAAGCCTCTGCACCGGCCTTGGCCAGGATGTTTCCCTTACCGCTTATGGCCAGATCGTAGTCCAGCCTGCCTCTCCC
>CAZWAO010000169.1:0-6027 GCA_964631815.1 uncultured Ignavibacteria bacterium | reverse complement strand
GAGGATTTCGGACCTACGGTTTAAGATGCTTGATTTTGTTTCGCCCGTTCCAGCCCCTGTTCTACATTCAGAAGTCTGGTTTTGAGAAAATTCTGGGCCTTTTCGACTTTCAGGCCGCCGTGAGAAGGCCTTTTTGCCTTCTGGCTCAGGGATTCGGTTGTTGTGGGGGAAATGAGGGCGGAGTCGTAGCCGAACTTCTTGGCTACCTTAAGGGCGAAGTCGTAACGGGAGAGATGTTCAGATCCGGCAATGTGAAAGAAGCCGGATAGGTCTCGCTGCACCATCTCTAATATGCACTCAGCCAGATTGTCGGCCAAAGTCGGATTGTTGAACTGGTCGGTCACGATATTCAGTTTTTCTCCTGCCGAGAGTCTGTCCAAGAGCCAGAGCAGGAAGTTCTTCTTTACATTCTTCCCAAACCCGTAGAGGACGTTCGTCCGCACGATGATGAAGTCGATCCCGCTCTCTTGGATCACCTTCTCGCTTTCCAACTTGGTCTGGCCGTAAAAGCCCACCGGGTGCGGGGGATCATCCTCGGAATAAGGGCCGTTTTCACCATCAAAGATGTAATCCGTCGACAATTGCACCAGCTTGACTTGGTGCTCTTGGCAGGCCTTAGTTAGATTCTTGACCCCGCCGACGTTGACCGCCCAGGCCCGATCCTTGTGGATTTCGCAGCCATCCACGTCAGTGTAAGCGGCAGCGTTGATTATCACCGAAGGTTTGTAGTGCCGGACGTGAAAGTCCACATTCCGGATGTCGGTCACATCCAGGGTCTCGTAGCTGAGCTTGGGAACGGAGACTAAGCTCTCGGGTTGCAGGTCTGTGGCGATGACTTTGAAGGAGGAAGAGAAATGAAGGCAGAGTTTTTGCCCGAGAAGGCCGTTGGCGCCGGTGATCAGAACGGTCTTCACGCTTTTCCCTCGGTGAAACCCTCTCGTTGCAGATAATGCGTCTGGTAGTATTCCAGGTATTCCCCGCTTTTGACCTTCTGCCACCAATCCTGATGATTGACGTACCAGTTCACGGTCTGGGAGATACCCTGCTCGAAGGGAGTCTGGGGCCTCCAGCCCAACATGGTTTGAATCTTAGAGCAGTCCAAAGCATAACGCCGGTCATGCGCCGGCCTGTCTTTTACGTGCCTGATCAGCGACTTGGGCTTCTTGAGACTTGATAGAATCAGGTCGGTGATCTCTAAATTGGTCTTCTCGTTTCCCCCGCCGACGTTGTAGATTTCGCCCGCCTCCCCCTTGTGCAGCACCACGTCCAAAGCCTGGCAATGATCCTCCACGTAAATCCAATCTCTGACGTAAAGTCCGTCGCCATAAATGGGCAGGTTCTGATCGAACATGGCATTGGTGATGAAAAGCGGAATCAGCTTCTCCGGAAACTGATAAGGTCCATAGTTGTTGGTGCAGCGGGTGATTATGGCAGGTAGACGAAAGGTCTCGAAGTAGGAGCGAACCATCAGATCGGCAGATGCCTTGGAAGCAGAATATGGGCTGTTGGGCTGAAGTGGAGAGGTCTCGGTGAAAGAGCCTTGTTCGCCCAGACTGCCATAGACCTCATCGGTGGAGACCTGAATGAATCTTTGAACCTTGTACCGCAAGGCGGATTCGAGCAGAACCTGCGTTCCCAGCACGTTGGTCTTGACGAATGTTCCCGGATCGTCGATGGAGCGATCCACGTGACTCTCAGCCGCGAAGTGGATTACGGCATCCAAGCTGTCCCGGAGAATTTCGTCAACCAACTCAGGGTCGCAGATGTCACCTTTGACAAACCGGTAATTCGAAGAATTCTCCAGGTCGGACAGATTGTCCAAGTTTCCGGCGTAAGTGAGCTTGTCCAGATTGATGACTCGATAGTTGGTATGCTTGGAGAGGATGTACCTGACGAAGTTGGAGCCGATGAAGCCCGCCCCCCCGGTAACCAGCAGCTTCACCTATCCGTCCTCCCTATCCCAGTCGTAGGGAATGTCGTTGTCGTGGGGATGAACCCGGAACTCGTCCGGTTTATCGTATTCGTAAAGCTCGGTGGGCACGTTGATACAGATGGCCTCTTCTTCGCTTACGCACTTGAAACCATGAAGCACCGAAGCGGGAATCTTGACCAGGAGCGGATTGTGTTCTCCCAAGAAGAATTGATTCACCTCCCCCTTGGTGGGGGAATCTTCCCGGCCGTCGTAGAGCACCAGCTTGATCATCCCTTTGATCACGGCAAAATGATCGGTCTGCTTCTTGTGGTAATGCCATCCTTTGACCACGCCGGGATAGGCGGTGGTCATGTACACCTGTCCGAACTTGGAAAACAACTCATCGTCGGACCGGAGTATCTCCATCAGCCGACCCCGTTCATCGGGAATCACTTTGAGCTTCTTGGTCTGTACACCGTCGATCATCTTTTTAGCTCCCGAAAGCATTTTTCACCCGACAGAAACGCGATTACAGGTTTTTCTTGTTGGCGCCGCCTTGCGCCACCAGGTTGCTGGTGCGATGCAGAGACTCAAAGGTGCCGGCATCCGACCACCAACCCTCCAGGAAGTTGTAGGTCATTTTGCCTTCCCGGATATAGGCGTTGCCGACATCGGTTATTTCCAGCTCTCCCCGGTTGGAGGGCTTGAGGGTGCGTATGATGTCGAAGACCCCGCCGTCGTACATGTAGATGCCGATCACCGCGTATTGCGACTTGGGAATCATGGGCTTTTCCTCTATGCCCAGGATTTTTCCGTCCACTATCTCCGGCACGCCGAATCTCTGGGGATCGGGCACCTCCTTGAGCAGAATCTTGGCGCCCTCCTTCTGCTTGCGGAAGTCTTTGACCGCCTGGATTATGTTGCCCTCGATGATGTTGTCCCCCAGGATGACCACCATCTTCTCGTAGTCGGAGAAGTGCTCGGCCAAACTCAGGGCGTCGGCGATTCCCCCTTCCCCTTCCTGGTAGGTATAATTGAGGTGTTTGAGGCCGAATTCCTTGCCGTTGCCCAGAAGCCTTAAGAAATCCCCGGCGTGGCTTCCCCCGGTGACGATGAGGATGTCGCTGATCCCTGCGTTCAACAGCGCACGCAGGGGGTAGTAGATCATGGGTTCGTTGTGAACCGGCAAGAGGTGTTTGTTGGTGATTTTGGTCAGGGGATACAGCCTCTTGCCCAGTCCGCCTGCCAGTATCACACCCTTCATTTTCCTACGTACCAATCTCCTCTTTCATACCGCATGGGCATGGAGGCCATCTTGGCGTAGTTGGTCTTGGTATTGCGAATGGACACGGATGCAATGGCCCTGTGTAGGGGATCGTTTTCGGGTATATAGATCTGTTCTATGTCTATAGCTACTTCCGAGGTGTCTTTAAGCTGCGGGCTGTCGAAGTTGCTGTACAACACCTCCTTATTCTCGCTGTCGGCTAAAGTCCGGCTGATGTATGTATCCGCCTTATCCCACTGCTCGGTGAGAAGCGCCTGGATGAACTGGGTGAGCCTTTGTTTGGCCCTCTCCTCGGTCATGTTCTTCTGGTTGTAGCAGCCAAAGAGGATCAACACCGCCAGGAGAAATATCCATTTGTTCTTCATCATCATTCTCTACCCACCCGGATTCGGTCGTCCGGAGGTCCGGTTGCCGGTCTACAGGCGGAAAACCCGCTTTACTTTCCTTCTTTCTTCTTTTCCTCTTTGGCGCCTTCAGCCGCCTTCTTCTCGGCCTTGGGCTCCTCCTTGCCCTTCTCCTTGCCCTCTCCCTTCTCCTTGCCCTCTCCCTTCTCCTCCTTTTCCTCCTTCTCCTCTCCCTCCTTCTTCTCGCCGATCACTTCCGGCTCCGCCTCGGCCACCGGTGCGGCCTCCGGCTCCTTGAAGACGGTGGGAGGAACCACGCTGACTATGGAGCTATGAGGATCGGAAAGCACGTCTATCCCCTCCAGCTTCAGATCGGCCACGTGGATGGAATCCCCGATGTCCAAGCTGGTCACGTCCACATCGATCTTCTCGGGAATGGCGGTGGGCAGGCATTCCACCTCCAGCTCCCTGAGCACGTGCTGGAGGATTCCGCCGGTGGTGACTCCCACCGGGACGCCCACTAAGTGTATGGGAACCTGGATGGCCAGCTTCTTGGTCAGCGAAATCTCGTGGAAGTCGATGTGCACGATGTCCTCTGTCACCGGATCCCTCTGAACCTCCCGGATCAGCACCTTACGGTCCTTTCCCTTTTGGTCCTCGGCGGTCAGGGTGATCAGCACGTTTTCCCCCAAACCATGTCTCAGAAGGGCATGGAAGGCTTTGCTCTCGACCTCCAGAGGCAGGGAAGCGGTTTGCTGTCCGTATACCACGGCGGGTATGATGCCGTCTCTTCTGAGCTTCTTGGCGTATTCTTTTCCCCTCTTCTCGCGCGGTTTGACCTTCAGGCTTACCTCTTTCATAGGACTACACTCCTTGCTGCGTCAGTATTCAAAAAGGGAGCTCACCGATTCACCTATGTGAATGCGCTTTATGGCCTCTCCAAATATCTTGGCTACGGAGGCGATCTCGAACTTGTGTGACAGTTTCTTCTGTTGGGTATCAATTGTGTCCGAAATGACCACCTTGCTGATGGGCGAATTCTCTATAAGCTCCAGCGATCTTCCGGAGAGCACCGCATGGGTGAGGCAGGCATAGATCTCCTTGGCTCCCAGCTTCACCAGGAAATTCGCCCCCTGGGTCAAAGTCCCGGCGGTGTCCACGATGTCGTCCCGGATGATCACGTTTTTATCCTTCACGTCGCCGATCACGTTTAAGATCTCCACCTGATTGGCCACGTGTCTCTTTTTGTCCAGCACGGCAAACGGCATGGCCAGTTTCTTGGCGAAACTCCGCACCATCTTTATGCTGCCCAGATCGGCCAGCACCACCCATTGGTCCGGTGCAAAGCCGGAGCAGTATTCATAAAAGACCGGATTGGCGAAAAGGTGATCCATGGGTATGTCGAAGAAGCCCTGAATCTGGGCGGCGTGCAAATCCATGGTCAACACCCGGTCGGTTCCGGCCGCGGCTATCAGGTTGGCCAACAGCTTGGAGGTGATGGGCACCCGGGGCTGGTCCTTTCGGTCCTGCCGGGCGTAACCATAGTAGGGGAGAACTGCCGTGATTCTCTCGGCCGAGGCCCGGTTGGCGGCGTCGATCATCACCAAAAGCTCCAATAGGTTTTCCGCCGGCGGGTTGGTGGACTGTATTACAAAGACGTCCTTTCCCCGGATGTTCTCGTTTATCTTGACCGATATCTCGCCGTCCGAGAATCTGCCGATCTCCGCATCGCACAAGGCCATGCCCAGATAATCGGCTATCTTCTGCGCCAACGGCCGATTGGAATTTCCGCTGATTATCTTGACTTTGTCATTCATGGTTGATCAACTGTGAACGGTTAGCAGTCATCTGGCTGGGGCGCCAGGATTCGAACCTGGGATCCAAGATCCAAAGTCTTGTGTCTTACCACTTGACGACGCCCCAAGGGAACCCTTAAAAAAACGATTCACGTCCATGGCCGGGTTCAAAACGGGTGGCGACGCCAACAGACGTGATCGTTAGCGTTGGCTGGTTCTTGTCCTTTGTAACGTTGCCGGCTCAGCGGCACGAACCGTGTGGTTTATTCCATCGGCTCTTCTTCCGACTCCTCGCTGCCGCCGCCGGTTCCACCCTTCTTCAATTCCTCCTCGTAGGCTTCCAGAACCTTCTCTTCGATCAGGCGCCGGGTCTCGTTGTTTATCGGATGCGCGATGTCCTGATGGGTCCCGTTGTTTCTCTTCCGGCTGGGCATGGACACGAAATAGCCTTTGGTGCCGTTTATCACCTTCAACCCTCTTATCACAAAGGCATTATCGAAGGTAACGTTCACGAAGGCTTTCAGCTTCGGCTCATCCCTTAAGGTGACCCTTACCTCGGTGATCTCCACTTTGCTTTCCTCCTCGGTTGAGATGATCGGTGAACAAATGATACGTGATGACCAGACCGCCTCCGACTCAAGGCTCCTTGCCTTCAACCAGAAGCCGAAACGGTTCATCCCAAGGACTCAT
>CAZWAO010000168.1:0-6066 GCA_964631815.1 uncultured Ignavibacteria bacterium | reverse complement strand
TTGAACCCTTGAACCTTTGAACTCTCAGACTATGGAAAAGAAAGTTTTTGAACGGACCAGAGGATTAGAAGACATCCCCATGCGCTATTGTCCGGGCTGCGGGCATGGGGTCATTCACCGGTTGGTGGCGGAGTCCATCGAGGAGTTGGGCGTGCGCCAAAAGACCATCGGCATCGCCCCGGTGGGATGCTCGGTTTTTGCTGACGAGTATTTCAACTGCGACATGATTCAGCCTCCTCACGGACGAGGACCGGCAGTGGCCACCGGCATGAAAAGGGTCAGACCCGACTGCATAGTGTTCAGCTACCAGGGAGACGGTGATCTGGCATCCATTGGAATGGCGGAGACCATTCACTGTGCCTCCCGCTCGGAAAACGTCACCATCATCTTCGTGAACAACGCCATCTATGGGATGACCGGAGGACAGATGGCACCCACCACTCTGCCCGGCATGCGCTCCACCACCTCCCCTTTTGGAAGGGATGTCAAGGTGGCGGGAAACCCCATCCGGGTATGTGAGCTATTGGCCGCGCTGGACGGACCGGTATACTTAGAGAGGGTGGCCGTGGACACTCCGGCCCACGTGGTGAAGGCCAAGAAGGCGGTCAAGAAGGCCTTTCAGGTGCAGATAGACGGTCTGGGTTTTTCCCTGGTGGAGATCCTCTCACAGTGTCCCACGGATTGGGCCATGACCCCGTTGCAGGCCATCAAACGGATAGAAGACGAGATGATCCCCTATTACCCTCTGGGTGTGTATAGGAGCCCCGATCAGCCGTCCGGAGGGAAGTAACTCGGGAATCAGTGCTCCGGTCCGGCGGTGACGGAAGACGGCTTTTGCCCGGAAGCAGGATAAGACAGCTATTCTTCGGTTTTTGACGAAAGATGGAGGTTAAATGTACCAAGGTGTGATAATGTCCGGGTTCGGAGGTCAGGGCGTAATCTCCGCCGGCGTGCTCTTGGCATATTCGGGAATGGTGGACGGCAAATTCGTTACCTTCTTCCCTGCCTATGGAGCGGAAATGCGCGGCGGAACGGCCAACTGTTCGGTGGTGGTCTCCAGTGAGGAGGTGGCTTCGCCGGTGGTCTCCACTCCCGATTCGTTGATCGTGATGAACGAGCCGTCGCTGCTCAAATTCGAGCCTGCTTTGAAACCCGATGGTTTGCTGTTGATCAATAAGTCTTTAGTCTCCAGCCAGCCTAAAAGGAAAGACATCCAAGCGGTAACCATTGACGCCAACCAGATCGCCGAGGAGATCGGCACGGTCAAGTGTGCCAATATGGTCATGCTGGGCGCCCTGATCAGCCATACCCAGGCGGTGGCCTTAGAGAGCGTGATGAAAACCTTGCCCAAGGTGTTCCCCCGGGCCAAGGAGGAGATGATCCGGATCAATCAGCAGGCGCTTAAAAAAGGCGGGACTTTTTAAGGGAATTCCGGGATTGTTGGGCCTGAGGCTGCGTCAGACGCAGCCGGCAGCAAAATCCGATATAAACGCAAAGAGCAGGGCATCCGAAGCCCTGCTCTTTTTGTCTTTGATCTTGAAAGGAAAGGTCTAACCGCAGTCGGGAATCGGTCCGTTTTTGAATAGATAGTTGAGCAGGTAAACCACGTCAGCTATGTCGACGATCGCGTCGCAATTGGCCTCACCGGCATCATAGGGAGAAGGCGGGGCTTGTCCCTTGAACAGGTAGTTGGCCAGGAAAACCACGTCCGCCACGTCGATTAAGTCATCTCCGTTGGCGTCTCCCCGCAGATAGCCGGGCATGATCGCGGTCAGCAGACCCTGATAGGGCCGGAAATTGTGTTTAGTGACGGTCAGGTGCATTTCCCCCTCCACCGTGGTGGAACAGGCCAAAACCAGCTGGCCGGATACGTCGGTGCTGCCCGTCTGATAGACCTCGTCGTTCATCAGGCAAACCCAGGCGCTCTCCACCGGAGATCCTTCGGAGGTCACCAGAACGGCACAGGAGTCGTGGCCCACCTGGATCGTGTCCGGATGCGACACATCCAGATCCTGGGGAAGCTCGGTTCGAATCTGCATGGTGGGGTCGCCGAACCAGGTGCCCATCTCAAAAGTGATCTTGGTTGACTGGTTGTCCGAGCCCCAGGGGTAGCCGTCTCCCCCGGTGAGATGGTACTTGTCGTACATCCAGAATTTCCCGAAGTTGAGCATGGTTCCCATTCGATACATGGGGTTGGCAATGGGGTGGGTGGAACCCACTCCGGGATAATCGGGATCGTAGTCTGGCCAGATGGCATCATACAAGCCTTTGGCCAGTTCGTCGTTTAGCCCGCTCCAACTCACCCGCGTGTGGCCCAATACGCCAACCGCTCCCCCGTTTGCCTTTCTGCTGAAAGTCTCGCAGAAACACACGGCCGAGTATGGAGTCTCATGGTCCGGCGCATCGGTTTCATTGTCGAAGTGGCCGGTTTCGCAGTTGATGCTCAGCACCACCGGCAGTTTGTCCCCGTTGGTCAGCTGGTTGACGTCCGAGGTGTCGTAAGCCGGATCGCCCCATCCGCTCACGCCACCGTGATCCCGATGGGTGACCAGGAAAACCCCGTTATCTATGGCGCTGTTGATCTGCGCGGCGCTTCCCGTCCAAACCAGCCCGGGAGGTATCGGCTCGCCAAAGTAATAACAACAGGGAGTGCTGCCGGGGGTCGTGGTGTAACATCTCTCCACGCTTTTCCCCTGAGTACCGATCAGGAAATTCCGAAGAACCTCGCTGGTCTGCAGGAAGAAACGATCGGCATAGCCGTCAAAGTCCCGGTCCTGGAGAAAACCGGCTGCCAGCGCATTGTCATAGAAAGTGGCCGGGCTGGAAATGGGCGATCTTTCGTACCGGAGGATTTTCCCCATCACCGTTGCCGCCTGGGATGCATCGTCCACTGAGATCCTGCCGGGGAACAGGTCCGGAAAGTAATCATAGCCGTCCAGAGTGGTGTAATAAAGATCGGTGCCGGTTTTCAGGTAATCGTAGGGATGCGTGCTCCGATAGAAAAGCGGAAGGTACTCGGCATCTCCCATCAGAAGCAGAAACGAGGGCGGCGGGTCCCAGGTGTCGTAGGCATTCTGCAGATAGGTTCTGATGGAACCGGTGTCCGAACCGGTCTGGGTGGTATTTCTCACCCAGGTGGGGATGCCCGACAGGTTTTTCCAGGAGGCCAAAGATTCGGCCCAAGCCTGAAAGTCGGGATGGGTGATTATCAGGAAGTCACATCCGTTCTCCCCTTTCGGGTTTGCCCGGGGAGGCGCTTCCAGGGCGGGATAATTTAGCAGGAGATTCGCAAGAAGACCCTCGAAGTAAGGTGATCGCAGCCGGGGATCGACGAAGCTACCGTTTCCCCCGACGAAACTCACCCTTACCTCTATTTCGGAAATTACCCTCAGCTCTCCCCTGCTCGGATTGTACTGAATCGGGAACAAGGTAAGTGATGAAACCTGGCAGCCCCGGATCACCTTAGGCTGAGATACGAAGGCCAGCCTGTCCGGATAGAATTCGTCCCGGCCGTAGAATTCTTGGTCTTTGGTGAACTCCGGTTCCGGCGCACCGGCTTTATCCACCGGAAGCTCCTGAGCCGGAAGCACGTTGTATCCCACCAGCGTCTCTGCGCTATAGCGGACGATTTCCACCTGCGGAATCGCCCCTTGAGGAACGGCAACGAAACGAGACCAGGTGGGCAACTCGGGCCAGCCCACATTATTGGTTCGTCCGCCCCCCCGAACGCTCAGAGCCTGATAAATGTCTCCGGCTTTTTCCACATCTCCGACTTCCATGCCGGGGAAGGCAATCCGAAAAACAAAATCGCCACTGGAGGAAGAAAGAACTTCGACCGCCGGAGACCTTTGGGAGGAAGCCCGCCCAAACCAAACCCAATTCTCCGCAGCCCATAAGTGACTGAAAGTCAGCGCAATCACCAATGTAAGCAACAAAAACATTCCGCTTTTGCGCATTCATCTCTCCTTTCCCGAGAAGTACGGCGCAACAGATTGTCACAGAAAACCGCAAACAAAGTGAAGCCAAAGCCTATCTTCTCATAATATACCGCAAAATTATCTTTTGGCAAATGGAATTTATGTGCCCGGCTTGCTCTGTTGCCCCCCATCGAGAATGACCGCCAACCCTGCTTCATCGCATACAGACATCGGAGAATCATCTCACGGGATGTCGGCTTGACAAATAGGTATTTTCATGCTATATATGGAAGCAGTCGGGTCAGTTTGTCGTATGCGGGGTCACAAAAAAGCTTCCGGCCCGTTTGATTGCGTCCGGCTAATCCGAGGTAGAATAGCTTGAAGAAGCGCAGCCGAACACTCCTCTTCTGTCTCCTCTATGGGGTACTGGCATTCTGGTTGATTTATCTTTTGAGCTCGGGTGGATTGGGGGTAAGCTACGATTCCGAGAACTACCTGATCATGGCCGAGCGCTCTGTCCAGGGTCAATGGGCCGAAACCTTCAACCCGGTGTGGCCTGCTTTTTATCCGCTGAGCATCGCAGCCATAGAGTATCTGGGGTCGGCGCTGCCCCTGGTTGCTGCCCGAACGATCTCCATCCTATCTTATATCGTCCTGGTGATTGCCGTCTTTCTCTTGGGCTTGCGGCTTCAGGGACGTTTCACGGCGCACCTGGGGGCCATATCCATGCTATGCTTGGCCTCCGTGCTTTACATATACATCTTCTGTTGGTCGGAGACGCTGTATATCCTGTTTTCCGTCCTGTTCTTTCTTCTCCTGACGGAGTTTCTACTAGGGCCTTCAGCCGCGAAGAGAAACCGATACCTTCTGGGGGCCGCGGTTTTCGCTGGATTGGCAAGCGTAACCCGCTACATCGGCGCATCCTTAATCGGCACGGGAATCCTGTCCATTTTTCTTTTCGGCGGGTATCTTCCCGCATCCAGGAGGTTGAAGAAGACCCTATTGTTTACTTTGGTCGCCTGCGCACCACTGCTCTTACATTCTGTGGCCTGTTTTCTGAGCTACGGTCTGGCCGGCAAGACGCAATTCCCATCCAAATATACTTTTGGGCACCAACTGGTGCAGCTGGTGGTGACCATCTATCGTGATTTTCTCTCGTACGATCTGAACTTTTGGGGTTATCTCTTCTTTCTCAAGTGGGGATTTCTTGATTCCTGGCTGAGGATCGCCTTTATGTTGGGAGCGCTGGCGCTGGTAATCATGTTCGTCAAGAGTCCCGGCCTCCCCCGGAGAGAGAAGAACCCGCCTGAGCCCCGGATTGCCATTCTTCTCTATTTCCTGATCTACTGCTCGGTACTCCTGTATGTGGGCTCTACCGTGTCCATAGACCCCATCGCCTCCAGGTTTATGGCCCCGTTGTATCCGCTGATCCTGCTTTTAGCATTGGGTGCTTTGTTCCGCGCTTATCGAGCTATCAAGCGGGCCAAAGCTAAGAATGCTGCGTTGGTGTCAGTGATTGTGTGTCTGGCAGCTTTTGGGGCGATTCAACTCTCCTCCACCCTCAACATCTACAGGGGAATCAGTTCCGGTTCCTTTCCGGCCATGGAGCAGCCGGGCAATCTGAACAGAGGCAGCCTGCGCTTTCTGAAGGAGAATGTGGATTCCACCGACATGATAATCACCAACGTTCCGCAAAGACTCTCCTTCATATGGCCTCGGCGGTACACCTACCCCAACCTCCACAAGGATGAATGGGACTTAGCCCAGGACGAGCTGACCTACGAAGCATCCCAGCGATCGGTATACGTGCTGTTGTGCACCGCGGATATCGCCCCGCTGGGGATAACCCTTCGGGAGGTGCAGGAGACCGACCGGAGGCTGAATCTTTTCGCCTGGAGGAAGGATTTCGGCAATGATGTGATCTTCCGGACCAAGCACGTGATCTTCCATGAGTCAGCCCAGCCGGACAGCGGCAAGTGAGCCGTGATGCTCTCTTCCCCCACCCCTCCCCTTCTTAAATCACGCACGCGGACGTAAAAGGAAGCTTCCTTCTTCTCAAGATTTTGCGGACGGAGAGGAGTTTGCGAAGCGGATACAAAAAGTGCCGAAGGTGGGATTCGAACCCACACACCCGTTCGGGCACTGCGCC
>CAZWAO010000167.1:0-6105 GCA_964631815.1 uncultured Ignavibacteria bacterium | reverse complement strand
ATCGGTATTGCCGCTGTAAGTCCA
This sequence comes from uncultured Ignavibacteria bacterium, assembly GCA_964631815.1. Lineage (GTDB taxonomy): Bacteria > Zixibacteria > MSB-5A5 > MSB-5A5 > SM1-73 > SM23-73-3. The sequence goes on along the minus strand of CAZWAO010000167.1, from coordinate 6,081 downwards.
CACCATCTGGCTGTCTGCATTGTCAACGTCTGAAACATAGTCATCCAGATTGATGGCAACAAAACTCTGCCCTTCGGAGACGCTCTGATCCGGTATGTCCGCAACCACAGGAGTGTCGTTGACCGCAGACACAGTGAAGGTGGCGGCATCCTCACCATACAGAGAGCCGGGATCAGTCGCCCGGAAGGTGATAGTCTCAGAACCGTTCCACTCCGCGGTGGGAGCTGTTATGGTGGCCACCCGGTCGGTTATGTCCACGATCAGATCGGTGTTCCCGCTGTAGGTCCACACCATCTCACTGTCCGCATTATCAACGTCCGTGACGTAGTCATCCAGATTGATGGTGACGAAACTCTGTCCCTCGGAGATGCTTTGATCGGGGATGTCCGCAACTACAGGGGTTTGACTCCATGCCGCAGGAGCTCCCGCTGCCATCACGAAGATGAAAGCAGCGGCGAAGACAAGATATCCTCTCTTCATCTCTTTCGTCCCTTTTTTTCTATATTCGATTGTGCGTTCGACAAAGGAACTTAGGATAAACGTCCTAAGTTACTGAATCGACACAAATTGTCGTCCCATTAGAAAAGCAGATCGCCAAACAGCCCAAAGCCCCGGCTATTTCATCAATACCATCTTCTTGGTGTCCTCGTAGTCTCCTGAGCGCAGCTTGTAGAAATAGATTCCCGAGGCCACCCGACTTCCCTGATCGTCCTTTCCATCCCAAATGATCTCGTGGGACCCCGCTGCCATAGGCTCATCCACCAGGACCCTTACCATCTGACCCAACACGTTGTAAACCCTAAGGGTGGTGGGCAGATAACCTCCGCCGGACTGCACCGGAAGCGAGAACCCGATGGTGGTGGATGGATTAAAGGGATTGGGGTAGTTCTGGTCCAACTCAAAGGCCACCGGGATAGAAGGCGCCCCGTCACCCACCGGTATCAGAACTGCCTTTTCGTCAGCCAGCATCACCTGTTTCAGCTGTATCTTAACGTCGTCGGAAGCATAGGGGCTGAGTATCGCCGGCAGCGAGATGATGCTCCCCTCTCCAACCGGTATGGGCCGATTGGAAAAGTTGTACATCAGCAGGTTCAACTTGCCGTTACCGTCGTCCCGATACTCGACCAGAAAATGATCCGATCTCTCGGCCAGCCGCGGCACCTGGAAGGTCACCTGGGCCGGATCGTATTCGATCTGCAACTGGGCTCCGGCCACCGGCACCTCCAAATCGGCCAGCACTTCCACCTCATCCGAGCTTCCCGCCAATAGATCCGCGTAGTCCAGCTTTACGTTAGCCATGGGACCGGCATACATGGACGGAGAGGGACCCATCCATCTGTCTAAAATCATGTCGATCATCGCCACCAGATCGGCCACGTTGATCAGACTATCTTGGTTGGCGTCGGCTGTCTGCTTCTGTCTGGTCCCGAAGGTGATTTCTCCCAGTATATAGTGCACGATGGAAATGATATCTCCGACATCCACGTCCATGTCCAGATTGCAGTCTCCGAACATGTCCACCCAGAAGGTGCCGTTTACCATGCCCAGGGGGAAAGATGGGTAACCCGGATTGATCGCCTCTCTGGCGTTTTCTATCTTCAACTCCACTTCTCCGGGTGGAGCGCCGGGAAGCACCCTGAAAGCCGGATATACCATGGTGTCCAATCCCACCGGGATGGTCTCTCCATTAAGGCCGAAAACCAAAACCGTGGCCTTGCCGACGCTATCCCCCAGATTGGTATACATGGAGAATCCGCTTATGGCGTCCGTGGCTCTAATGGAGTCCACCGCCAGCTTGGTGGCATCCCAGCGAAAGGTGAACTGGAACCCATATATGGGCACCGAATTGGTGATCATGAAGGGAGTAAGCCTATCCTTGCTTCCGGGAACTCCCCCCTGTACGGTGGAAGCCATCAACAGGTCCTGTTGGGTTTCAAGCACGTGAATGGTTATCGACTTGGTTGTCAAACAGCCTTGATCGTCCACGGCCCTGAAGTTCAGGTATCGCGTGGCGGGAGCCTCGGTGAATCCCGGCGTATACTCGAAGGTCTGGGTCACCGATCCCTCCCCCTTCTTGGTGTCGAAACTGTAGCTTAAGCCTCCGGGATCCAGCGGATCCAGGGAGAGGGTGATGGAATCTCCATCTTCATCCGTGGCCCGCACGTCGAATTGAAGCGTGGCCCCCTCATTGACATCGAAAGAGGACGCCGAAGGCAATTCGAAGACCGGACAATTATTCTCCGGCGTTCCTCCGGTGTCGCTCACAGTGAATCTTCCCGCTATGGTGTTCCCCACTATCAAAAACTCAGAGGAAGTGTCTGCGAAGTTGTTCGCCGGATACGTCTCACCCTGTTGGAAACTCCACCAGTAATCGAAGTTGATGTCCGTGTAACTTTCCGGTACCGCATCCGGCTTTACAAAAAACTTGAACCTGACTATCTGCCCCGAGCCGGCAGGGATCAGAGGAGGAGGAGGAGTCGTCTCCAGATTAAGTAGTGCACTGAAACGGAGCGTGTCCAAATGCAGATAACGAATCGGGGCCGCCATCACCCGCCACGCGTTGGATGAATAGCTGGCGGCTCGACCCAGAAGCTGGGCTTCTACCTGCCAAGTGGTCTCCGGGGGGTCTACGCTGGTGTTCACATGTCCGACCGTATCCGGCACGATGATGGATGCGCTGCCGTTATAAACCAGTTTCAGCTGCCAGCCGGCCAATGGCCTGGTGTTAACCATCCTCACGGTAACCCAGAAGCTGTTGCCGGGGGCCGCAGATACGTCTTCCACTATCAGGCTGTCGTTCTCGAGGATCACGTCTTTTGCCTCTTGAAAGTCATTGACCGCCGCCAGGGCCTGATCGGAGCCAAGACCCAGTCCTCCTCCGGAATCGCCCTCCAGGCTCCAATTCCAACCCAGAAGGGTTCCCAGCCACAGAACAAACAGGATACACACGACGTATCCCGGCAGGGATTTCAACAGTCTCCCAGTGGATATTGTTTTCATGATACTTTGTCCTCCCCCGTTTGGTTTCTCGCCAACTCGGTGCTCAAAGCTTCCTTCACCATCGATGAATCCTCGAAGAATATAGAAGCAAACTCTATACCCGGTATCAATTTGCCGACAGTCTGGTCCAAATTCATTCGCCGCAACCTTTCTATTTGACACTGACCGGTACACTTCCCGAATCACTTAAACCAAGCTCCGTTCGAGAGCGTACCTTTCGTTTGTCAACTTTCCGTCACATTTTCGCAATCTCCATCACACACTGTGCAGGAAAATGCAGCCGGCTGGAATCGTCTGCACTGGTGTGAAATCATCTTCCGGCCTACTTCAGCAGCACCATCCTTCTGCTGTCCGAGAAGTTCATAACGCTAAGTCTATAGAAATAGACTCCGCTGGCCACCTCATCACCTTGTTGGTTTTTCCCGTCCCATATCACCTGGTGTTCGCCCGGCGCCTTTTCTTCATCCACCAGCGTCTTCACCAGCTGGCCCGCCAAGTTGTAAACCCTCAGGCTTACTCGGACGGCGGTCTCGGTTCCCACGTAGTAGCTTATACTGGTGCTGGGGTTGAAGGGGTTGGGATAGTTCTGGCCAAGGGCAAAGCGCGTCGGCCGTGAGCCTTTTTCGTATTCCGGTTTGGCTCCAACCAACTCACCCTGGGAATCCGCCAGGGAGACAGTCGCCATTTCGAGATTTCCTCTCTTCAAATTCACAAGATTATCGCCCACCGGCAAAGGCTTGGAGTCCCGCCCCATGAGCAGGATTCTGAATTCGTTCCCCACCCGCGAAGTATACAGGTCCACGTCGCCGGCCTGGGCGACAAGTTCGACGTCTTCGGCACTCAAGTCCTCGTCTTTAAAAATCAGCAGCGCCCCGCCCACCGGCCTCTCCGACTCCAGCCGAACAAAGCTCTGCGAGCCCTGGTCGGTCATTCTGACCACCGCCAGCTCCTCCGAGTCATCTCCCTCGTCCTGCGGAACCGTCTGCTGCTCGATAATCATCTTGATCAACAGCACCAGATCGGTCAGGGTGCCCATTCTCCCGTCCTGGTTCACGTCGGAATTGATCAGCTGCTGAAGGGTCAATCTGGTGGTCTCCGAAAGGTGAGCGGCCAGTCTGACCGCATCCCCCACCTCATAGGCCATGCCGTTCTGGTTGACGTCCCCCAGCAGGGTGTTTCCTGCCTCCAGCAGAACTCCACCGTTGGCCAGACTCACCATGTCCTGCTGGATGAACTTCCCCTGGGGAGTGGAAAGTGTGTTGTCGGTGAAATCAAGGCAGTGGAACTCTAACGGTGCAAGCAGCCCAGCCAGATAGGGATCGTTGGTAACCTTAAATCTGAGAACAGCCACCACTCCCGAGTCCGGAAGCAGCGGCACGGTATTGACCTGGTTGGGAAAATCGGCCAAGCCCACTATCTTCACCTGACGATAAAGACCCACCGGCTGGTCGTGGCAATAGAAATACTCCCAGTTTTGGCAGCGCGTACCTTGCCTGATGGCCTCCAGGAAGGTGAATGTGGTCGGATCGTATTGAACCAGAAGCTCCATTCCGCCGATAGCCTCCGAGTTCTGCAAGGTGATAGGCACCTCCGCCACGCCGCCGGGCATGGATTTGCCTATTCCCAGATGCAGCCCGAAAGTGGATGGCGGGCTTACTGCCACCTCCATTTCCTCCAGGCAGCTTCCTCCGGAGCGATCCGTGGCTCGAAAAGCCAGCGGCCAAGAGCCGGTATCCGCCTCCTGGGGTTTCCAGGTGAATATGCCCGATTCGGCCTCGAATTCCGCTCCCGGCGGAAGATCCACGGCCTCCACCGACACTTCCTCCAGATCGGGGTCGTACTTCCTCACCTGAAACATCAAATCATCCCCGGCGGCCACCCGCGCCGACCCGGGCAAGGTCAACTCCGGATTCCGGTTGACGTTGATCACGTTTATCACCACCCGCAGACGCGAGCTTGAAACTCCATCCGAAGCCACAAAGAAAAACTCAAAGGGGCTCTGGGCCGATGACCAAGGGCCGATGAAATCCGGAATCCAGATCAGGCTGGCGTTGCCGTCTCCCTCATCGCGAAACACCGCCGTGGGGGGGGCGTTTACCAGCGACATGATGATGGACTCATCGTCCGGATCATGGGCCTGGACATGTACCTCTATGGCCTGCTTCTCGTGGACGTAACAGGTGGTGAACGTGCCGCCCTCCACCGCTCCCGTCTTCAGTCCGAAATCGCCTGTATCCGGTTCCGCCACGAAGCAGGAGGCCACCGGGTCAAAAACCGGAGACCCGATTCCGCACCACGACGCATCCGCGGCCGCGAAAAGCGTCCACCCCAGGGCCAAAGCATATGTCAGGTACTTCCTAAACAGTCCCTTGCGCATTCTACGCACCCAAACTCTCTTGTTAATATAATCACAAACACGTTTTTTCCAAGTCAAAAAGTCGCAAAAACTGTGCCCGCCAAAAGCTTTTGTTCAGAAAGTGAGCAAGCCCCAAAACGGCTTGCTTGCCTCTCGGCGGTCCGCTGACTCCTTTGATGCTGTGGGAGTGTTACGGCCCACTTGATCTCTTCCGGTGATTACCTACTTCCAAGCCAACAGCTCCTTGACGTCTTCTACCAAAAACGACGGGGGTACTCACGTTACTGCGGCCGATCGGACCCCTTCCGGCAGCCGCTGTGAAGTCTGGGTGGCCCCTTATCGCCGTTCGAGACATCCAGCCCTTTCGATCTTCTCCCGAAGTTCCCGCCCGGTCCGGGAAAAAAAACGGCCGTATCTACCATTTTGCGGTGGATCGGCTCCAGAGAACATCGATTCTCCTCCTGGCCTCGGGCCAAGATTCGGTTTTTGGTTCAGTTGGTTTTTGGGCCTGCTAAACGCAACCAGATTCTAAAAAATGCCCTCACGTTACGTTAGCTCTGGTCTCCTTTTTCCTCCTTCCTCTCTTTAGCTTGCGAATCTCCGCTGGTCAGAGAGCGAAGGAGGGGAATCCAAGATCCCCTCCCTCGCTTCTAAGAGCTTATGATGAAGCTTACTTCATCATAACCATCTTTTCGGTTGCGCTGTTGCCGGCAGCAGTCAGCTTG
>CAZWAO010000166.1:0-6112 GCA_964631815.1 uncultured Ignavibacteria bacterium | reverse complement strand
GTCATCCCGATATGCGCGGTTGAGAAACGCGCCCCTTGATCATTTTTTCAAATCAGTGCCCGAAGATGTCCAACACAAACGCAAACAGAAGGATCGCCCCACCTCTTAGATCGAATTCATTAGACCGGTGCGTCTAAGCCAAGTTACTATCAGCAATTATACAGGAATTGTGGATAACCAGCGCTGTTTAGCACCCCAAAATCTTCGTTAACCTTCTTCTCCACAATAAGTTGACGCGGTTTCCACATTCTCATGACAATTGTCAACATAGGGTCTATCTATTACGGATATCATACGGTGCCGGCCCAAGCTATTCGTCTGCAGGGGCCGATCCGGCGCCAGCGCCTTTCATATTGCATCTGCCGTGAAAGACCGCCCCTTCCTCGATAATCAGATTCTTGGTGGTGATGTCGCCCTCCACCTCGGCCTTGGATTGAAGCTCGACCTTATCCTTGGCCAGTATGTTTCCGGAGACCTTTCCGCCGACTACCACCATCGAGCTGGCCAAATCCGCTTCCACCCTGCCGCTGTCTCCCACGGCCAGGGAATCGCTGGCGGAGATTCTGCCCCGCACGACGCCGTCGACCCTCAGCCCTCCCTGGACCTCAATGGTCCCCTCGATTACGGAATCCTTTCCGATAATGGTGTTCAATCCGCCGCCTCCTCTGGTATGCACCATACGGTGCATACCTCTGTCTGTTTTGTTCTTCACCATTCCTACTCTACTTTCCGACCAAATAGCTATCCGGATTCACCGGAACGTCGTCTTTTCTGATTTCGTAATGCAGATGGGGGGCAGAGCTTCTGCCGGTGTTTCCCGAAAGGGCGATAATCTGGCCCCGGGTGACGATGTCTCCCACCTTCACCAGGTTCTTGGAATTGTGGCCGTAGTAAGTCACGTAGCCGTTGAGGTGGTCGATAGCCACCAAATTCCCATAAATCTCGTCCCAACCCGACAGGATGACCATTCCGCCGGCTGTGGCTTTTACGTCTGTGCCCGTCTTGGCTGCGAAATCCACTCCCGGATGAGCATTGCGGAAATCCGGCACCTGCATGCTGAAACCCTGGGTTATCCATCCTGCAATGGGAGCGCCCTTGGGAATGGAGGTAAGGGAATCGGCTCCGGTCTGAACCGAATCCGTTGCGGAGAGGATTCCCCCCTCCCGCCCCGCCAGGTCGGAGATCATCTCGGAGGCCTCCGCTCCAACTGTGGTATCGTATTCAGCCGATTGGGTATCCGCATAGTCACCGTAGTCCACCCCTGCCAACTGGGCCACCTTACCCACGAAAGCCTTGTAATCGCCAAGTTCCTTCTCCAATTCCACCACCCTGGCATTGTATGCTCTCAGCTCGGCATTTTCCTGCTTCAGCGATTGGCCCACAAGCACTTCATAAAGAAGCTTGCCGTGAAGTACGCTCAAGACTATCACGAACACCAACAGGAAGGCGACAACGCCGGTTATGATCCAGGTCGCCCACACGGACAATTGGAATTTGAAGCTCCTGTGGCTTCCTTCGGGCACTATGAGAAAGGTCAGATGCTTGCTTTTCATCTTCCGCTTTCGATGATAGCTGATACTCCGGTGGATGAGCAGGCGAGGCGAAAAAAACGACGTCCGACTACAAGGTGATTCCCAAAAGCTCCAAAATCCGGGAGAGATCGTCCTCCGAATAGAACTCCACCTCGATCTTTCCTCCCTTTCTTTTACTGACGACCTTTACCGACGTTCCGAAGAACTGTTTGAGTTTCTCCTCGATGTCGAGGAAAGCCGGAGCGGTTACGGTTTTCGGCCTGGGAGCGGAGGGTTTCTTCCTGCCGTAAGCCAACTCCTCGGTCCTGCGCACCGAAAGCCCCTCTTGAACCACCCGGCGGGACAACTCCAATCTCTCACTGTCTGTTGATAAGGACAATATAGCCCGGGCGTGACCTTCGGACAATGCGGCGCCGGAGATGAGCTTTTGTATTTCCTCCGGCAGGCTCAAAAGCCTCAGCGTGTTGGCCACCGAGGAACGGTCCTTTCCGACCTTGTCGGCCAGCTCTTGTTGGGAGAGATTGCACTCCTCCAGGAGTCTTTTGTATCCGTTGGCCACGTCGATCGGATTCAGATCCTCCCTTTGGAGGTTCTCGATCAACGACAGCTCCATCATCTCCTCTTTGGAGAGCTTCCCCGCCATGACGGCCGAGACGATCTTCAGGCCCAGCTTCTTGGCTGCCAGGAGCCTCCTCCCACCGGCCACCAGCTCGAACTCGTCTCCCACCTGTCTGACCACTATGGGCTGAATGATTCCCTTTTCCTTTATGGATGCCGACAGCTCGGTCAGCTTGGCCTGGTCCACCGCCGTGCGCGGCTGGTAGGGGTTGGATTTGATCTTCTCAACGTCAAGTTGAACCAAACTCCTCTCCGGTTCCTTTTCGGTTTTCACTTGCTCCGAAGGACGCTCCGGAATAAGCGCCTCTAAACCTCTCCCCAGTGCTTTTCTATTCATGTTCCACCTCTGCGGCGTGCGTCATCTCGGGCACCTGCCGGCTGTGATTGAGCATTTCCGCTGCCAGGCTCAGATAATTCTCCGCGCCGGCGGAGCTCACGTCATATAGAATTATGGGTTTGCCGAAGCCGGGCGCCTCGGAGAGCCGGACGTTCCTGCTTATCACGGCCTGATATACCTTGTCTCCGAAGTACTTTCTGGCTTCCTCCGCCACCTGTCGGGACAGGTTCAGTCTGGAGTCGTACATGGTCAGAAGCACCCCTTCGATTTCAAGCCCGGGATTGAGGTTCTTCTGCACCAGCTCGATGGTATTCAGAAGCAGGCTCAAACCCTCCAGGGCGTAGTACTCGCATTGGATGGGCACCAGAATGGAATCCGCCGCCGTGAGTGTATTGATGGTCAAAAGTCCCAGCGAAGGCGGAGCGTCGATCAAGATGAAATCGTATTTTTCTCTCACCGGCTGCAGAGCGCTGGAGAGTTTTTTCTCCCTGGCTATCTCGCTCACCAGTTCCACCTCCGCTCCCACCAATCGAAGATGAGAGGGCACCAGGTCGAGGAAGGAGAGTTCCGTCTTCAGGATCACTTCCTCCACCGGCAGGCCTTCCACCAGCACCTCGTAAATGCTCTTCTCCAGCTTGCTCTTGTCGACCCCCAAGCCGGAAGTCGAGGTAGCCTGCGGATCGATGTCCACTAACAGAATCCTCTTCTCCGCCACGGCCAGACATGCGGATAGATTCACGGACGTGGTGGTCTTTCCCACTCCGCCCTTCTGATTGGCAACGGCGATTATCTTACCCAAAACCCCTCTCCTTCGGTGGATACTCGGTCGGGTTACGAATCCGATGTTTTTCAATACATAATCATTTACGCGGGAAAAAGCAAGAGATTTCAGCGGGAAAACGCCGCCACACAAAGGGTGATCTGATCACAGCCTGGAGGAGGGTTTGTCAGGATGATTCCCATCGAAGAACCTTCTTCGACCGTAAATCTGACCCCAGCCCGGGGTTGACCAAGCGTGCCGAAGGCGCTTGATTCCCAAACCCTCCTCTAAACTCTGAACAGAGTTACTCCTACAGCAACCAGCTCTCTAACCTGGTGATTGACCGAGCATCAAGCGACTGATATAATAATCCGAAGAGAACGGATATGCAGACCCAAGACTCTCTGCCATCATTTTCACTTGCCACGACCTTCCCAGACGGGCCGTCCGGCAGGTCGTGGAAATGAGAAATTCTCCAAATCCGATTGGGCTTCAGCCCAACATTTTCAGGGGTTAAAACCCCAGATGCTGTTTTCCGCTTCCTGCCCACGAGCTAAAGCTCGTGGCAACAATCCCCAAGATCCGCTCAAAACGCTGGCGGTCCACAGTTCTGCTGTAGCCAGGCTGACAATTTCCGGGTTACCTTCATGGTTCATCTCTCCCGATCCTCGAACCGGCGGGTTCGGGATTGGAAAGACACACAAAACCCCAAACCTGTCGGGGCTGGGAGTTTCGACTACAGGTTCTCAGAATCAGCTTCATCCGCCTGATCAGCTGTGAGGGCCTTCGAAAACCCCTTGCTTCTCAGCTCCGAAAACAATACTATGTCACCAAAGGGGAAGATGGATGACAAAAGCGAAAACCCTCGCGCTGCAGGATATACGAGAGAGTAAAGGGCGTTGCCCCTGGCGAATCCGGTTTAAGGTGGACGACATCCCGGTCTCCGCTTTCTTTCGACCGCCGCTAGAGATCGCACAACGGGTGGATAAGAGTCAAGTCGCGCTGCATTCCATCCCTATTCTCTGCGACCTGGCTTCCGAGGTCAGGCCCTCGGAAGTTGAAGTGGCCGGGTCATGTCCTGTACCGGCTTTTCGCCATGTCTTCGATGACTCGGTGGGTGCGTTGTTGGCAGACCAGGACGCGCTCTGGGGCAGGTCGCGTTTCACGCCCATGCCGGTGCTGAAAGGCAGATTCAGTAGAGCCTGGAGGCCAAAACCCAACCGCTTGAGTCCTAAAAGAGTAGTCCTCGGATTCAGCGGCGGGAAAGACTCGATTGTATCGTTGTTTGCTCTTCTGGAAGCGGGTTACCAAGTGCGTCCGGTGCTCTTGAATGAGGGAGATCGCACCTGGCAGGATCTTCGGGGTTGGATTCCCAAGCTCAGAAGATTGGGCCTGAAGCCTATGGTAGCCTATCTTTCCACCGGACGGCGGAACCGGCTGCAGGAGCGCCATGGCGACTGGCATTACAGCAGTTATCAACTCGGCTGGGTGATCGCGACTCTGGCGCTCTGTGCGACGGGCATCGGAGCCGGGGTGATCTGTCTGGGTGTTGAGTCATCGGCCGACCACAGCTTTGCGAGATTCCGGGGGCGGAAGATCAATCATCAATATCAGAAGACCACCAGGCACCTGAAAATGTTAGAGCGGTTCTACCAGCGCACTCTCCATCCCGCGCTGAAAATAGGCAGCCCTATCGCTCATGTCACCGACACCGAAGTCCTAAGGATTTTGCTGGAACAGGTTCCCAGGGGATTTCAGGCTTTCTCTTCCTGCGGGGGCTCGAACTGGCAAAGCAAACACTGCGGCAAATGCGAGAAATGCGCCTTTGTCTATGTTCTGCTTTCGGGATCGGAAAAAGGGCGATCGCTTGCCCAACGCCTCTTTCGGCGTGATCTTCTGGAGGACGTAGAGTTGTACCGACCTTGGATTGATGCCCGGTTCCGAGTTCCGCAGGCCTGTATCGGTCCCAGAGAAGAAGTGTGGAGGGTACTCGAAGAATTAGTTAAGTCGGGATCAAAGAAAGCCGTGGTGCGCAAGTGGGCCGACTCTCCCCTCCGGAGTGGAATGCTCAAGCGTGAGATCAAAGTGCGCCGTCCAAAAGCAGCCACTTCACCACTTACCGCCCCTGTTGCAGACGCCGCCAAGGTCGTGCAACGCTGGACGACACAACACCCAGTCCAGGCAGCGAGCCGCGACGGGGTTTGAATTTGTAGGCATCCGTATGGGCGGACGTTGTTGGAATTCAAGGTCTCCGTTCGCCACGCACGTTCTCGTCCGTGGCGCATCAGGTAACGGGCATCGAAGATCCGTCTGGAAGGTGTCCGCTACCAACGAAAGAAAGCAAATACATATAAGTGATTTAATGTAGGTATTATTTAATAACACCCTATACACAATATTGATCCATCAATCTCGACTAGCTAACTTTTTGTACCATAATCAAATACCTAACCAAATCCATTTCTGCAATCTCACCCCGAATTGCGTCTTCCATTCGATACTGAGGCGACAGTTTGGCCTCCGTCATTTCCTTCTTCGCGTCAGACCCTTTATACGAAACCAACATGCCGCCGGCTTTAATCAGAGACCCACTCAATTGCATCACGCTACTCAGCTCTCCGACAGCTTTGGCAGTGACCAGATCGAAACTACCGGCGAGATCGGCATCTTCGGAGAGTTTTTCTGCCCGCTGATCCAGAATGCGAATATCCTTGAGCTTGAGAGTCTCGATGAGCTTATGCAAAAACAACGTTTTCTTGTGAGTCGACTCCACCAGAGTGAGCCGAATGTCATTTCTGACGATCTTGATGGGAACAGAAGGGAATCCTGCACCAGTTCCAAGGTCCAAGACATTCGCATTCCTCG
>CAZWAO010000165.1:0-6161 GCA_964631815.1 uncultured Ignavibacteria bacterium | reverse complement strand
AACCCCGCGCCGGCGAGCCGGCGCACTCCGTACCTTCTACCAATTGGGTCTTCTTTTTTCCAAAAACGCCGACATCCCTTCTTTGGCCTGGCCGGAAGCGAAACACTCTCCGAACTCACGTGATTCGATCTCGCTGCCCTCATTCAGTCGGGCTTCGATCCCTTTGTCGATCACCTTCTTGGCCAGCTTGACGGCCAACGGCCCTTTGGACCCGATCTTCTTGGCCATCTCCATACACGTGTCCATCAACTGCTCGGCCGGAACGACCTGATTCACCAGCCCGATGGACAGAGCAGTCTGGGCATCCACCATATCGGCCGTGAAGATAAGTTCCTTGGCTTTGGCCGTGCCAACCAATCGGGACAGCCTTTGGGTGCCGGCAAATCCGGGAATCACTCCCAGGTTGACCTCGGGTTGACCCATCTTGGCCTTATCCGAGGCGATGCGAATGTCACAAGCCATAGCCAGCTCGCATCCGCCTCCCAGCGCGAAGCCATTGACCGCTGCAATCACCGGTTTTTCGAGCGAGGCGATAAGATCGAAAACCATTTGACCGTTCTTGGAGAAGCTCTGGGCTTGCTCTTTCGACATATCTTTCATCTCGGCTATGTCCGCGCCTGCGACGAAAGCCTTGCCTTCCCCTGTGATGACAACCACTTTCACCGAATCGTCGTCCCTCAGTTGGGAGATGGCTTGCTGGAGCTCCCCCAGGGTTTGGCTGTTGAGCGCGTTCATGGCGTTAGGCCGGTTCATCTTGACGATGCCCACACCTTCTTTGGTCTCCAGAATTATGTTCTTAAACTCCATTTTCGCTCCTCTGCATTTTGTATCTTTCTCGGTTTTCAGAGTGTTGATTCTTCAATCAGTCTATTTACCAAATCCTCAATTCCAAGATGCTCTGACCATTTGCGGATGTACTCCCAATCCAACTTCTCTTTCTGTACGTCATATATGCCCAATGCATCCCGGAATTGAACCTCGCTTCCCCCTGACAGCTTGCCCCACTCCAGCTTTGTAAGTATCAGGTCCTCCGCAGTTGCGACAAAAGTTTCGTTTCCGAGAATTCCGTGCTTCTTGCGTCTGTCAAAACAGGTTTGGTGATAGGAGTCGGACTTGAGGGGCCAAAAGTCAGCCTTCAGTCCCGTATTCGAATCTATCAAGTTAAAAGGAGTACCACGTGCTATCGCCTCTTGAATGGCTTCCTCCGAAAGGCAATACCTGGTTTGATCAAAACTCCCTATCAGCCTTTTTACGTCGGAGGAAGAAACGACTACTACAAAATCGATGTCATGAGTGGATCGGGGTTCACCGTAAAAGCTGGAGGCGACCGAGCCGGTGAGCATATATGGGATGTTCAACCGATTTAGAGTCTTAACGACCGTCGCGAAGAATTCCTCCTGTGACATCGCAGCATCCTCCGAACCATCTCCTGCTGAATCTCCTCCGGCTTGATTCCCGGGTGTTGCGCTATGATCCCCTCAATCATAATGTGTTTTGTCATCTCAAACAACTCGAATCCGATCCGCACACGTTCTTCCCCCGTCATTTTTCGGAGGATCTCAATATACTGCTTACGGTTCGGTTCCAACCTTGAATGTCTGGGAATTCCAATCACCTCAGCAGCTCCCGGGCTATCACGATTCTCTGAATCTCCGAAGTTCCCTCTCCGATCTCACAAAGCTTCGTGTCCCGCATGTATCTTTCCACCGGATACTCCGACATGTATCCATAGCCGCCGAAGACCTGGATGGCCTGATAGGTGACGAATCTCGCCACCTCCGATGCATACAGCTTGGCCATGGCAGACTCCTTGATGAACTTCTCCCCTTTGTCCTTCAACTCGGAGGCATGGTATATGAGGTGCCTGGCCGCCTCTAACTGAGTGGCCATGTCCGACAGCTTCCACTGTATGGCCTGGAAATCGGTGATCGGTTTACCGAATTGCTCCCTCTGCTTGGCGTAATCCAACGCCTTGTCGAATGCCCCCTGGGCGATTCCCAAGGCCATGGCGCCGATGCTGATTCTTCCGCCGTCCAGCGTGATCATGAACTGCTTGAAACCCTCTCCCGGCTTGCCCAAGAGGTTCTCCTTGGGGAGCCTGACCTCATCGAAAACAAGGGTGGCCGTGTCCGAACCCCTCAAACCCATCTTGTTCTCTTTCTTCCCTATGGAGAAGCCCTTGGTTCCTTTCTCCAGGATGAAGGAGCTGATCCCCTTATATCCTTTGCTCTTGTCGGTGACGGCGGTGATTACGAAAGTCTCCCCCACGCTGGCATTGGTGATGAAGCACTTGGAGCCGTTTATCACCCAGGAGTCGCCATCCAAAACCGCGGTGGTTTTGGTGCCGGCTGCATCCGAGCCGGCATCCGGTTCTGTTAAGCCGAACGAACCCAGCTTCTTCCCGGAGGCCAGATCGGGGATGTATTTTTTCTTCTGCTGCTCGTTGCCGAAAAGATATATGGGATAAACGCCCAGAGAGTTATGCGCAGCCACGGTGATTCCCGTGGAGCCGCACACCCGCGAGACCTCCTCCACGGCGATACTGTAGCTCATCGTATCGTAACCGGAGCCGCCGTATTCCTTGGGAGCCACCATTCCCATGATTCCCATCTGGCCCAGCTTCTTCATGGTGTCGAAAGGAAACTGACCCTTCTCGTCAAGCTCCTTGGCTTTCGGCTCTATCTCCTTTTCCGCAAACTCCCTTATCTTCTTGCGGAACTCTTCATGCTCTTTGGAAATCTTCATGTAGCTCTCCTGGGTGGATGTCCTTCCACGGACGGGCAAAAGAAAGATGTCTGGTAATGACGGTCAATCCTTCAGCAGATCACGGGAGATGACGATCCTCTGGGCCTCCGAGCTTCCCTCGTATATCTCGGTTACCCGCGCATCCCGGAAATACCTCTCCACCGGATACTCTTTCATGTACCCGTACCCGCCGTGTATCTGCACGGCCTCGTTGGCCACCCGGTTGGCAACCTCCGAGGCGAAGAGCTTGGCCATGGAAGCTTCGATGTTGCACTTCTTGCCCATGCTCTTAAGATGAGCCGCCCGGTAGACCAAAAGCCTGGCTGCATCTATCTGAACAGCCATATCCGCTAACTTGAAGCCGATGGCCTGGAAGTTGCAGATGGGCTGCCCGAACTGCACCCTCTCCTTGGAGTATTTCAGAGCCTCGCCGAACGCCGCCTGCGCGATCCCCAGGCATTGGGCGCCTACACCGATTCTTCCCGAGTTCAGAAGCGAGAGAGCTACTTTGAACCCGTGGTTCTCTTGTCCCAGCAAATTCGCTTTCGGAATCTTGCAATCGGCAAAGGAAAGCTCTCTGGTGTCCGATCCTTTGATTCCCATCTTCTTCTCTTTGGCGCCAACGGTCATGCCGGCGGCACCTTTTTCCACCAGGATACAGGAAATACCCTTGGACTTGAGCTCGGGGTTGGTCAAAACGAAGACCACAAAAAGATCGGCGATGCCGCCATTGGTGACAAAGGTCTTGGTGCCGTTGAGAACGTAGTGATCTCCCTGAAGAACGGCAGCGGTTCTCAAGCTGCCGGCATCCGTGCCCGAACCGGGTTCGGTCAGAGAGTAGGCCCCCATCTTTTTTCCGCTGGCCAGGTCGGGAAGGTACTTTTTCTTCTGCTCGTCCGTGCCGAAGTTCAAAACGGCGTCGCAGACTAAGGAGTTGTGCACGGAGAGGCCGATCATCAGCGCGGCGCAGGCTTTGGAGAACTCCTCCATGGCGCAGATGTAGCTGACGAAATCCAGGTTGGAGCCGCCGTATTCCTCGGGAACCAGCATTCCCATGTAACCCAAACCGGCCAGCTCTTTGTATATCTCCGCAGGAATCTCTTCTTTTTGATCGAATTCCTCGGCCTTGGGAAGAAGCGTGTTCTTGGCGAAATCGGCGGCCGCCTCCTTCACCATTCTCTGTTCTTCGCTTAGCTCAAAATCCATGGGTGGCTCCTTGCTTTTGATTGCGGCTCGCGCCGGAGGCACAACTCCGGCGTCATCCTCGCGCAGAGGGAAGACCGCTGCCCGATGGGATATGGGATGTGCTCCGGCGGAGAACATCATCCTCCGCCGAAGCACGCAGGGTCAAAGACTGCAATATCCTATTACAAATGTAGAATCAGAGGGTGGAAAAAAACTAGCTCGCCCTCTTGAATATCATGCAGGTCACGGTGCGGTCGTTGCCGCCCATGCTGATGAGCAAGCCATAGGGACGTTCCGGTTTGATGTTCACTTGACAGTCACCGGCTTTCCCAATCAGTTGATGCAGGCAGTCCACAGCCTGTCTGACGCCGGTTCCCCCGGTGTAGTGACCAAATCCCACCAGTCCGCCGGTGGCATTAGTGGGCATCTCTCCATCTATGGCAATCTTCCCTTCAGCCACGAATCCGGCAGCCTCTCCGTAACCCACTGCTCCGGTAGCTTCCAGGTGCTGAAGTCCTCCGATGGTGAAGCAATCGTGCACTTCCAGAAAACCCAGATCCTTGGGACCAATGCCCGCCATCTCGTATGCCTTTTCTACCGATTTCCTGGTTGTGGCCAGCTTGGTCTTGTCTTCCGGCAATTTGGTCACGTCGGCCTGCGACTGTCCGATGCCCACCACTTCCACCGCATCCTTCTTGTCGATGCCGATCCTCTGCAAGCCCTCCTCCGAGGCGAAGATCAGAGCCGAGCAGCCGTCCGATACCTTGGAGCAATCATACACGTTGATGTGCTCGCAGAAGGCCTTGGGATTGGGAGGCGTCATGCCCACAGCCACCAGATCCTCGACGGTGTTGTGGTACTCCTGCGCCTTGGGGTTCTTTCGCGCATTGGTGATGGCATTGGCATACCAATGGGCCATTCCCTTTCTCACATAGTCGTAGCCGAATTTCTCATAGCAGGCGCCCGCCCGATCCGAGAATTGGCCGGGGAAGAAATAGGCGGCGCCGTTTTTGCGCTGGGACTTGTAATGCCCGGCACCGGCCAGGATGTCCGCGCCGTAAATGGCCTTGACCGTGTTCTGCACTTCCACGCCCATGGTCAGAACCACGTCGGAAACGTCGGCCAGGACGCTCTTAAGCGCGGTGTACAAGGCCAGCCCGCCGGAACCGCACGCGCCTTCCGTCCTGGTGCAAGGTTTGTATTCCAATGCCGGGTCGATGAAGGGGATGAACCCCGGCAGGTTCCCCTGGCGGTTGAACCTGGCGGCCATGAAATTGCCGATGACTCCCTCATCGATGTTGTTGACGTCATTGATCTGCGCGATCACTCCCTTGCCCGCCTCGCTGATGTATTCTTCCAGACCGGGACGCGCTTTCTTGGGATGGAATTCCTTCCTGCCCGAGCCGAAAGAGATGGTATTGTAGCCCGCGCATACATATACCGGCTTTCTGAGCTTCTTCATCTGCTACCTCCTCACATGAACTCGTTTTCGTCTTTCAATTGCGGCGATCGGGCCGGCTTCGAGTCTCGCGCCTCGAATCACGAGGTCGGATGCCGGTCCGAACCGCAAAAATCAGCTTCAAGCAGACGCTACACGTAATCATTGATCGGCCCATACAGATGATAAAACCCGTTCAGAAGAACGTCGTTTACGTCTTGGGCCGACTTCGCCACCCCGGTCTTCACTAAGAACTCTCCGATCTCCTTGGACCTCTTCAGATAAGCCTTAGCCAGCTTGGCGCCTAAGGTATTCGAGGCGTTCAAGTTCTTAAAGTATACGGACAGCTTGTCCGCCTTTTTGGGGTCCATCAGAAGCTGCCGCCATGCGGCATGGCCTTCCGGATAGGCTCCCAGCTTCTTGTCCAGCTCGCCGCTCCAGCCCTTGGGATCGAACATCTTGTACTCTCCCTTTTCCGGATCGTAAACTCCGGCCGGACGGTTCTTCTCATATTTCAAGAATCCATCTTTTTGGCTGCCGTCGGAGAACTGCCCGCCCAGCACCTTCTTGCCGACCATCTTAGCTAACAGGTCGTCCTTCAAATCCTCTCCCTTGATGTATCCCGCAATGGTCTCCGAGATGCACTGGTACACGTCCACGCCCACGTAGTCGATGAGCTGGAATATGCCCATAGGCCGGATCAGCAGGTCCTGGCTGACCTTGTTCATCACGTACAGCGCACCGGCCAGCCCGAACTCGGAGGACAGCTTCTTGGCCTCTTTGATGGCATACA
>CAZWAO010000164.1:0-6188 GCA_964631815.1 uncultured Ignavibacteria bacterium | reverse complement strand
TGACGGAGGTGGAGATAGGAGTTTTCTCCGTCTCCGGAGAATTAGTGTGGCAATACCCGTCTTCCGGCACAAAAGCCCGGGAGTGGACCATCGGAGAATACACCCAGCGCGGCCAGTGTCCGGCCTGGGACGGAAGGAATCAGAACGGGGAATACGTTGCCTCCGGCGTATATGTGTACCAGGTGAAGACCAAAAGCTCCACGGTCGTCAAGAAGCTGGCGGTGATCAGATAGAATGACCTTCTCCGCCGGCAAGATCGCCCTGATGGGCGTTTTGATCGCCCTAGCCATCGCGCTCAAGCTTCCCATTCTTTCCATTCCCAACGTCGAGCTGCTTACGTTTGTGATCTTCACCTCCGGCTTTCTGCTGGGAGCAATCGAGGGTGCACTGGTGGGCGTCATCGCCATGTGCATCTATACCACGCTGATCTCCCCTTACGGAATCCCTCCTTTGCCCATAGCCGTCGCCCAAATCGTGTCCATGGGTTTAATCGGGCTGGCCGGAGGACTGGCTTCAGCTATGGTCAGAGTTGCAACGTGGAGACGTACCTTCTCCAGCCCACTGCTGTTCGCCATAGCCGTAGGCATTTGCGGCGTTGTCTTGACGATGATATACGATCTGCTGACTAATCTGGCCGTGGCCTTTGTCATGGGCCAATGGATGCCGGTTCTGGTGGCGGCCGTTCCCTTTGCCCTGCTCCATATCCTCTCGAACCTGGCTATCTTTTTGATTTTGTCCCCATTGCTTCTTCGGCTATCCAAGACGCGAATTTCCGGAGTTCCGGCATGATGGGCATGATTTTTTGTCTTCAGGAAAGAATCGTCATCAAGCCCCAGTCTTGGTTTTGCGACGCAGGGAACAGCGGGTGAAACCGCTGTGGCTTGTGCCAAAATTCACTTGACAATAGGTCTCAAGCCGTATATACTGATAGACTTCGGAGGCTGCAAAAGGCAGAGCCATCGGCATTGACCGCCTGTGAATCGAAGGTCCCTCCGGTTCCATCTTTGAAAAAAGCGAGGAGGATATGGCAGGAATAGTCGGCTACGGAGCTTATGTTCCCAGAAACAGGATAAAGGTGGAAGAGATTGCCAAGGTGTGGGGCGCAGACGCTCCATCCTATAAGAAGGGGTTGCTGCTTAACGAGAAATCGGTTCCCAGCCCGGATCAGGATACCATCACCATGTCGGTGGAGGCCACCAAGTATGCCCTCAAGAGGGCCAAAATCGACCCGCAGGATATCGGAGCGGTTTACGTGGGATCCGAATCGCATCCTTATGCGGTGAAGCCTTCGGGCACGGTTTTGGCCGAAGCCATCGGCGCCACGCCGGACGTGCACTGCGCGGATTATGAGTTTGCCTGCAAGGCGGGAAGCGAAGCCATGTTCGTCACCATCGGGCTGGTCGACTCCGGTTCGGTGAAATATGCTTTGGCAGTGGGAGCCGACACGTCCCAGGGCGCACCGGGCGATGCGCTGGAGTATTCGGCCGCTGCCGGAGCCGCTTCCTTCATCTTCGGCAAGGAAAACCTGATTGCCAAGGTGCTTTACACCAACTCCTTTATGACCGATACTCCGGATTTTTGGAGAAGGGAACACCAGTTTTATCCCCGGCACGCCGGTCGTTTCACCGGCGAGCCGGCATACTTCAAGCACATCACCGGAGCGGCCAAAAGACTAATGGACAAGGCGGGCATGAAGCCTGCGGATTTCAACTACGCCGTCTTTCACCAGCCCAACGGCAAGTTTCCCCAGAGGGTGGGGAAGATGCTCGGGTTCAGCAAGGAGCAGATCGAACCGGGATGGCTTTCTCCGACTTTGGGAAACACTTACTCCGGTTCGTCTCCTATGGGTTTGACCGCCACTTTGGACGTGGCCAAGCCCAAGGACAAAATCCTGATGGTCTCTTATGGTTCCGGCGCAGGCAGCGATGGTTTCATCTTCGAGGTCACCGATCGGATCAACGAAGTCAGAGAAAAAGCTCCCAAAACCAGATACCAGCTTGAGAACAAAAAGAAGTACATCGACTACGGCACGTACGCCAAGTTCAGAGGCAAGATCAGGATGGGAACGTAAAACCGCAAATTCAAAGTTGAAAATGCAAAATGCAAAATAAACGGAGACCGCATTTCTGATCTGAGTTCAGTTTTGAACTTTGAATTGCAATTTTGAGTTTTTCACTTTGCATTTTGAATTCATAAGGAGTCAAGCAGCAGATTTAGTATTTGCGACAACAAAAGCCAAACCAGGTAGGAGAGAAGATATGAGAGATGTTGCCATCATAGGCGTGGGAATGAACAAGTGGGGCGAGTTGTGGGAGAAGTCACTGCGGGACGTGTTCGTGGAAAGCGCGCTTCTGGCCGTCAAAGACGCTGGTATCGATCACATCGACTCCATGTACGTAGGCTGCATGAGCTCCGGGCTTTTCGTGGGACAGGAGCACTTGGCCTCCCTTCTGTCGGATTACCTGGGAATGGGTCCAATTCCCGCCGCCCGGGTGGAATCGGCATGCGCCTCCGGCGGGCTGGCAGTCAGGATGGGATTCATGGACGTAGCCTCCGGCATGTCGGATATCGTTCTGGTGGGTGGTGTGGAGAAGATGACCGACGTGGGCGGAGACGGCGCCACTTTCGCTTTGTCCACGGCCGCAGACCAGGAGTACGAAGTCTATCATGGAATCACCTTTCCCGGACTCTATGCCCTCATGGCCAGAAGCCACATGGAGAAATACGGCACCACCAGAGAACAACTGGCTCAGGTGGCAGTGAAGAATCACGAAAACGGATCGAAAAATCCCTTGGCCCAGTTTCCTCAGAAGATCACGGTGGAGCAGGTGACCAAGTCCATCATGGTGGCCGATCCCCTGACCATCCTGGACTGTTCGCCCATCACCGACGGTTCGGCCTGTTTGATCCTCTGCCCGGCGGAGATGGCCAAGAAGCTCTCCAAGAAACCACCCATCAAGATAATGGGCTCAGGCAATGCCACGGACACCATCGCCCTGCACAGCCGCTCCGATTTCACCACCTTGAATGCCACGGTGAAAGCGGCTGAGAGGGCATATAAGATGGCCGGCGTCAAGCCGGAGGATATCGATCTGGCCGAGGTGCACGACTGTTTCACCATCGCCGAGATAATCATCAGCGAGGATTTGGGTTTCTTCAAGAAGGGTGAGGGTGGAAAGGCAGTGGGAAGCGGAGTCACTGCGGTAGGCGGGAAGAAGCCCATCAATGCCAGCGGAGGACTCAAGTCGAAGGGGCATCCGGTGGGAGCTACAGGAGTAGCGCAGGTGGTGGAAATCGTTCACCAACTGAGAGGCGAAGCCGGCGGCAGGCAGGTCAAGGATGCCAAGATAGGATTGACGCAGAATATGGGTGGCAGCGGTGGAAGTGCGGTGGTGCATATAATGCAGGCCATGTAAATTCGGTTGCGAGACTGGTTTGACGGTGAAGAAGCTCGTTGCGAAGCTCGGATGTGAAGGCTGAGAGTTTCGACAAACAAGAAAAGCAATCTTCGAGCTTCTAAGGACTGTTTCGATACAGGCATTAACAAGGGCCAACGAGAGATCGACATACGGAGGTTAAACTGATGTTCCCAGCCAGATACTGGAGAGAGATACCGCAGCGTTACAGGATGGAAGCCAAGAAATGCAAGGGCTGCGGAAAGATATACTTTCCGCCCAGGCTTGTTTGCTCCGAATGCAAAACCGCCAACTTTGAGGACGTCAAGCTCACGGATCAGGGAAAGCTCCTGACCTGGACCGTGATCCACGTGGCCCCCAGCCAATTCGTGGATCAGACTCCCTATGCCATGGGAATAGTGGAGTTAGACGACGGAGCCAGGCTCTTAGCCCAGATTACCGACTGCGAGCCGGAGGAGCTTAAGAGCGGCATGAAGCTGAGGCTCGAGTTTCGCAAGGTTCAGCAGGATGGCGAGGCCGGAATCCTGTGCTACGGCTATAAGTTCGTTCCGGCGTAGCCGAAAGCAAGTTGACAAAGGGCTCGATTCAAGCATGCCCCCAGCGCCAAGTCGTAGGATCGAGCCGGTTGCATTTCACAAACCGACCACTTAGAACAACATGTTTCGTATAGAAAGCAAAATCGACACCAAAAGCGCCGAGTTTCAGCAGAACAAAGCTGAAATGCAGCGCTTGGTTTCAGAATACAAAGAGATCTTCAAGAACATCAGACTGGGGGGGCCGGAGAAAGATCGCAAAAGACATCACGAGCGGGGCAAACTATTGGTGCGGGAGCGGCTGGAGTTTCTTTTCGACAAGAACACGCCGTTTCTGGAACTGTCTCCTCTGGCCGCCTATAATATGTATGAGAACGAGGCTCCGGGAGCGGGCATGGTCACCGGCGTGGGCGTGGTGCACGGCAGGGAGGTGCTGGTGGTGGCCAACGATGCCACGGTCAAAGGCGGCACCTACTTTCCCATGACCATAAAGAAGCACCTGCGCGCTCAGGAAGTGGCCATGGAGAACAGACTGCCTTGCGTTTACCTGGTCGACTCCGGAGGGATTTTCCTCCCCTATCAGTCCGGTACCTTTCCGGACAAAGAACATTTCGGCAGAATATTCTACAACCAAGCCCGGCTTTCCGCCATGGGCATTCCTCAGATATCCATCGTCTTGGGTTCCTGCACAGCCGGGGGTGCGTACGTTCCGGCCATGAGCGACGAGGCGGTCATCGTCAGGAAGCAGGGAACCATCTTCATCGGGGGACCGCCTTTGGTCAAAGCGGCAACCGGAGAGGAAGTGACCGACGAGGAGCTGGGAGGCGCCGACGTGCATTGCAGGATATCCGGCGTGGCGGATCACTATGCCTTAAACGACAAGCACGCGCTGGAGATTGCCAGAAATATCGTCCAGTGTTTGGACCTGCCCAGGAAATTCGATCTGGATGTGGCCGAGGCTGAGGAGCCGTATTACGATCCGGAGGAGATTTACGGGATCGTCCAGCGTGACATAAGAAAGCCCTACGATATCCGCGAGATCATCGCCAGGGTCGTGGACGGCAGCAAATTCCAGGAGTTCAAGGAGCTTTACGGCCCTACTATCGTGACCGGCTTCGCGCGAATCATGGGATATCCCGTCGGCATCCTGGGCAACAACGGCGTGTTGTTCTCCGAAAGCTCGCAAAAAGCCGCGCATTTCATGAACCTATGCACCATGCGAAAAATCCCGCTGATTTTTCTGCAGAACATCACCGGATTCATCGTGGGCAAGCAATATGAACACGGCGGGATCGCCAAAGACGGAGCCAAGATGGTGCACGCCGTGGCCAACGCCGACGTTCCCAAGTTCACTGTGATCGTGGGCGGTTCATATGGAGCCGGTAATTACGGCATGTGCGGCCGGGCTTACGATCCACGGCTGATCTGGATGTGGCCCAATTCCAAAATCTGCGTGATGGGCGGAGAGCAGGCGGCCAACGTGCTTCTGACGGTCAAGATGAGACAGCTCAAGAAGCAGGGAAAGACCATGACCAAGGAGGAGCAGGAGAAGTTCATGGAGCCCACCCTGAAGAAGTACGAAGAGGAGTCCAGCCCTTATTACAGCGGCGCCAGGCTGTGGGACGACGGCATTTTGGACCCTCTGGAGACGCGCAATGCACTGGCTCTGGGCATATCCATGGCTTTGAACACGCCCATTCCCGATCAGAGATTCGGGGTTTTCAGAATGTAGAGAGAGCTTGCTTCTGTAATCCCCCGGGAGGATTGAAGTTCATCCCCTCTCAATCGATTTTGAAATGGAGTTTTGAGAATTGACTGCGGAAAGAAACTTCACGACCATCTCCCACAAAATCAAAGACACGATCGCCACTGTCACGCTTGACAGGCCGGAAGTCCACAATGCCTTCAACGACGTGATGATCGCCGAGCTTACTCAGGCTTTCAAGCAGATTTCGGAAGATGAGTCCGTCCGGGTGGTGGTTCTGACCGGAAACGGCAAGTCTTTTTCGGCCGGCGCAGATTTGAACTGGATGAAGAAAATGATCGACTACAGCTACGAGCAGAACCTTGACGATTCTCTCAAGCTGGCCGATCTTTTCTATCTGATGTATTCGCTTCCCAAGCCCATCATCGCCCGGGTCAACGGCGCGGCCATAGGCGGCGGGACGGGTTTGGTGGCGGTATGCGACATCGCCATTGCCGCGGAGAATGCCAAGTTCAGCTTAAGCGAGGTCAAGCT
>CAZWAO010000163.1:0-6196 GCA_964631815.1 uncultured Ignavibacteria bacterium | reverse complement strand
CCATTGTCAATAGCTGATCTGTCTGTGATCTATCGGTCGGTATTCCATTACGGCAATAACTCTCCCTATATCAGCTTGGATCAGCACGAAGATAATAGGTATGCGAAGGTCAACTTCGGTGGCCATTTGGAGAATACACACGCGGGACACGTTGTACTGGAAGCTGACAAACTTTTCAAAGCCCTTAGCACAGGTATTGATCCAAATACTCACGGGATCATTCGGGATCATATCACAAGAGCGGTACCAGACTTTCTAACAGAAGACGAACGATCCCTAATGGAGAATTCTGAAACAGGACACACGCTGATACGTTACTGGTTCTATCCCGATTCAATCGGTACCATAACGGATGGTTCTATTGGCGCAGTTCTCACTAATCAGTTTCTTGCTGACGTCGAACGGATGGACATGCCATTAAACGTAAGTAACGCTGTCCGTCTCACTATCAGTCACCTCAATAATCACTTTGTTCAGTATGAAAGGGCATTTCGGACGTTTCAGGAGCTCAGTACGGTAGGCAGGTTGATGGCTTTAGTGAATTGGCTGCAGGGGATGGGAATTTCCAGGAGGGTCGAACTTGATGAGTTGCTAACTGTGAAGTTGCCGGCCTTTGAGACTCCGAGAAGGACCAAGAAGATGTTGGCAGTGACTGCTGCAGCATATCCGAAGTCTTCTTCCATTGGCGCAAAGGATATCCGCAACGACTCAAAAGTGTACTACATTTCTGATCTAATGGAGAGGTGTGCTGCAAATACAACTGACAGCCAATTTTTGCAGATAGCCGGTTCCTATTTTGACAAACTCGACGCAAAAGAACTTGCCCCTTCACAATATAGGAGCCTTGAGTCTCAAGCTGAATCAATGGAAGCCACAATCGATTACTATGATAAACGACTGGAATTGCTCGATGCACAAATTCGACTGAGTGAGCAAGCACTGAATGAATACAGCTCTACCTCGATAAACAAACATAACGCACTGGTAGATAAGTACAACGACATGCTAATTACCCAGAGGAGGAAAATCAACGACTATAACGCCATAATAGACAGAATCAATAGTATGAACATTGTTACACACTGTATAAGATCAGTTGGTGGCGGCATAAACTTGAGGCCAAAGGAATTCAGAAAGATTTCTCGTTCTAAAAGCGCACCCAAGATCAGAGAGATCACTTCACTCAAGAGTAGAATCAAAACCGTCGGTAAGATCGCAAGAGTTGGAGATTGGCTAAAAAGCAGAGTTGGTAGGGGCGGAGCTCGAGTAAATGCAATCCCGATTGAATCTTGGGTCCTTGAAAAGACGCGAGACGGGTCGTCTGTATATCGTTATGACTCCGGAGTAGGCGATCAGTTGTCTTTTAAACCGTCCTCAGCGGCTGGAGAGTGGCGATCTGAGGCCTCTATAAACGGCACCAGCGAGCTGATCCAGGTGTCAAATGAGGGCAGCACTATTCAAGTAGAGCACTCAGAAACAGGCATATCCGGAACAGCAAGATACACACAGGGTACTAAGAAGATCGTCTTTGAGCGTTGAATAGAGAGTTTCCGGCGGTGTCAATGAAAAAAGAAGATATGTGGAGAAGTGAGCCATGCTCGGCAGTTACGTCTCAATCAGTGCGACAAACTCTTGGACACCTTCAGACTGGCTTGAACGTTGAAACTCGAACATGAAGAAAGTTTTAAACTCGTCTCTCAGCTCCCGCATTTTTAAATCAGTTCACATTTCGTAGTTCGTGGTTCATGGTTTGTATCTTCTCAATGTTACCCGGAATATCCAAGACAAAGAATAGAATTCGGTTTTGCGGTGGTCGGCGGACGGTGGACGAAAAGCGGGATCGGCCCCGCCTATCGAAAATCAGACGTTGACTTTACCGGAAAAATGTTGTATAAATATCTTAAGGCTGCGATGAAAAGGTCATCATGGAAAAGCTGATCTATCTCGACAACGGCGCTACCACCTTCCCCAAGCCCGAGGAAGTCTATGTAGCGATGGATAAGTTCTTCCGCTGCTGCGGGGTTAACCCGGGCCGGTCGGGATATGATCTCTGCATGGTGGCCGGATCCATGGTGGAGGAAACCCGCAAGCTTCTCACCGAGTTCTTCAACGGCGGAGACGATCCCAATCGTCTGGTTTTCGGCTACAACGCTACCGACGCCCTGAATTTAGCCATCTGGGGCTTGCTAAAGGAAGGTGATCATGCCATCACCACCAATGTGGAGCATAATTCGGTCATTCGGCCGCTCTACCACCTTTACAAGTATGGCGGCGTCGAGGTCGATCACGTTCCCTTCGACGGTCAGGGATTCGTGGACCCGGATGAGTTTGCCCGGCGGTTCAAGAAGAACACCAAGCTGGTGGCCATCAATCACGCTTCCAATGTCATCGGAACCATTCAGCCGGTGGGGGAGATCGGCAAGCTCTGCCGGGAGCGTGGAGTCACATTCTTGGTGGATACCGCCCAGTCCGCCGGCAAGATTCCGGTGGATATGCAGAAGCTGAATATAGACGTTTTGGCCTTCACCGGCCACAAGTCGCTGATGGGCCCCATGGGCATCGGCGGTCTATACGTCCGCGAGGGCGTTGAGATTCGGCATACCCGGGCCGGCGGCACAGGAGTGCGCTCGGCTGTGCGGACTCATTTGGATGAATACCCCTACCGATTGGAGTATGGCACCCCGAATCTGCCGGGAATAGCAGGTCTGAATGCGGGCGTCAAATGGGTGCTCAAAGAGGGAATGTCGGCAATCCACAATCGGGAGATGCAGCTATTGCACATGTTGAGGGATGGACTCAAGGAGATCGACGGCGTAACCTTGTACTGCCAGGACAATCTCGACAACCACATCGGCATTCTATCTTTCAACGTAGACGGCTTGGAGGCCATGGATACCGGCACCATGCTGGACGTAGACTACAGCATAACCTGCCGTACGGGTCTGCACTGCGCCCCCCGGGTGCATGAGCAACTTGGCACCGACAAGATTCACGGATCGGTGAGATTCGGATTAGGGCCTTTCAACACGGCCGAGCACATCCAGGCTGCGATAAACGCCGTCGGCGATATAGCCCACATCCGGCAGAAACAGAAGACACGGTGAAAGGGTATTTGACGCTATTTGAGCAGCACCAACTTCTGGGTTTCAGAAAAATCCGCTGTTTTCAGTCGATAGAAGTAAATTCCTGAACTCGCATCTTCCCCGACCTCATTCTTTCCGTCCCAAAGTACACACTTATAGCCCAAAGGTAAGTGTTCGGACACTAAAATCCTTACCTGTCTTCCCAAGACATCATAGATCTTTAGGCTGACAAAACCGGACTTCGCCAGAGTGAATTCTATCTGCGTTGCTTGGTTGAACGGATTGGGGTAGTTTTGGGAGAGTGTGTAATCAATTGGAGACTCCGGCGAATCGGGTTCTTTTACGTCGGTGTAAACATAGGGACTTGTCCACGGTCCATCACCACAGGCACCTGGCCCCAGCGCTTTGACGCGCCAAAATATATCATCCACAGAAAGAGGGATGGTCTTCGTTATATGGCTTTCAAGAATCACTTCATCACACCAAAGATGATTGAATTCTGTGGACACCGTATCGATCTGAAATACATATCCCGCTGCGTTTGACACAGCCGGCCAGTCGAATTCGACGAGTCTGGGACCGGAAGAAGCATTTGGAGGAGTCAGACTGCCCGGATCAATAGCAAGTTCAGGACAGCCCACCACGAAGCTCCAAATATCACTCCATTCACCCAACAAGTTGCAGGGAGACTCTGTTTCCCCCCTCACATGCCAGTAATATTGGCCGGGTGACAGGTCGCCACACTCGGCACAGACTTCTGCAGAGTCCAGCTCCGTAGTCGTCCACGCCATTTCACACGGACTTGAGAATTCGGAGTTATCATCGACTTCCACCTCGTATCGCCCAACTTTTTCGGAGAGATTCCATTTCACGACAATCTCAGGATCACAGCCGGGAAACCAGTATCCGTCGGGCGGGCTGGACAGCACTATCTTGTCCGTGCAGTTGCTTCCCCACCACAGGTCATATGTATTCCCGTTATATGGAATTTGATAGACATCAATGAAGTATGTGCCGGGAGCAGGGGTTTCATAGCAGATGCGTTCCACACTGGCGGTATCACTGACGCTGCTCTCAAGCAAGTCTGCAGATGCATCGTGAAGGCTGATATCAATATCCCCTGCGGAGCTCAAGAAACGACATTCTACATATAAACACTGTGTTCCGCTGGGCACGGATATCTGGTACCAATCGTGATCCAGGTGCACGCCCAGACCGTTGACGTTGTGCAACCAGTCATCCCAATAGGCAGACAGATTGTAGGCGTGCGCCATATCATCATTTTCCTCGTAGTTGTCGTCTGCCGGCGGATGCGTGAGGTTCCAAAAGAGCTGATAAAGCGCAGCAGTGTATCCTATCGCTCGTGCCAAAAGCTGAGGTTGAAATATCTCACCGCAGACCGCCCAGGGGACATCGTCTATGTCGGGATTGGAAAAGTCCTCATGGCTGTTGTCCACGTAGTAAACACGAACACCATAAAGGTTAAAAAGATCAGGCCAGATTTCGTGATAGAAGGACTCTGAATAAATAATGCTGGCATCATGTGACCAGGCGCAATTGACGACGGTGTAATCAGATAGGGTGTCAAGCAATCGGATTTCGTTACCGCCCGCAAGTTTGTATGCCTTCTTAAATACCTTGTAGGCGTCAATTGCGTTGCTGGCCCGACGATACTTGCCGTTTCCGTAAGTATCCGAATCGCCGCTTTCGTCGTCGGAGTCGAATTCATCGGTCTTGTTAGCCAGCTCATAAAGCAGATTTGTGAGATCGTCATTAAACTGACCTGGGGTATATCTGGGATATTGCACGAAAGGAGCACTTGGTATGGCGGTCAACGGCGATGAAGATGTAATATGCTTATAGTGGGATTCCGAACTTGCAGTGAATTCTTCATAGTTGTCGCCGTCGCCCAGCGGGGCAGGATGTGGATCAAGCTGTACATGAGCCGGTACGGTGAGATCCATCAGCAAGTGTGCGGTTCTGCCCAGCCAATAGTAGGCTTGGGTCGTGTTTCCCATGTTGTGATAGTTCACCGCCTTCTCAAAACGGTCTTGAGCTACCTCCAGGGCGCTCGACCAATGGGATATGTATACCAGACCATCATCATAGTCACCATCGGGGTTCCAAAAATGATGAAAATAGCGTTCATAAAGTTGCTGTCCCAGTATCTCGAATATCAAATCACCTCTATCTTCCTCCCAGACGCCTTCGATGAGCGCCCAAGATCGGACGTAAGGGCCGTCGTCGTCATACGACCATCCATCAGGTGAATGAAAAGGCATACTGTAGAATGTGGTTCCTGCATCAGTCGGCAGGTAGTTAGCCAGCGAATCCTTCAGTTCCGAACTTGGGAGTTTGTGATATGCCTGAAGAGCAATCCACTCGTGTACCGGCGAGGGTTCGGTATCATATAAAGGTTCTTGCGGGCTTTGCGGCGCACTGCTTGGTTTGCTGCCAATGATCTCGTCGGAGGAAGAGATGTCGCCTGGTTGCGCCGTTGTGATTACCAAGGTGCCGACAGGAAGGCTGGTCAACAGCAATGCTGCAAAGAGCCAGGTAAACAATCTGTGCCCTTTCATCCTACCCTCCAGGTCATGAGCCTGCACAACATCATATCTTTGGTGCTGAAGCTCCAATTTAACACTGAGCCTTTGTTCGCCGTGTCATTTCCGTGCCCGCCAGGTCCCCCGACCTGGCGGAATGGGAGCCTGTCGGGTCAAGGGACCCGACAGGCACATTAACACAGAAGTTTTTTTCACTGTGTCATTTGTGCTTTTTCTCGATCACCAAAGCATCTGCAACCATCTCGGATACGGTCTTGATCTCCACTCCCAGCTTGTATTCGCGGTTAAGTTCACTCAGTTGGTCGATACAATTGTGGCACGGGGTAGCCACGATTTTTGCTCCGGTCTTGCGTATCTGATCCGCCTTTATCCTGCCCGCCTCCAATCGCCTCTTGGCATAGCGCGTCATGGCCAGTTGCCCACCACCTCCGCCACAGCAATAGTTCTTTTCGCGATTGGGAAACATCTCCACAAAATCCGCGACTGCATTTTTGAGGATGAAGCGCTGTTCTTCGATGATACCCCCGAGGCGCACCAGATTGCAGGGAT
>CAZWAO010000162.1:0-6230 GCA_964631815.1 uncultured Ignavibacteria bacterium | reverse complement strand
GACAAGCCAGATTCTATTTCAACATGGGACAAGCTTTCTAGCTGGTTGGGCTATTTTCTTCCCACTCCCTTTTGTTGGAAGCATCTGCGAGATGAACGTCGAGGATATTCCGGAGCGTGGACGGCATTGGGTTTATCCCTGGGCTTTCTGGCTGGTGATGCTCGGCGTCGCAGGCGTGATGTTGGTCTATTTCAAGCGAAAGAGATGGCTGTAAGCGACGAGCAACCATAAGCCCGATTAGAGAATCTGTGAGGTTAGAGGGATGAATCGACGTAAACTCCGGGCAGCAAAGGCACTCCTATTGTGCGGTATTGTCTTGTTTGCTTTGAAACCTGTGGAGTGCTTCTCCTGGGGGGAGAGCAAACACCCCATCAGTGAACTGCTGATACAGCATGTCTATCTCGACTCAAACTACGTCTTCTGTGGCAGCGATGCCTCTTGGGGCACGAATGCATTCGGGCTGTTCGTGTTTGACCGCCGCCTGGGGACGTGGACCAACTACCCCGGTCTCATGCAGTTCGGTTCGCGCTACGGTCAGGTGAAGGCCATTGAGGCCGAGGGCGATTCAGTGTACGTCACATTCTACAACGTAGGCACGCTGGCGTTTAATCGACACGACGGTTCCCTTCGGCAGACCGCCACGAGGAAAGGGAGCCCTCATAGAGGATTCATATTGAGTGTCGGCGGAGCAAGCTATCGGATTCATCGTGACTCCGTGATAGTGACGGAGGAGACCGGCACGACGGTTTACGTACCTTCCCCGCAAATGATTCCGCAACCGGCAGGCCCTCAGCCCGTGTCTAGGACTTTGCAGCCCATCTTCGGTCACCCGGTACTGTTTCAGAACAAGATATACATGCCGTACGATCTGGGCCTATCCGTGACAACCACCAACACCGATGGAATAGCAGTCTTTGATGTCAGTCAAAGAAGGTTTCAATTCTACGGAAGTGACATCTTCAAAGGAACGGTCACCGGGGGCTTTGTGCACAAGTCGCTGGTGGTATTCCCCACAGCCAAGTATGCGTATGAAGGTAATGCCAGACCCGCTGCCGGGTTCGTAGCATTTGATCCCGGGTCTGTTACTTTCACCCATTGGAAAGGGCTGCCCTTGCCGGATG
Organism: uncultured Ignavibacteria bacterium; assembly: GCA_964631815.1. GTDB lineage: Bacteria > Zixibacteria > MSB-5A5 > MSB-5A5 > SM1-73 > SM23-73-3. Next base: position 5,109 of record CAZWAO010000162.1, on the reverse strand, counting down.
AGCCTCTGGCGATCTTTCAATTTGCGCAGGACGACAAGGAGTACTGGGTGGGTACCGACAAGGGGATGTTCCGCATAGACAAAAGTACCAACCGGGTCAGGCATTACCAAATCACCCGGGGAACCATTTCGAAGGACGCTGCTCCCGTTTACCCATCATGCGGCGATCTGGGAGCCAATTTCTCGCCGGTGGTGGCAAGGCTGGATAAGGGGAGAGAAGTCGACATAGTGGCGGTGTGGAACGGATGGTGCGAGGTCGAATCGCCCAAAAACATCGGCGGATTCGTGGAGAGCAAATATGTGGAGGGCGTCACCTTTCGGGACAAAGCCCGCGAGAACGTAGCGAGGTTCCACCCGCTGCAACCGGGAGAGAAAATTCCGGTCCGGTCCTCGGCCGACCCGGATGCCGAGCTGATGCTCGAGTTGGACGCCAATTCCCTGAAAGAAAACCAGTACAAGGTGGCCGCCACAGTAACCAGCAAGGACCAACCCACCGGGTATATGATAAAGCTCCCCACCGTGTGGATAAGCATGGAGGATCTTCTTTTCCAGCTTGGCGAGGCAGACAATTAAACCGTAGGGACGGTCCCTGTGGCTGTCCGCGGACAGGGACGAGCCCTGTCCCTACGATTTATGAAACCGGCGATATCGAACCCCGGTGAGGGGTTGGTTTCACATCTGATTGAATCCCTTAAGCGCATTTCTTCGAAGGATCGTCGGGCTGTTCTCCCATTCATCAAACAAGCATGTCTGACCTACCATAATACTGCCAACCTTGAATCGGTGGAACAGACATTCCTGTCTGTTCTCACCGAAGGCAGGAAGACCCTGTGGGGCCGGAATTGAATTGACATTCCAGGAGCGGCGGGATATTATGCGGTGGAAGTGTTGGAGCTGGCTTTCAGCCACACCTGGAAGATTCGTATCGACAAACGTTGTCGTAGGAAGTTGGCCCGCCAAGAAGGATTCACCATGAATAGATTCACCAGAGAGAATCTCAAACACTGGAATGAGGTCACCCCCATCCACGAGAAATCGAAGTTGTATGATATCGAGGGATTCAAGAGGGGCGCGAACAGGCTCTCTCCTTTGGAGCGCGGGGAGGTGGGAGACGTGTCGGGAAAGAGTCTTCTTCATCTACAGTGTCACTTCGGATTGGACACCATGTCCTGGGCCAGGCTGGGTGCCAAGGTGACCGGAGTCGATTTCTCCGATAAGGCCATCGATCTGGCAAAATCATTGAGCCAAGAGCTGGGTATTGATGCCGATTTCATTTGCAGCGACATTTATGATCTGCCCAAGGTGTTGAAAGAAAAGTTCGACGTCGTGTTCACCTCCAACGGCGTTCTGTGCTGGCTTCCGGACCTTCTGGAATGGGCCAAGATCATCGCCCGCTACTTGAAGCCGGGAGGATTCTTCTACATAGTCGAGTCGCATCCGGTCGCCGATGTCTTCGAGAACGAAAGAAATACAAAAGAGTTGAAGGCGCGTTATTCCTATTTCCATTCACCCCAGCCCACCAAATGGGTGCCGGAAGGAACCTATGCGGATAAAGAGGCCCAAGTAAGCAATCCAACTTACGAGTGGACTCATTCGCTTTCCGACATAGTAAACTCGCTCATCTCGGCGGGCCTGAGAATCGACTTCCTGCACGAGTTCCCCTATCTGAATTGGGATTTTTTCCCGTTCATGGAAAAAGACACAGACGGCTGGTGGAGATTCAAGGAGGGAAAGGAAACCATCCCTCTGATGTTCTCGCTTAAGGCTGCCAAATCAACCTAAGCGATGTTCTTTGCCGCAAGGGGAGTGGGATGCAAGAAGTCGATCCGGAGAGATCGCTATGATCGAGGTGAAAAGGCTGAAGCCCAAAGATACAGAGCTTGCAAAAAGAGCAATCAATGCCCTGAAACCTGCACCTGAGCGGGATCATAAAAATGTGACTGCCGACTATTTGCGAGATTTCCTGGAAGAAGACAAAAACATTCTTATCCTGGCTCTGGAAGATCATTCTCCGGTCGGCTTCGCCCTGGCTTACCTTCTGGACCGGGTGGATCGGAATCAGACCATGATCCTCTTCTATGAAATCATAGTTTCGCCCATTCACCGAAGGCACGGTTTGGGGACCAAGATGGTGAATGAGTTGAAGCGGATTGGTCACGACCTGAACGTGATGAAGATTTGGGTTCTCACCAACAAATCCAACACCGCCGCTGTTGGTCTTTATGAATCCACCGGTGCCAGGCAAGCCGGCGATGATGACGTTTTGTTTGTGTACGGAGCCGATAGCTTTGGCTGATCGATCTTCTCACATAAGTTCCTCAACTGGAGTATCTGTAAGATGCCTGCTGATATGATCGGAATCGTATCCAACCTGGAGGGCCAGCCATACCGGGACGTCAAGAAGCTCTGGGCCTTGTTCGAGAGGAAATATAACTCCAGAGCCATCCAGGCTTACAGCCATCCTCATTTCACCTATCAGATCGCCAGGACTTCCGACATCAAGGGGCTTAAGGCCGAGTTTCGGAAGCTGGCTGCTCAGATCGGACCGTTTGAGATCGAGGTGGATGGAGCCAGACACTTCCGTAAAGACGTGATTTATCTGGCACTCAGAAAAACACGGGAGTTGGCCGCGATACACAGACAGGTTCACCGAGTTCTGGAGACTCAATGTCGGGATCTGTTGAAACTTTATGCTCCGAAGAATTGGATTCCTCACATCACCCTGGCGATGGAGGACTTGACAAAAGACAAGTTTGAGGAGGCTTGGAGGGAATTCGAGGGATCGAAAATCGCTTTCAAGCAGAGAATCCACAACCTCTGCATGGTGAAATTCTATCCAAACGGAAAAATCAGGATTGCGGAAAGATACCGTTTGTAACCGGTTGTAGACAAAAACGGAGGCCATCAAGATGAACAGACACGAACTCTACATTGTGGATGTTTTCGCCGAGCAGAAGTATGCGGGCAATCAACTGGCGGTCTTCCGGAAAACCAAAGACCTCTCCGATGACGACATGCAGACCCTCGCCCGGGAGATGCACTTCTCCGAAACCACCTTCATCATGTCGGACGAGAAGCGGGAAGGCGGCTATGACGTTCGCATCTTCACGCCCGAGCACGAGATACCCTTTGCCGGCCACCCTACTCTGGGAACCGCTTTCATCATCCAGCAGGAGATCATCGGACAGCCGGTGGAGAAAGTGGTTCTGAACCTGAAGGTGGGACAAATCCCGGTGAATTTCAAGTACCAGGGGAAGGACGTGGACTATCTTTGGATGAAACAGATCAACCCCACCTTCGGCGCGACCTTCGACAAACAGACCATCTCACAAGTGCTGAATATCGACCCGGCCGACATCGACGACAGATATCCCATCCAGGAGGTCTCCACCGGCACACCTTTCTTCATGGTCCCGCTGAAGACTTTGAGCGCGGTGAAACGAGCGAACATCAACCGGGATCGGTTTTTCGAGCTGATAGAGAGTACCCAGGCCAAGGCCATACTCATCTTCTGCCCGGAGACCAAAAGTGCCGATAACCATCTGACGGTTCGCGTCTTTGCCGATTACTACGGCGTGCCGGAGGACCCGGCCACGGGTTCTGCCAACGGATGTCTGGCCGGATATCTGGTGAAACACCGCTATTTCGGCAAAGACCGGATAGAACTGGACGTCGAGCAGGGCCACCAGATCAACAGACCCTCGCTGCTTCACCTCAAAGCCGAAGTAAAGGCAGAGGAGATCAGCGTGATGGTAGGGGGACAGGTGCAAATGGTGGCCCGGGGCGAATTCGTTTAGCCCACATTTGACCGACTCGAATCGTTTCCCCCGAAAGAGGAGGGTGTATCATCCTTTCATTCTGCATGAAACAACAGGTAACCAAACTGAGAAAACAATCTCCGGGAGGAATCAGATGACCAGACCTTTTCCAGGTACCCGAGTGGAGCACTACGAGAAACTGGTGGGCGCCGAAACGGTGGAGCGAATCAAGAAGAAGGCCGAGCCGCTCAAGAGTCTGCACCTGGTCAATGTGAATTCCACCTATTACGGCGGTGGAGTGGCCGAGCTGCTTTCGTCCATGACTCTTCTGATGAACGGCCTGGGAATCAAGACCGGCTGGAGAGTGATCCAGGGAGCCCCCGATTTCTTCAGCATCACCAAGAAGATGCACAACGCTCTGCAAGGGGGCACCATCCACATGACCAAGCGTAAAATGGAGGTCTACGACCGCATCATCGAGGAGAACGCGATCAGAAATCATTTGTATCACGACCTGGTGATAGTCCATGACCCCCAGCCTTTGCCCCTGATCAAATTCTTCCGCAAGCGAGGACCCTGGATCTGGCGTTGCCACGTGGATTTGACCAACCCGCACCCGGAATTGTGGAACTATCTGGCGCCCTTTGTCGAGATGTACGATGCGGTGATCCTCAGCCTGGAGGAGTACAGGCAACAACTCAATACGCCGCAGGTATTTTTCATGCCGTCCATCGATCCCTTCACCACCAAGAACAAGGAGCTGACACCCAAGGAGGTGGAAGAACGTTTGCACCACTACGGCATTCCCACTGACCTGCCCCTGGTGGCGCAGATCTCTCGCTTCGACCGTTGGAAGGACCCCAAGGGAGTGATACAGGCCTTCCACCAGGTTCGCAAACAAGTGGACTGCACCCTGGTTCTTCTGGGAAACGTGGCCACGGACGATCCCGAGGGCGGCAACGTATACGAGTCGCTGCTGCGCTCCCGGGATGAACGCACCATCGTGCTCAGCCATCAGGATTCGGCGCTGGTAAACGCCCTGCAGCGGCGCGCCGACGTAGTGGTTCAAAAGTCGATCCGGGAAGGCTTTGGTCTGACCGTGGCGGAAGCCATGTGGAAGGGAAAGGCGGTGGTGGGGGGAAACGTGGGGGGGATACGCCACCAGATTCAGGACGGCGTAAACGGCTTTTTAGTCTCTTCGGTCAAAGAAACGGAGGATAGGATTCTCCGGCTGCTGAAGGACGAGAATCTGCGAAGGCGGATGGGCGAGAAAGCCAAGCAGACGGTGAAGGAGAACTTCCTGATGACCCGCCATCTGGAGCAGTATCTGGATTTGTTCAACTCCTTCGAGA
>CAZWAO010000161.1:0-6351 GCA_964631815.1 uncultured Ignavibacteria bacterium | reverse complement strand
TTCCGGTCTGCTCTATCACATAGGGAACCAAGGTCATGTCTTCTCCTTTCCCTTTTTTACCTGGCCGTGCGCTGCAATCTCAAGTTACCTTTCATCCGACTGTTTGCCGGTCTCTACCTCTCCCGGCTTTATTATCGGGCTTTGGGGCACGAAGGCTTCCTCTTTGACCTGCGCGTTCTCCAAAAGGAAGTCCAGCACGTTCCTTTCCAAAAGGTCCTCTTTGATCCTCTTGATCTGCGAGGGATTTTCCACCAGCTTTTTGGCGTCCTCGAGCTTCATGTGGTAATCGCGGGCAAAGGCCTCGATCCAGTCATCTATCTGTTTTTGCTCGGCCTGGATTTTCTCCTTTTCGGCGATCTGATGGAAAAGCAGGTCCCACTTTATGTGGCCTACCGCGATGTCGTGGTAATCGTGCCGGATTTTGGCTTCGTCCACGGTCTTGTATTTGGATCTTAAGTCCTTGATCAAAGTCTCCATGTAATACTCGATCAAGGCATCCGGCACCTCGAAGGGATTGCGTTTCAGAAGCTGGTTGACCAGGGCGTTTTTCAGCTCGGCCTCGCTGTCTCTGGCCGCCTTTTCGGACAAACCCTCCTCGATCTTGGCCTTCAATTCATCCAACGACTTGAATCCCCCGGCGGTCTTGGCGAACTCGTCGTCGGCCTGGGGCAGGACTTTCTCCTTCACTTCCTTGACGTCGATTTTGTACATGACCTTCTTTCCGGCCAGCTTCTTGTTGTGAAAGTCGGCGGGATAGTCCACCTCGAATTCCCGGATATCGCCGGATTTGACTTTGACCAGCGCATCCTGGAATTCCCGGATCATGTTGTGCGGGTCCAAAACTATCTGGTGGTTCTGCAGGCTGTCCTTTTTCCCATCCTGGTCCTTGACCAAGTCCACCACCAGATGGTCGAAAAACTTGGCCTCTCTCTCAACCGGCCGCAGTTCGGCGAACTCCTCTCTTAGCTTATCCAGCGACTTGTCCACCTCCTCGCCGGTTATCTTCCTCACCCTTCTGGTCACCTGCAATCCCTTGTAGTCCTTTACCTCCACTTCGGGCTGGACTTCGATTTCGGCCTTGAACGTGAGTGCGGCTCCCGGCTCGAACTTGATGTCGGTTACCCGGGGCATGGAGATGGGAGAGAGCTTGGTTTCCTCCACCGCTTCCTCGTAGGCCCGGGGCACCAGGTTTTCCAGAACGTCGTTTTGAATGGCATCCTTAAAGCGCCTCTTGATCATATCCATGGGCGCCTTGCCCTTCCTGAAGCCGGGGATCTTGGCCTGGTCCTTGTACTTCTGGTAGGTGGCCTCGAACTCCTGATCCACGGTCTCTTTGGGCACTTCGATCTCCAGGGTCCTTTTCCAACCCTGGCCCGGTTTCACGTCTACTGTGAGTTTCCTCTCTTCTTTCTCGGATTCGGCCAAAACAGCTCCTTTTTCTGAACGGGCTTACCTATGGTTATCTCTCTGAACTGCGGACGGGGAGACTCGAACTCCCACGGTCTTGCGACCAACAGCTCCTAAGGCTGTCGTGTATACCAGTTTCACCACGTCCGCTTCGGCAAAGCCCCAAGTTAACAAAAAACGCGGCAATATCAAGCCAAAAGTTGCCTCAGCGGCCTGGGAACACAGACACATATACGTGACCCGGCAGCCAGGGGGTTGGTCAGATGCTATTGGGGGCGAGAGAAACGGTTTCTGGATTCTTCCATGATACCCTGCCCTACCTCTTCCCCGTGAGACTTTGGATACACAATGTCCTCAATAGCATCTATCGGCAGACAGAGCCAGTGGGATGAGGCGGCCTGATCTCGGTAACTCCTCCCCCCCCACGGCTTATGGCTTGACAAGCGCGGGTTCTCAATTATATTGGACAAACGCCGTATTATCATAGGTGAAAGGAAAACAAGACATGTCAAGTCCTGATACCAACATAGCCACCAGAGAGGATCAACTCAAGAAGTGCCTCAAATGCGGCACCTGCCTGTCGGTCTGCCCTATATACCAGGAGACCAGGTACGAGCCGGCTGCGCCCCGGGGTCGGTTGGCTTTGATAGACAAGGTCAACAAGGGAGAGCTGGAGCTTTCCGAAGTCTTTCGTAAGAAGATAAACACCTGCCTCAATTGCAAATCCTGCGTGGAAGGCTGTCCCTCCGGGGTGAAGATAGACGATTTAGTTCTGTGCGCCAGGGCGGACCTGGTGCAGGCGGGCAAGTTCACTTTTTTAGAGAAGCTGATCTTCCGTCATCTGATGAAAAGGGGACGGCTGCTGCCTCCTTTGGGAAGATGGGCGGTCTTCGCCGGCACCATCGCCAACAAGATACTGCCGGCGAAAAACCCCCTGACATTGTTCCTGCCATTCCCCCAAGGATGGAAGGAGAGGATTTATCCGAAGATAGCCAAGAAACCGCTGCGGAAGAGAATCCCCGAAGTGGCCAAGGTGAAGAATCCCAAGATGAGGGTGGGCTACTTTTTCGGATGCGGAACCAATATGGTTTATCCCGAGGCGGGCGAAGCCATGATTAAGGTGCTCACCCACAACGACATAGAGGTGGTGACCCCCATGAAACAGGTTTGCTGCGGCACCTCCATCTATAACTCCGGCGACTTTGAGACCGGAAGGAAGCACGCCTTAAAGAACCTGAAGCTCTTCAAGGACGCCAAGGTGGACTGTATCGTGGTCAACTGTGGTTCCTGCGGACTGACCCTGAGGAAGGAATACAAAGAGCTTTTGGGTGTGGATTGGGACATCCCGGTGTACGACATCTCCGAGTTTCTGACCAAGGTGATCGACATGAAGAAGGATTTCCGTTCCCCGGATGGAGAGATCACCATCACCTATCACGATTCCTGCCATCTCAACCGGGGACAGGGGATCAAGTCGGAGCCGCGCAAGATCCTCAAGGAAATTCCCGGGGTCAAGTTCGTGGAGATGAAGGAACCGGACCGGTGTTGCGGCGGCGGCGGGTCGTTCCATCTGAAGTATTATCCGATCTCCAAGGCGATCATGCAGAAGAAGCTGAACAACATGGAATCCACGGGCGCCGACTTTTTGGTCACCGGCTGTCCCGGATGCATGATGCGCTTCGAGGAGACCTTCCTGCAAAGGAAGGACAAAAGGGGCGTGAAAAACACCGTTCAGATTCTGGCCGACGCCTATCCAGACGGCGAGAAGCCGAAATCCTGAAATCCAACGCCGGCATCAGAGCATAATCAAGTTGAAAATCCCCTTGTTCTCGAAAATTCCGCCAGTCCAGGTCCTTCTTGCATTTCTTTTCCTTCTTTGGATCTTTGCCTTTCCCTCCGCGTCAAAATCATCGGGCCAGAGTTCCGCCAGCGAGAATCCAGGGTTTAGTATAGATCTAAAAGCACACGGATTGACGGAGAATGAAGAGGATCAGGGGATGGTGTTGAGAATCAACGCCGACTTTGACGAGCAGAACCAGAACGAAGAAGGCCGCCCGCTGCCAGACTGTCAGCCGGACTTCCAGCAGGGCAACCGGATACGATACGACGATCCCGATCTGAAAGACTTAGACCTTTTGGTCTCCGGGCCTGCTGTTGAAGGCAGGTGGAGGCTCATCTTTCCCGACAACGTCAAAATCTGGCTTAAGACGACTGACACTACCTACGACGAGCTTATCCCCTCCGCCTTTTCGCAGAGGACGAAGTTGCCTCTTTATGCTGAGTTGAAGGTAGAAGGCATAAGGGGGAGTCGGACGACCAACGATGTCCGAATCTTAGCGGAGTTCTTTCCGGAAAAATCCGAACAGACCTACCGGGACTCTTTGTTTCTCACCGTGCTGGAGACCAGGTTCGCCCTGACTTTTGACGATGGTCCGCTTCCGGACAAGACGGAGAAGATCATCAGAGCTTTGAGCAAGCTCTACTGCGACGGTGAGCCGGTGAAAGCGGCGTTCTTTCAGGTGACGGAGAAGATTCGTAAATTTCCCGAGCTGGCCCGATTCGTGGACGAAAACGGGCACTTCGAGTTTGACCGGGCGCTTTCCTTAGAACATCAGGACCTGACCACCGTGGTTACCGAGGGATTAAAACAAGAAATCCTGGCATGGGAGAAGGAAATCTATCTGGCGACGGGAAAGAAGCCGGAGAGGATCATCCGCAACCGGTATCGGGAGGTAAAGCCGCGGCTTAGGATGGAGCTCGACAGACTGCATACCCGAATCTGCGGCGGCGAACTGACCTTCGACTTTCGTGCCGAGAACGTGGGAATGGTGATGAAAAAGGCGACCGAAATCCTCGAGGGCTGGAATACAAAAGAGAACCCCCAGCTTCACTCCTATCCCGCCATTCTGATCTTCCACGAATTTCCGGAGGTAACCTACGATCACCTGGGCGAGATCGTCGGGAGCCTGCAGGACCAAGGTTTCGTTCTGGTGGACTTCGACCCGGAGAAGATATATTAACTCCTCCGAGAGCGGATTTTAGCGCTTGACTCATCGAAGCCCGGGATGGGCTGGTCTGTAATCTTCTCCTTGCTTTGAAGTTAAGTCGCCGTCTCCAAAAATCCCAACTTTCCGCTTGCCTGATAGCTCAAATGAGCGTTTCTTAGGTTAAACTGCGGAGAGTATCCGCCGGTCCATGGCTTCAAACGATTCGATCGGATCTGAGTCGCACAAGTGAAAACATCTCACCTTTTGATCCTGTTGTGCCTGGTTTTAATCTTTTGGCAATGCGCCGGTGATCCCAACCCGGGCATTCCCAATCACGAATTCGAATTCAGTCTTCCCGATCTGGACGGAAAGGTTCACAGCCTGAATGATTACAGCGGGCGAATATTAGTTTTGAACTTCTGGGCCACCTGGTGTCCTCCCTGCCTGAGCGAGATAACAAAGCTGAATGATCTCTACGAGAAATACAAGACGGATGGTCTGGAGATAGTGGGGATAGCTTTGGACAAGGATAGTCTGGATTTGGTGGCGCCGTTTGTGAAGGAGAATCAGATTAAATACACCGTTTTGTTGGGCGACCAAGAGACCTTGGGCCAACTGAAGAATTTCAAGGGCTTGCCCACCACACTGGTTTTTGACGGAAAGGGAGAAATCCGCAAGAAGTTCGACGGCTCCTTCGAAGAGCAGGAGATGGAGGAGACTTTGCAGCCTCTGCTGGGAGATTGACGGCCGAGGATAATCGAAACCGGAAGGAAACAGGCATGGAAAAAAAATACAGGTTTCCCACCCTGACCATTCACGCGGGCGAGGAGGAGCGTTTTTCCGAAGGAGCGGTGACCGCTCCCATATATCAAACCTCGACTTTCGTCTTCAGGAACAGCGCCGAAGTGGTGGAGTTTCAAAAAGGAGATGCCTCCAAGTATCTTTATACCCGTTACGGAAACCCCACCTTGAGAATCGTGGAAAAGAAGATGGCCGCTTTGGAGGGAGGAGAGGCGGCCGTGCTGGTCTCCTCGGGTATGGCGGCGGTCTCCACTTTGGCCTTGACTTTGGTCTCCGCAGGCCAGGAGATAATCAGCACCGAGCCGGTTTACGGCGGGACTTTCCATCTGTTCAAAGACGTTTTCTCCCGGATGGGCATCAAAGTCCATTTCGTCAATCCGGACAGAATAGAAGACGCATCCAAGCTGCTCAACCCGAATACCCGCTTGATCTTCTGCGAGACGCCCACCAACCCCAATCTGAAGATAGTGGACATTAAAAAGTTGGCGACAATCGCCCAGGCGGGTAAAGTGCCCTTGGCAGTGGACAACACCTTCGCCACACCCTATAATCAGAGCCCCCTGGCCTTGGGGGCGAACTTTGTGATCCACAGCGCCACCAAATACCTGGCTGGACACAGCGACTTAGTGGCGGGAGCGATCATCGGTCCCCAGAAGGTCATCGACCGGGCAGTGGAGACCATGAAACTCCTGGGCGGCTGCATCGATCCTCTGGGAGCGTTTCTGCTGCTTCGCGGGCTGAAGACTTTGGCCATCAGAGTAGAGCGGCAGAACGAGAACGCCCTGCAGGTGGCCCGGTACCTCTCGGAGCATCCGAAAGTCAGCCGGGTCTTCTACCCCGGACTCCCGGCTTTCGCTCAGCACGAGCTGGCCAAGAACCAGATGAGGGGTTTTACCGGAATGGTGTGCTTCGAGGTCCAGGGCGGGTTGGAATCTGCCACCAAGGTGATAGACGGTCTTCACCTGTTCGCCAATGCCACCAGCTTGGGCGGGGTGGAGTCCTTGGCCAGCCTTCCGGTTTTGACCTCGCATTACGGTTTTGACGAAAGCGAGCTGAAAAGGGCGGATGTGACCGACGGCATGATTCGACTTTCCTGCGGCATCGAGGATGCCCAGGACCTGATAGAGGATCTGAAGCAGGGCCTGGAGAAGGCCCG
>CAZWAO010000160.1:0-6441 GCA_964631815.1 uncultured Ignavibacteria bacterium | reverse complement strand
TAACTGAGTAAATGAACCAAAGAGAGAGGATCAGATGAAGCCAACCACCAAAGAGGAAATGTTTGACTTTTTGTGGTCGTATACCACCCCGCTGGCAGTGGGGGCGGCCATGGAACTGGGGCTTTTCTGGCTGCTCGCCGAACAACCGTTAGATGCGACAGGCGTGGCAAAAGCATTGAGAATTCCCCAAAACAGGTGCAACTTTTGGCTCCAGCTTCTGGAACACTCCGGGTTTTTGGAGAAAACTTCCCGTGGCTATGCACCGTCGTCCACGGCAAGAACGGCTATTCTGGACTCGTACAGTCAGGAATCCTGGGCGTTTTCTGCACGGGAAGCGCGAGAGCGACTCCCGGCAGTTCGCGACCTGGCCCTCCACCTTAACAAGGCCGGCTCAACCTGGGAAGCTCAAGGATTGACCCCGCCGGACTATGTTGCCCAGATGATTAAGAGCCCACAGAGGGCAAGGGAATTCACCCTTATGCTGTACGAGCTCCACCAGGAGTTTGCGGAGGAGGTGACCACTGCCCTAGACATGTCCGGAGTTAGAAGGTTGATGGATCTGGGCGGCGGTTCGGGCGTGATGTCGTTGGCCCTATTGCGTAAATATCCTAACCTGACCTGCATGGTCGTCGACATCGAGAACGTCTGCGTAGTGGGGCGTGAGATTGCAGCGGAGCATCCTGTGGGCGACCGAATCACCTATCATGCCGCTGATTTTCTTCAGGACGAATTGCCCGCTGGGTTCGATATGGTTCTGCAATGCGACGTGGGCAACTATAAGCAATCGGTGTTCAGCAAGGCACGCGCCGCTTTGAACCCAGAGGGACGATTGGCAATTGTGGGCCTGTTCGCTCCGGCAGAAGGTGTGGCGCCTGCGGCACGCCTGCACTGGGGGTTTTTGGGATCGCTGGACAAGTCGGATTCCAACTTACGCACCGCCAATCAGGTTAAAGCCCTGCTGACGCAAGCCGGATTTCAGTCCCTGTCGGAGAAAGCTTTGTCTCACGGTTGGACCCTTATCGTGGCCCGTAAATAGACGACTCCTCGGTTCTTGATAGGCGTACGAGGCTTCTGTGCGGGAAAAACGATTCCTTTCACCCTCCCTTGTATTCTCTCCCGTCAAGGTATGAACCAGATGGTTCATACCAAGGGAGGGAAGTACTGCTTCCTCCCCCAGCTTGAGGTCGCCGGGATTGAATCCCGGTGACCGACCATGATAGACCCGGCCCGACGAGCGGGCCGGACCACCCAGCCTATCACCCTCCCTTGTATTCCCTCCCATCAAGGGAGGGAAGAACAGCCCCTCTCGTTGCGTCGGGATATTGTTATCCCGACGCGATGCATCCTCTGGATCAGTCAAGGCATGGGAACTACAAAGTCCCCATGCAACCTAAGCGCAGGCTTGCGCCATAGGCGCATCCGCCTCAGGCGGAAAAGCCTGCGGCTACATTCCGTTTTTCTCTTTCGGCATAGATGCCGGCTGCATATCCGATACGGTTGCCGACCGGACGGTGGCCTTCGATTTCACCGGGAATCTTTCCTCTCCTTTGGGAGACCTGGTGCCTTTTCGAAGCCAGCCCGGCAAGGCAGACCTGCTGGGGTCTATCCCGGGAAATGCCAACGCCGACAGCCTGGTGGATTTGGGAGACGTGGTTTTCCTGCTCAACTACCTGTACAAGAACGGCCCTGAGCCGTGCACCATGGAGTCGGCCGATCCCAATGCCGACTGTGTGGTGGATTTGGGAGACGCAATCTACCTCATCAATTTCCTCTTCAGGGGAGGCCCCTCCCCCCAGTTCGGATGTGCGCATTAACAGCCCGGCGGTTTGATCTGCGCTTCCGGATAACCGAGTCTTTTGTATTGAGGAATGCCCTTTCGTCCACGGAATGTGAGCAGTACTGAATCCACAACTCCAGCACCTCTCATCCAGCCTCCCTATAATCGATTAACGGTCAACCGCATGGCCGGGGTGTGGTCTGTCCCAAGTCCATTGCCGGGATGTTAGATCCTTCACGTATTGGCAGCTAATCTGTATCCATAGTAGGGCATAATTTGAAAGATACAGGGTAATATTTGTCTTCATTCGCGCCCAGAGTAAGTGCATTTTCCTATTGACAGCGACAGTAGAACGGATATATTTATTGGTGTAAGCCAGGCAATCACCCACATTCGAGATCACTTCGGAAGAGGCCGTTTCTTCTATTGCTGAGTATGAGCGTCGAGGCGCAATAGGATAGTGCCGAACCCCCGGCAGGAGGTGGAACCATGAGGCTCAATGTCATTAGACTCTGTGTGCTTCTGGGTGTTCTTCTTTTTTGTGTCCAGAGCTGGGCTGCTTGCCCCGAGCAGCCGTTTGACGGAGGCGAATGCGATACTTTGCACGTGGACATTTACCCGGCGGACGAGAATCCCTCGGGCGACCCGCCGTACCTCGTCCGTTTTCCCATCCGCGTGACCAGTGACGTAGTCGATGCGGCAACGGATTCAATCGCCGGTTTTGTCATCCCCCTGTGTTATACTCACAGCAACTCCGCTGCCTATTGCAGCCTGAGCAGCTATTGGAACAGCTGCTTTTTGTGTTGGAAAGGTTCCCAGAATGAGCGAGACATCTTTCGTCACCTGGAGGGAGAGACCAACTGGGTCATGTGGCAATATGAGCATTGCTACATGCAACCTTGTCTTTCTGTCTTCCTTGACTTGGATGGGGACTCCCATTTCCGGCTGACAGTGGTTCCCATGAACCAAAGATTTTCGCCGGGAAGCAGGATTCTTCTGGCCACCATGACCTTCAAGGCGGAAGATACCACCACCGTGTGCATTGACTCGTGTTTCTGGCCGCCTTCCGATCATCTGGCGTTCAGTAACTCGATGGCGGAGCTCTACGTTCCCCGACACCATTTTCCGGTTTGCGAGCTTTTGGGTCCCCGGCCGCATGCACCCACCTTCACCCAGTGTCCTGAGAACGCCTCTCACCACGAGAACGGTTTGTTCTCCAGCACAGCCTGGGAGGCCGAGGATGCCGTGGACAACATCACTTCGGTTTCGGCAGATTTTGAGGGGACCGGGGTGACGGACGTTTCCGTCTGGTACTATGGATTTACGCCGCCGCCTTTTGGCGGTTACATACACTATCAGGTTGTGGATCACTGCGCCGAGGGGGGAACCATCACCGTCACGGCTCGGGATGAAGCCGGATACGAAAGCCATTGTCAGTTCGACGTGGAATTGGGCAACGAACCTCCCGGCCTGTCTATGCCCGATACCCTGTTAGCCGTTGCAGGCGCCACCCGGGCATTCCTGGTGCCCGGATCGGACCCGAACGGCGATCCGGTGACAACCTCCTTCAACACATTGTGGTATCAGCCGGATTCGCTGAGGATTCCCACTTACTCGCCGTCCTACCAGGCGGGAAATCCCGGCTACTTCACCTGGCCTGTGGCCCAACCCGAGACCGGGACATGGATCAGCTCCTTCTGGGCCACGGATGCTTGCGGCGTCGAAAGCGGCGGCGAGGTGACCGTAATAGTGAATCCCCTGTACTGCGGAAACATGGTGGACGACGAGATTCTGGAGCTGGGCGACGTAATCTTCCTGGCCAATTACCTCTTCAGGGCAGGACCTGCTCCCAATCCCGTCTGCAAAGCCGACATGAACTGCGACGGTGCTCAGGACTTGGGAGATTTCGTCTACCTGATCAACTACCTCTATAGGTTCGGGAATGCGCCCTGCTCTCAGTGTTGCGGAGGCCGGTAATAGGCGACGTTGAAAAAGGGAAGGAGGCTCGATGTGAAAAGGGTCATTCTAATGATCGTAGGAATGACCGTGCTCATCTTGCCGATCAGTTTGGCCTGGGCTCAGGACGCAGGAGTGCCGGACACCTTGTACATCGAGGTCTATCCCGGAGACCAGGTTGTTGATCTGCCCGGCCCCTGGTTCGTACGCTTTCCCATGTATGTGACCAATGACGTCGTCGATCCCAGAAGCGATTCCATCGCGGGTTTCGTCCTTCCCTTATGCTATGAAGTTCAGCCCTTCGGGCAGATGGATTACTGCAGCCTGAGCCTTTGGTGGAACAACACCAGCATAATATCCTACGCCCCGGAGGTTCAAGACAATCGCAGTATCTTCCGTCACCTTCCTTCCATGCAGGACGTGCAGATCCACAACCAGATGTTGGATTTGAACGCCGACCTAATCGGGGGATGGGATTTTTTGTTGGTGGATTTGGTTGACCAGATTTCGCATTTCTGGTTTACCGCAGTGCCCACCGGCACCAAGGACCAAAGGTGGCCACCGGGCAGCAGGTCTTTGCTGGCCACCATGACGTTTAGAACGAATTTCTCCGACAGTCTTCAGCTGTGCATAGACACCTGCTTCTGGCCGCCGGGAACCCGTTTTGCTTTCTCCAACTCGAATGCTGAGACTTATATCCCCAAAAATTTCCTGGAGGTATGCGAGACGATCAGTCCTTTTGGCCCGGCGCCTTCGGTAGAGTGTCCGGACGATCAGTCCGTCAGTGAAAACGGAGAGTATGCAGCCGCCGGCTTCTCAGCCCAGTCGTACTCCAGAACCATCCAGAGCGTCGATGTGCAAGCATCGGGCGATGGTCTGGGAGCGGTCTGGGTGGAGAACGTGGTTGGGTTAGGGACTTCGAACGTTCAGGGAGACGTGGTCTACCAGGTCACGAATCACTGCTTAACCGGCGGTACAGTTACAGTGACCGCTTATGATGACGTGGGACGAGAGACCAGTTGCTCTTTTGAAGTGATCTTCGGCAATGATCCACCCGAACTTGTCCTTCCCCCCACCCGGCGTGCGCTTGCCGGTTACACTATGAATCTATTGGTGCGCGACCTGGATTCCAACCAGGACGAGGTGGTCACGTGGTGGAACGGCATCCAGAACCAGACCGATCCCGGACGAAATCCGGCTTTTTATCCCATCTACCACAGCGGGAATCCAGGCGAGCTGGTTTGGGACGTCACCGAGTCCGACACGGGAAGCTGGATTGCCTCTTTCTCGGCGGCAGATGCTTGCGGAGCGGTCGACACGCAACAGGTGAACGTCCTGGTTGGGGTTCCCTACTGCGGCGATTTGACCGGCGAGGGAGAGCTGGACGTTTCGGACATTGTTTTTCTCCTGAACTATCTGTTCAAAGGAGGAGACCCGCCGGTTCCCCTGTGTCGCGGCGATGCCAACTGTAATGGCGAGAGAGATGCGGGTGATGTGGTCCTCCTGCTGAATTTTCTATTCAGAAACGGCACCGCGCCCTGTTTTGGGTGCTGTGAAGAGAGGTAATCGAGCGAATACCCGGCTGCCGATAGAGGCGGAATCAGAGGAGGCAGATATGACGATAAAGAACTGTTTCTCGGCGTTGATTGCGCTGGTTCTAATCCTGGGATGGGCAGGTCTCGCCCCGGCGCAATGTCCCCAGGATACTATTGACTCAGGAGTCTGCGACACCATGTATGTCGAGGTCTATCCAGGAGACGAGAATTTCCTTTATTTTCCTGGTCCGTGGTTGGTCAGATTCCCCATTTACGTCACTAACGACATCGTCGATCCCACAACCGACTCCATCGCCGGATTCGTGATTCCGCTTTGCTACGATGTTGAGCCATTCGGTGCAGTGGCTTACTGCAGCCTGGGTTATCACTGGAACAACACCAGTCTCTATCCTTCAACTGAAATTGATCGCAGTGTGTTTCGGCATTTTATAGAGCACGGAGACACAGTGATCCACAACCGGATGATGGACATGTCTCAGGCCTGGGACGGGCATTCGGGACGTGAATGGGATTTCATCGTGCTGGATCTGGGCAACGAAGTCTCGCATTTCTGGTTCACTGCAGTGCCCACCGGCACCATGGACCAGAAGTGGTGGGAGGGCAGCAGGACGCTTCTTGCCACTATGACGTTCAAAGTGAACATGCAAGACAGCATGAGACTTTGCATTGACAGCTGTTTTTGGCCGCCGGCGAGCCGTTTGGCATTCTCTAATTCGCGCGCGGAGACTTACGTTCCCCGGCACTTCCTGCCGAAGTGCCAGAGGTTGTGGTGGCGCGTGCCACTGGCACCGGTCGCGACCTGCCCGGGTGACAGGTATAATAGCAGCAACGGGACTTATTCGGCCCCGGTTTGGGCGAATAGTGCGGTCGGGACTATCGAAAGCGCCCAGTGCAGCTTTTCCGGCTCTGGCGTGGAGGATGTGAGACTGATTAATCAGATTGGACTGGGAACACCGGAGTACTTTGCAGATGTGCAATACGACGTGGTGGATCACTGCCAACCCGGCGGGTACATATTGGTGGAGGTGTTCGACGATGTGGGGGCTCAGGGCAATTGCATGTTTTATATATTCCTCGATAACTCTCCACCGAATGTGACCGCTCCCGACACTTTTACCACGCTTTCGGATTACGGCACGGTCGGTTTCTGGG
>CAZWAO010000159.1:0-6470 GCA_964631815.1 uncultured Ignavibacteria bacterium | reverse complement strand
AAGGTCAGGTTCTTAAGCGAGGTGGACAAGGAATCCAAGCTGGTGGTGATCTGGTCCAGCTTCTGGGAGGCGGAACTGAAATTGTCCACCGCCTCTCCCAGCTTGTCCTTGTTGTCCGTCACCATGCCTTTCAGCTCGGATGAGGTATACGACAGATCCGCCATGGTTTGGTCGAATCGCTCCCGGTTGCGGTCGAGCAGATCGTTGGTCTTGCGGGTGATCTCCCTCAGATTCTCTATGCTCTCGAGCATGGACTCCCGGGAGGATTTGGTTCCCACCACCCGATCTAAGCTCTCGGCCACCCTTCTGACCATCTCGATCATGTCGCCCATCCGTCCCATCACCTCCGGGATGCCGGTGTCGTAGTAGCCGTGGATGGGCTGCGACAGGTCCAGCAGCGTGTCGGAGTGTCCGGTTTGGACGGCCACGAATCTTTCCCCCATCAGGCCCACGTTCATCACCGTGAAACGGGCGTCCTTTTTCAGAACCACGTCCCGGGTGAGATTTACGCTGACCAGCACGTCGCCCTGGTAAAGCTCGATTTTCTCCACCTTGCCCTTGGGAACCCCGGAGACGGACACCGCGTCGCCCACCTCCAAAGCCCCCACGTTGGGGAAGATCACCGAGTACCGGTAGCGGGTCTGGTCGAACCTTATTCCCTTAACCCACATCAACCCCAGAACCAGAACCACGCATGCCGCCAACACCACCAGGCCCACCCTCAGTTCCACGCTCCTGCTGTTCACTTTCTCCTCTCTCTTTTCTCCTGGGGTCTAAGACATCAAACGCCCAGTTTTTCGAACAACGCCGCCAGATCGTGTTTCTCCGCTAAGGGCACGTCCCGGCACTCGCACTTCACCCCCGCCGACATGATGGTCTTGAAGGCTGCTATCTCCTCCGGCGACATGAACAGATAGGAAAGAATCCTCTGCCGGCCGGTCTTGGAGTGCATTCCTCCCACGTTCACCGATTTGATCTCCACTCCCCGTCTTAGAAAGACCAGGAGGTCGAAAGGGGAGTCCACCAGAACCATGGTTCTTTCCGGCTCGAAACGACCAGACGAGATTGCCTGCGCCGCCTGATCCACGCTTACGATCACCGGCTTCATCTCCGGCGGAACGCAGGCCAAGTAGAGCTCCCTCTCCCACTTGTTGGAAGCCACCTGGTCGTTGGCCAGCACAATCTGATCGAGTTTCAGGCTGTTGCCCCAGCCCACCACCACCTGCCCGTGAATCAATCTCTCGTCCACTCGATATAGTAAGATCGGCATCAACTTTCGATTCTTATGCCCGCCTCGCCCTCCTTCTTGAGCAGCGGGACCAGCTCGTCCACGGGAAGCGAATCTCTCAGACTGAAGAACTTGACCAGCATGGGCAGGTTCACCCCGGTGATTACGGCGATCTTCTTTTGTCCCCCGCAGGCGTTGGAGGCCACCTTCTTGGCGGTCTGCCAACAACTGGTGCCGAACATGTCCACGAAGATCACCACCCCGTCCTCACAGCTTTGGTCGATGGAACACTGCTGCAAAGCCGAAATCAACTCCTCCTTTCCCAAGCCCACATTGGAGATGACCGCCAGCCCTTTCTGCCGGCCCATTATGCCTTCCAAGGTGTCCTTCAGCCCCGAGCCAAGGTCTCCATGGGTTAGGAGTATGCAACCGACCACGGAAATTCCTCTTTTGATCGTAACCTGCGGTCCAACCCAGCCCGATACCCACCGGGAGGTGTCGAGGCGACTATTCGAAGTCGCTCTCCAGAAAGTCGCCCACCGCCTTCTTGCGGTAGATCTCGTCGGAGAGCCTGCGGGAGAACTCCTTGGCGCTGTCGTGCCCGTAGACCTTGAGCATGTAATTCATGGCTATCACCTCGGAGATGACGGTGATGTCCTTGCCGGGGGATACGGGTATGGTCACCACCGGAATCTCCACCCCCAAGAGGGTGATGTAGGTGTCTTCTATGCCCAGCCTTTCGAACTCCGATCGATCGTCCCAGTGCACCAGATTGACCTGTACCTCTATGCGTTTTTGCAGTCGGATGGCCCGGATGCCGAAGAGCTTCTCGATGTCTATGATGCCCATGCCCCGGACCTCCATGTGATGCCGCAGCAGCTCGTCGCTGGTTCCCACCAGAACCTGGGGCGCCCGGCGCATGATTTTCACCACGTCGTCCGCCACCAGCCGGTGACCCCTCTCCACCAGATCCAGGGCGCATTCGCTTTTGCCCACGCCGCTTTTTCCGGTATACAAAAGCCCCACGCCGTAGACGTCCACTAAGGTGCCGTGGATGGTGGTATGGGGCGAGAAGAGATTGTCCAGATAGACGCTCAAGCGGTTGATGAACTCCACCGTGGAAAGCCGGGTGGAGAACACCGGCACCCCTTTTCGCTCGGCCGCCTCCAGAAGCTCCTGCGGCGGGGTCAAACCCTTGGTGATTATCAAACAGGGCAGGTCGAAGCGGAAGATGTTGTTCACCGCCTTCTTCCTTCCCTGCTGATCCTGGGAGGAGAGGAAGGTCATCTCGGTTTCTCCCAGAACCTGGGTGCGCTGGTTGGCGAATCGCTCCACGTAGCCGGCCAGGGCCAGCCCGGGCCGGTGAATCTCGCTGCCGGGTATGCTCCTTTTGAGCCCCTCCTCGCTGGTCAGCAGGGTGAGCTCCAGGGCCTTCTGCTTTTCGCTATAGAGTCTTTCGACGGTTATATCGTCCACGGGATACGTTCCTCTTGTCGGGCTGGAGTCTCCCGCCGGTCTTTAGGCCTCCTCCATCTCCTCCTCCTCGCCTGCGCGGGCCTGGGTTTCCCTTTCCAGCTGGGAAGTCTTTTGGGCTTTCTTGACCTTCTTGTCTTTGAGCTTGCCTTTATACCGCTTGAGCTGCCCCTCCATCTTGTCGATGACCTTCTCCACCGAATCGTACATGTCGAAAGACTTGTGCTTGCTGGTCAGAACTGTGCCGTAGACCTGGAGCTTCAACTCCGCAGTCTTTCTCGATTTCTCCGTTTCCAGAATCAGGTGGGAGTCGATGATGTGATCGAAATACCTGGACAACCTCTGGACGTGTTTCTCTGCGAAGTCCCTCAAATCGTCAGTCAGATCGAAATGACGAGCAGTGGTTCTGATCTGCATGTCAGGCTCCTTTCAGCTATCGGATACTCGTTTGAAAGCCCGGAAGTTGAAAAAAAGCAAAAGAGCGCCGGATTTAACCGGGTGACAGACTGCGCACTTGCTTTGAATTGCGACCTTCTCCTCCGGAAGGGCGGGATAAGTGAAAGCAGACCTGCTTGTGGGAAAAGGGACCGCCCCCCGGTGATGCAACTTTCTCTGCGATGGGGGTGTGGTTCGGCAAATCGAGGCTTGAGCTGGGCTGGGATCTTTCCCCTCCTTGGAATGCCTTTGACCGGCGATGAGAGTGCGCGGAGAGACTGCCGTGTGGTTTTCAGTCGAGATCATCGTCAGGCCGGGTCGGCCGACGGGGCCTCCACCGTCTGCTCCTCGGAGCTTTTGGTCTGCGTCTTGACAATCCTCTTGCGAAAACGGGCGGGCATGATCTTCAACTCTTCGCGGTACTTGCTCACCGTCCGGCGGGCGATGTTTATTCCCTCCTCCTTCAGAAGCCCGTAGATCTGCTGGTCGGACAAGGGAGTGGCGGGGTCCTCGTCCCGGATGAACTCGGCGATGAGCTGTCTTACGTGACGCTTGGAGACCTCATCACCGTTCTCTTTGGGGACGCCGGTGTTGAAGAAATACTTGATTTCGAACACCCCATGCGGGGTTTGGACGTACTTGCCGTTGGAGACCCGGGAGATGGTGGCCACGTTCATCCCCACCCTTTCGGCGATGTCCTCCATGGTGAGCGGCTTGAGCTCGGAGGGACCGTGTTCGAAGAAGCCGTTCTGCTCCTCCACGATCTTCTGCATTACCCGGATCATGGTGCCGCGCCTTTGGTTTATGGCGTTCAGAAGCCAGCGGGCCTTTTCCAGCTTCTCCTGCAGGTAGTCCTTGGTCTCCTTCGAAGGGAAGGATCCCTTCTTCATCAGCGTCCGATAAGCGTGATTGATTCTCAGCCGGGGCACGTTCTTGTCGTTGTGGAACACGACGAACTGCTCCCCGATTTTCTCCACGATCAGATCCGGCACCACCGGGGTGGCCGCCCGGGTGAAACTGCCCATGGCCGGAGTGGGATTTAAGGTTTTTATGAATTCCATGGCCGCCTGGACCTCCTCGAAGCCCACCCCCAGGGTTTTGGAAAGCTGGGTGTAGCTTTTCTTCTCCAACTCGCTCAGATGATCCCTCACTATGCGGTAGGCCAGGGTGTCTTCAAAGTCCCTTTCCTTGAGCTGGATCAAGAGGGACTCCCTCAAATCCCGCGCCCCCACTCCCGGCGGATCAAAGCTCTGAATGAGCGATACTATCCGGGAAACCTCCTCCACCGGCCGGTCCAAGGCGCTGGCTATCTCCTCCACCGAGCAGACTAAATAGCCGTTCTCACTGATGTTCCCGATGATGTACTCGCCGGTCTCGGTATCCTCCTTGCTCAATCGGCTGAGATGAAGCTGATCTTCCAAATGCTCCCACAGGGTCTTCTCGGAGGTAGGGGTTCTCTCCAATCTCTCTCCCTCCTCCTGCCTTTCCGTCCGGGCATAATACTCGCCCTCGTCGCGGAGATAGTCTTCCCAGTCTATCTTCTCCAACTCGGGATCGTTGGTTTCCTGTTCGGTTTCCTCAGATCCGGCAGCCAGCTCGTCCTGATCCTCGGTGGCCTCCGCTTCCTCCAGAAGCGGGTTGGTGGAAAGCTCGTGCCTGACCGTCTGCTCCAGCCTGAGGATGGGCATTTGCAGAAGCTTAAGCGACTGAATGAGTTGCGGAGCCAGCGTCTGCTTGAGTCTGATTTGTATGTCCAGCTTCATACCGGCCTCAATAGATTCTTGAACCGCCCGTCCACACCTTGCGCTTCAGAGTCTTTCATTTCCATAGGTGGATGACTCTGCCGATGGTTAAGTCCCATTTACCCATACATAAAGATAAGCACGGGGAGCGGTTTTTCAAAGCCCTTTTTATATATATCGGGAACCCTGCTCTCTCAGTTTAACCTGAACTTCTCACCCAAGTAGATTTTCCTGGCCTCCGGATCAGAGGCCAGAAAATCGGCGGTTCCGGTTTTGAGTATCTCCCCTTCGCACATGATGTAAGCCCGATCGGTTATGGAGAGCGTTTCCCGGACATTGTGATCGGTTATCAGAATTCCCAGCTTCTTCTCTTTCAGCCGATGGATGATCTTCTGTATGTCCTCCACGGCTATGGGGTCGATTCCGGAGAAGGGTTCGTCTAAAAGCATGAACTTGGGCTGGGTGGCCAAAGCCCGGGTTATCTCCACCCTTCTTCTCTCGCCTCCGGAAAGCGTGTAGGCTTTGCTTTTGGCCAGATGCGAGATGTCCAGCTCTTCCAGGAGGGCCTTTAGTCTCTTCTCCCTTTCCCCCCGGGCGATTTTCTGCATCTCGAGAATCGCCATCACGTTTTGCTCCACACTTAATTTACGAAATATGGAGGGCTCTTGAGAGAGGTAGCCGATTCCCTTTCGCGCCCGCTCGTACATGGGCAAATTCGTTATCTCTTCGTCATCCAGGAGGATTTTACCCGCCTGGGGCTTGATGAATCCGATGATCATGTAGAAGGTGGTGGTCTTGCCCGCGCCGTTGGGTCCCAGAAGTCCCACGATCTCCCCCTGCTTCACCTGGATGGAGACGTCGTTGACCACCCTTCTTCTTTTGTAGGTTTTTACCAGATTTTCCGACCTTAAGGTCAAACCGTCATGGTTCATTGGACTCCTTTTGCCGGAAGCCCGTCAAAAGCAATTGTCCGGTGCATCCCCGAACCTCACAAGCTGTCCTCCAAATCCTCCGCCGGGACATCTTTTATCTGAGCCTGCACCCTCTTTTTGATGACGAAGTGCTTGAGCTGCTCGTCCGCTTCCAGGCCGATTCCGGTGATGACGTCTTCTCCTTGGGTGATGGTGACGAAATCGTCGGTGACGATCTTGTTGGTCTCCGGATTCCACCTTAAGCTTTCGGTGGTCAGCTTCACCCCCTCCTGGGTGGTGACCACCACGTTTCCCCGGGCCTCGAATTTTTGCTTTTTCTCCTGAATCAGACCGCTGTCGGCCACCAAAACCGAGGTTCGATTTCCCGTCTGATCGAAAAAGTCCACGTGGAGCTGGGTGGCTTTCTTCAGATCGAGCTTCTCGTAAACGGCCACCATCTCGGCATGAATGGCCGCCGACTTTATGCCCTTCTCGCTGAAGATGATGGTGGAGTTCTCTATTACCTGATCCGGCATGTCTATCGGCATCCGGGGCGCGCTGGATTCGTCGCGGGAACAGGCCGAGACCAAGATTATCATGCAGATGAGGGTCCCAACCAATGGATATCTGTTCATATTTCCCTCCGTTTCAAGATACGAAAAAGCAGCGGTGACAGTCAAG
>CAZWAO010000158.1:2162-6495 GCA_964631815.1 uncultured Ignavibacteria bacterium | reverse complement strand
TGGGAGCCAGACCACGTTGCAGACGGAGTGCGGCACCCGGGCGGGTGGCCCACAGTTCTGCCATGCACCATACGGTACATGGCTCTGCTGTGAGATAGTTCGACAGAACAAGCAGCAGGTGGGCCCGGACCTTGCGCCCGGACAGACTCATCCGAGCACCTGGCATCTTTTGTTTGCGCCTCAAACAGCAAGTCGGTTTTTTCCCTTGACAAACCACGAGATCGCCTGATAAGATGGAAGCGGCGGACTTTTTGAATGTTTGCGAATCTGCTTCCATTCTTTGGCAACTTATGGCAGAAGCTCCGAATAACCTGTTGGCCTTCGAATCCCGGCTCTGGGATCAGGGCTTCAAATCCGTGGCGGGGGTGGATGAAGTGGGGCGCGGCCCCCTGGCCGGGCCGGTGGTGGCGGCTTGCGTGGTTTTGTCGCCGGATTTCTCCGTGCCGGATGTGAACGATTCCAAGAAGCTGACCGCCGCGAAGCGGGAGAAGCTCTTTGATCTAATCATGCAGCATGCCAAACAGGTGGGCGTGGGCGTGGTGGCCGAGAAGGTCATCGACAGGCTGAACATATTGAATGCCTCGCTGCAGGCCATGCGCCAGGCGATCGAGAAACTAAAACGGCCACCGGATTTCGTGCTGGTGGACGGCAACCAGAAGATCCCCAACCTGCCTTGGCCGCAGATGCCGGTGGTGAAAGGCGACTCGTTGAGCCTCTCTATAGCTGCCGCCTCCATCGTGGCCAAGGTCACCCGCGACCGGATCATGCTCGAATATCACAAGCAGTACCCGGAGTTCAATTTCGCCGATCACAAGGGCTATGCCACCAAGACTCATATGGAGGCGCTAAGGACCTTCGGCCCCTGCCGGATACACAGACGATCTTTCAGCCTGGTCCGGCTCTGCCAGTCGAATCAGACGGACTTGGAGATGAGGTGACCTCTCCCGGCGGGATAAATTCCCGCCTCTATGGCGTGGGCAATACCTTTTGATGGATGAGGTAGGGTTAGACTGTTGTCATCGAATTAGCTTGATGTGCGGATGCATTAAAATCACCTCACCCCCTATATCCCCCTCTCCATTTCATGTCGAAGATCCCGCCAAAGGCGGGGGAGAGGGGGACCAAGGGGGAGAGGTTAGCTCCGGCGGGATAAATTCCCGCCTCTATGGTGTAAGCAGCATTTCTTGCCACATAGGGCGGGGCATTCAGCCCAGCCCGAAGGATGTCGGCATGACCAACTACAAACAGGAATTCGGGAAAAAGTCGGAAGCGCTGGCCGAGGAATATCTCAAGCGAAAGGGCTTCGAGATTCTCAAGCGGAATTATCGCTACGGCCACAAGGAGATCGACCTGATCGGCAAGATTGGGAACACCATCGTGTTCGTCGAGGTCAAAGCCGGAAGGTCAAAGGACTTCGGAGCGCCGCAGGAAAGGGTGAATCAAAGGAAGCAAAAAAACTTGATCGAGGCAGCCAGCGACTTCATTCAAAAGAACGATGTGAGCGGCTGCGATTTCAGATTCGACGTTTTGGCTATTAGCTACGAAAAGGGGAAGGAGACGGTCGATCACATAGAAAACGCGTTTATGGTGACTTGACCTGCTGCCTTCTCTGCTCCAACTTCTCCACTATCTTCTTCCACACATCCGCCCACTCCAGCGGCCTTTTATCTAATCTTCGGACGAACTCGTCCATCTCACTTTGCGTGATACCTGCTTCCTTCAGAATCCTGCCGCGTTCCTGCTCAAACTTCACGCTGTCGGAGGACAGTGTATCCGAAGCAATGGAGAGTTGTAGATAAACCTCTGCAAACTTGTCCGCTGAGAGTTTGGGGGACGATCCCAAACCGCCAAGCAGGAAGACCGCAACAACGCAGACTACCGCGACTGCGATTGCCAGCAAGGTAATTCTTTGCAAGATGGTTGATCCTTTCTAGTCCGCACCCGCCACCTTGTACCTGATGGGTTGTCTGGATGAAACGAGTATTGACTACGGTATCTGAGACACATATCTATCATCCAAGCTGATTCGTTTCCCCATGCACACGGCGGAGACATTGAAGGAAGGAGCCAATTTTCTGGCGATGTAGTCCACCACGAAATCCACGTAATGCTCTCGAGCTAAGCCTGCATCTCGTGCTGTCCGGATGGTTGACTCAGTTCGCTCAAGGGCCTCTTTGAAGCGAGGCTGAAGAGCATAATCAGGGATCAAGACAAAACCCGCAAACATGTTGGCTTGGTATTCCAGCCAACCGTAGTCATCATCATCGACGGAAAGGTAAATATCGATCCACTGCTCCAATGACGAGAACTCAAAAGAGTCGTAGATCTTCTTGTGCAACCGCAAGTGCCCGATTTCGTGAGCCAAGGAGAATCTGTAGCGTGTCTCGAAAGACAAATAGACATCTTGATCGAGATAGATTGTGGTGAAATCTCGAGATATAAATCCGTCGTTGTCCAGATTCTCTCTCAGGTTTGCCAGAGGTACGATGTCAATATTCAGTTTGGACTCGATTATCGTATCGATGGGGACAGGAATCGTCCTCTCGGGATTGTATTGAGAGTTGAACTCGTCAGCGCGGATTCTAATGTCGTCCTTCCGCAGTCTTTCAAGAGGTAGCTTCAATTATGAACCGCCTCGTTTTATCAGCTCCATAATTTCATTCAGCTTTTCCCTTGGAACCTTCTCTCCCCGAAGCGTTCTGAAGAACAGTGGGAGCTTCTGAACTAACGCGTCATCGCGAAGAATATCGACAGGAACTTCACCTCTGCACGCAGCAGCCCTGTCGAAAAACTCTCTCCAATCATCCGATCCTTCTTCTAATCCCAGCGCTCCTGCATACTTTGCCAACGACTCCTTGCTCGCGGGAGGTGCTAACAATCCTCTCTCCATCTTGCTCGTGTTCCCGGGGTCAAAACCGTGTTCCAGACAGAATTGGCGTAGCGATACGTTCTTCTGTAGTCTCTTCTTCTTGAAGAACTCACCGAATAGTACCTTGTAAGACATAAGCATAGCGGTCCTCCCCGTATATTCTGTAACAACATGCTTCGTGTTCAATCTTTGTTGTGAAATCCTTACAACACATGTACGATTACAGCTACGAGGCTCGTTGGACCGAAAAGCACTTTTTTCACGGTCACCTTTCACAGGGTTGGGAACCAACTGTCGCCCGCCGGTTGGCCAGACGGAAACGTCCACGTGTGAACGGCTGCTCAGCGTGACTCACGTCTGACATTGATACTGCACTCAGTTCAAACGTTTCCAGCAGCTTCCCCTGAGATTGATGAATACCTCTGCGTCAGTATTCCTACAACTATGAGTACCAAGCCAACCATCGTCGACAACAGTATCCTTTCTCCCACCACTACCCGAATCAGCACCAACGATACAAACGGCGACAGGTAAATGAGATTGCCCACCTGTGCCGTAGTTTTTGATAGCTTCAAAGCCTTCAGCCAGAGAACGAAGGTCACGCCCATCTCGAATAGTCCCACATAGACTGCCCCCAACAATCCTTCCGTACGCGGAATGATCATCCTTGAGGAGAGCAGCATCGCCGCCAGGATGAAGACAAAGCCGAATGCGAAGTTCAAAAACAGCTTGGCCACCTCATCGCGCTGGTCTTTCATGTTGTATATCCAGAACAACGCCCAGATAAACGCGCTCCCCAGCGCCAAAAGCACGCCCGTTGGATTGCTGAATTTCAAGCCCAGGATATCCCCCCGGGTGGAGATGACCAGCACACCGAAATAGCTGATGAAGATGGCCAGGATGCTTTTAGCTCCTATCTTCTGCCCCAATAGCGGAATGGAGAGTATCACCAGCACGATGGACCAGGTGTAGTTCAAAGGCTGGGCTTCCTGGGCGGGAAGCAGAGAGTATGCTTTGAAAAGAACCACGTAGTATAGAAAAGGATTCAAAAAACCTAAGATCAGCGAGTGCAGATAATCCCTTTTCGAGAACCGCCTGAGAAGACCAAGCTTGTTCTGGGATGCCAGAATCAGAAAGAGTATAAGCGTGGAGGCGATGGAAGAGAAGAAAAGCAACTGCAGAAAATCCAGATACCTGAGCGTAACCTTGAAAGCGGAGGCCACGGTCGACCAGAGAAGCACGGTCACGATGGCGTATAGGTAAGCTTTACTCTGCTGATTCATGTGATAACTCGCAATCGGCCCAAGCCGATCTAGGTCAGATCCAGCTCCATGAACTTCGCATCTTTTATGGGATTGTAACGATAGGGCTCGATCTCCTTGAATCCCAAAGACTGATAAAGAGCAATCGCGCTCTTCATGAAGGGAACGGTATCCAGCCGCATGCGTTGGTAGCCGATCTTGC
>CAZWAO010000158.1:0-2062 GCA_964631815.1 uncultured Ignavibacteria bacterium | reverse complement strand
CCCAATGAAGCGGCATATTCCCCAAACAGTTCCCGAACCTGAGGGTAGTACTTTTCCGAATCTGCCTGCACCAACTCGGCCATTGAATTCCTCAAAAACTGCCTCTCTTGGGCGGATGGCGCTCAAAAGATCGGTTCCTCGTCTTACGAACCAAGCCGGCTTTGGCTTGTATTGGCGGGCTCCCTTCCGGCGGAGAGCCCAAACGCCTCCACTATCGTCGGCAGCCAAAGCAGAAAAAGAAAAGGAAACGCTTCATAGTAGTCGCGCAGCTCGTCCACAAAGCCGAAAAACACTGCCAAGACCGCCAGTGGTATCAACGTTACCAGCAACCCCTTCCGGAGAAAGGCCGGCTTCCTGGCCCAGCCGTAACCTGTCAGCAACCACATCACCGCGATGATACCCACAAAACGCAACGAGGCGATCGGACCGCGCAGAACGTCCACTATGTGGGTTAAGTGGAACTCGAGCCAGGGACCCGGATTGTTGCGGAAGATGAACACCAGAAACGCCCTGATCGCGACCCAAAGCGACAACTGACCAAGAAGATGTCCGATAAGAACCGACTTACGCATGACCGGATACTCATAAAGGAAGAAAAGTCCGCAGAGCAGGATGGATGTCTCCTTGTTGAAAGACGCCAGCACAAAGAGCAGGTAGAATAGCAGGCGTTTTCTTGCGACGATGGATGCGACAGCCAGAGAAAACAGCAAGAGAGTGCCAGGGTCATATATGTAGCTGTAATACTTGAAAAAAACGGGCAGAACCAACAGCCCGCCGACCGGTGCCAGATCGCCGACGAAAGCGGGATAGTCATAGAACCAGGCGGTCAGATGCCGCAGCGTGTAAGCCAAGCCCACGAAACAAGAAAGCATCAGGAGCAAGGCAACGAAATACTCATAGGTGTATCGTTCATCCCATTCTCGCAAGTGCAACAGATGCATTCTCTTCTCAAGCGACGGATTCACCCTGTCCTTTACCGTATCCGGCGTCACCTCCGCCACCGCTCTGACTGCGCCGGGCAACAATGTCCGCAGGACGTAAGGCTTGTAAGCCTTCCCGTACACCATATCCGGAAACATGATGTGAGCATTCCCGTCAAATCCCGGATAGACGTCGAAAACGAACAGCACCAGGCCCGAGGTGAGGAGGTAGAGCAGGAAGATTATGAGTTTTCGCAGAAGGATTCTATTCAATCGGAGTCCCTGCCGAGATCAGGCTCTTACTTCTTGGCCGACTTATGGAAGAACGACAATCAATCCTATGGCTGGATTAGTTTCTCTATTTTAGATGCTCTGACCACTGCCTGTCGATCCAACTTTTCAATCCCTGTGCCTGAATCTGCTTGAGGTTTTCGATGCAGCCGAATTTGATGACGCCGGGATTTTTCTTGAGCATGTCGCAGGGAAAATCGGAGCACTGGCTGCACAGATCGAATCCCTTTGCAGAGCAACATTGCCGAATCCGACATCGATCATCTTCCGGCGTCTTTGCGACCTCCGCTTTGCAGCCGGAGCATATTCCGGATTCGGCCAGAATCCGGATGCCCGCTTCCAGATTCTCCCGATCCACCTTTGCTTCGAGCAGCCGGTTGAATCCATACTCCTCCAAGGCATCCAGGGCGGACTGAAATGTCTTTCTTATTCTGCCCGTGTGCCAGTCGCAGGTATGGCAATAGGAGCCGCAGAAGGAAACGTACCGTTTTCTTTCCTCTTCGTAGTTCATGTGTCAATCTCCGCGCTTGGCCAAGCTCGTGGCCGGATACTTGATTGGCCGACAGGAAGCCGAATCGGGCAGGGCTGGGAGCCCTGCCTACGGGAGGATCTTCGTCCTGTCATGCTTGACCATGCCCAATCACCCGCTCAGGACGAGCCAGCCTGATTGCCCTTGCACGTCCTGCGACGCCAGAGATGGATCAGCCACACCGATATTCCTATAATGGCAATGGCTGCCAGAGCCGCTAGCTCGTAGCGTTTCACGTCGCCGATTATCGCCTGCATAGCATGTCCGAAAAGATAGCCTCCGGTTCCCACTGCGACAGCCCACATGATGGCGCCGATGGAAT
>CAZWAO010000157.1:0-6501 GCA_964631815.1 uncultured Ignavibacteria bacterium | reverse complement strand
CCTGGCTGCTCGGCCGGTACATGACGTCCCGCAAGGTTCCGTTGATGTACCTGAATCCATCCAACCGGTAATAGAGTCTTCCCGGATACGACTCGAAACCCAGACCAAACTGCACTCCTCCTATCCCGGCTCCTTCCTCGCCCCGAACCACCTGAGGAGCCGATAGACAGAAAAGCAGCAAAGAAACCCAGATTATGCGCATATTCAACCTCCGGTTCGCGGATATGCTCTTGTCAGACCTAACCTGTTAGAAGCCTTAGTGTAAGCGATTGAAAGCGAAGCGGTACTCACTGAGCATCAATAAACCGATATTCTCCGTCAGGGGTTCCCTGACTGCGGGTTTCGTCTTCGATGATCCCAACTCGCCTTTTTCCCTGAACTGCCGAAAAAAACAGCCCAGATGGCAAAAACATCTTGACAAACTTGCCGATAAGGCGTATATATATACCGTACGATATTTAGTGTGAAGGCAGAAGTAAGTTTTTGGTAGGTTAAACTTGTTGAACCACGAAAGCTTATTTTCGAAGGCTTTCGTGGTTTTTTAGTAAGCAGGAAGGAGGTGAGCAGTAGATGCAGGGTAAGGTTAAGTGGTTCAATGAATCCAAGGGGTATGGGTTCATTACGCCTGACGACGGCGGAGCCGATTTGTTCGTGCATTTCTCCGAAATTCAGGCTGAGGGTTACAAAACTCTCAGAGAGGGTGACGAGGTTACCTTCGAAAAGGGCCAAGGCCCCAAAGGACCGCAGGCAAAGAACGTCCAGAAGATATAATTTAGCGAAATCAACTTCCTAAAGAATATCGTTGGCTGGCTCGAGATTCCCTTATCCTCGAGCCGTGATCGCGGCGGGAACAATCCCGCCGCGATTTTTTCTACCGGATTATGAGGAATATCCCGGCTGCCACCAGAATAAGCGCAACAACTTTTTGGAAGGCATCCTGGCGTATTCTGACGTGAAGCTTGGAGCCCAGCATGATTCCGATCAGGAGAAAGGGCGTCAGATACAAAGCGAAAGTGATCACCTCGGTACTGATCAGACCTCCCCAGGAGTACAGGATCAGTCGATAGCAGGCATCCACGAAAAAGAGAGCGTATATCGTGGCCCGAAAAACCTGCTTGTCCCTCAGCCGGTGAGTTAGATAAAGAACCAGCGGCGGGCCGTTCAGCCCGAACATGGCTCCGGTGCAGCCGCCTGCAAGTCCTGCCACCGGCGCCCACATTCTGCTGAGCCGGTTCTTAACCCTACCGTTGTCCCGGATGAGTATCTTCAGAGCGAACAATATCACCACCACTCCGAAGACCGTTTTCAAGGACTGATTTCCGAAAGACAGCAGTAAATAAGTTCCCGCTGCGGTGCCCACCACCAATCCGGAGAGAATCAACCACAGGGAGTCCTTGTCGATTAACCGTCTGGTTTGCGCCGTGAGTATCACCCCGGATATAAGATCGAACAACAGGAACACGGGGACCACGAACTTGATGTCCAGAAACAGCGCCAAAAAGGGAATGGAGAAAAGGGCGCTGGCGAATCCGGTCATCCCTTTTATAAGATGACCCAGCAGCACGATCAAACCTGCTAATAATATGATTTCGACGAAGCTCATGTGAGTAAGGTCAAAGGGTCTAAGAGTACAGAAGTTCAAAGGTTCAAGAGTTCAAGGGTTCAAGGGTTCAAGCGATCGAGGGTTCAAAGGTTCAAGACTCGAGAATCGAAGAGTCTCATTGTAGTACGTTGCTTGGGGGCAGAGATCATTCTGAATACTCATCGCAAAGTGGTTTCCACTCCGACTTCCCGGCCCTGAGTTTGGCAGATTATGGCTCCCCCTTGAGCCGTGCGGCAATACTCCATATCGGGAAAATCCAAAGCCATCAGTAAGGGAATCTTGTCCTTCTGATATCGAAGATAATGCCGGGTGAAGATGACCTTCTCCGGCTGGACGGCAGATATTATATCGCGAATATCTTGGTCATCGGCCAGTTCTGAAAGGACCAGGATCGAACAATTCCGCACCTGCGACCAGTCAAATCCCCTGCTGAACCGAGCGTTCTTCATGCCGTCGAGAAAACAGAACGAAACGTCCCCATAGACGATTTTGATTACCATCTCGTCAAGACTTGAGCCTACGGTTCCGGTGGCGGGATATCGCAGAAAGCGGATACTGAGATCACCCTCAGGATCAATTATGGCGGGGACAGAATCCAACGCCAGATACTCGATCTTCAACTTACCCGCCCAATCTTCGCAGGTTCGATCGCCCATAGACAAACCGGAGGGCACGAACATCTTTCGAACCGTCCTGCTTTGCAGCACGGATGAGGCGGAATTCAGATTGGAGGAGCTTCTGTCGGTTAGGATCAAACCATGAATCCGATCTATTCCTCGGTAATTCAGAAACGGCAAGACGATATACTCCCCGGCGTCGAGGGCCTTAACCTTCTCCCCTGCGTTCATCAAAAACGTCTGTCCGTTGGGGGCCTCCACTACCGTGGCACTGCCGCTCCCCATGTCCAGAAGGCTTATCCTCAGAGTCTCCGCATCTCCGGAGAAAGCCCCGCCCCACATGAACAGATTGGCAAGGAGCAGAAGTGAAAACAAATGAGTTTTCTTTCTCGACCCCATCCAGCCGAAAAGCAGCCAGAGAGACAGATAGTATAATGCAAAAGTGGACAATGACGGGGCGGGCAAGGATAATTTGGCCACCGGAAGCCCGGCGAAGAACCGGGTCAGTTTCAGCGTCAAATCCAGACTCAGCCAATTAGCGGCAGATAGAACGCCCGCGAGAGAGAAACTGAAAGGGGCCGCCAACAGCGTGAAGCATGCCAACACGACTGATATTCCGGCCAGCGGAACGATAGCCACGTTGGCCAGCACCACCACCGTGGGCACGATGTTGAAGTAGTACGCCATGATGGGAAAGAGCGCCAATTCCACGGAGAGGGAAACCAGGGCGGGCATCATCACCCACTTCCACAATTTCCTGTTGGACCTGTTCACGTATCTTGAAACCATCCTGCTCAACTGTGGGTACAGGATGAGTATTCCCAACACCGAGGCGAAGGAAAGCTGAAAGCCAACGTCAAAAAGATAAAGCGGCGAGCAAGCCAATATGACCAAACCGGCGAATGAGACCACGTTGATCAAATCGACCTGCCTGTAGAGTACAGAGCCTGACAGAACCACCGCCGCCATCACCCCCGCCCTGACCACCGGCGGATCATTGTTCACCAGATTGGCGAATATCAGGATGGAGACTAAGCCCAGCCCTATGGCCGGAAGCTTGGGGACTCGCAGTAAGCTCAAAGCACCCAGTATGACGCCCACCACCAGCCATACATTGGAGCCGGACACAGCCAGAAGGTGAACCGTCCCGGTATCCCGGAACATGGTGTACACCTCTTTTGAGATTTCCCGGGTCTCCCCTAAGAGGAAACCGGCTAGAAGTGCTTTGTGGTCGCCGGTGAGCGTCCTGTCGAATACCCCCTTTATCCATTTCCTCAAGGAGATCACTATCCGGGACTGGTAAAAAGTGCCTGAGGCAGGTTCGAGAATCTCAACCTGATCGGCACGACTTAAGGTGACGATTCCCCAGACGCCTTTTCGGTTAAGGTATCTTCGATAATCGAAAGCACCGGGGTTCCTTTTGGACGTGGGTTCCATCAGGTGTCCCTGGAATCTTATCCTGTCCGCATAATTGAACCTAAAGGTGGGTTTCTTTATCTTCAGGATGATGCGACCCTTGATCGCATGCACCTTTTGTCTTTCCTGCAGGATTTCGGTTTCCAGGGTGACAAAGGTCTTGTCCTCCCTCACGTCCGGCTCCGCCGCCACCTTTCCGGTGATGGACACCGCGGACTCCGGGTTCAAAAAGTTGCTTACGTGATTCGAGGGGAGCCGGCGAGTCGCCGTTTCGTGACGATAAAACCCCGCCAGCAGCAGGGCCATGGCCAGAAAAAGACTGGTGCCGACCTTGTCCCTCCTGACAAGGAAAATGCAGGCAAAACAGAGAACCAACAGCAGAAAGGAAAGAAGCAGACGAAAAGGCAGATCGAATAAGTCGCCCAGTATGACGCCGCAAGTGAAGCAGGCCAGGGCGTAAAGCGCGGGACGTCTCATGTCCCCCCTCGGGAAGTGAGGATCAATCCCTATTCACTATATTCCATCTATAAGAGATCTCGGCCTTTTCTTTTAGCATCACCGAGACCGAGCAGTATTTTTCGGTGGAAAGTTCAATGGCACGCTTGACGTCTTCCTCTTTTATGTTTTGGCCTTCGAAGTTGAACTCAACATCTATCTTGGTGAAGTACTTGGGGTGCTCCGGAGCTCGTTTCCCGTTCACCTTGACGTTCATCTTGTGCAAGGCCACCCTTTTCTTCTTCAGAATAGAAGCCACGTCCATTCCGGTGCACCCCGCCAAAGAGACCAGCAGGACCTCCATAGGGGCGGCACCCTGGTCCTGTCCGCCCACCTCCGGTTTGGCGTCCATCGGAAAGCTGTGACCGGACTCGGTCTTTGCCTCAAAGGCCAACCCCCCGCTCCAAGCCACGTTTACAAACATGTGATCTCCTGACTAAGTTACCTTCAATATGCCATCGCTGACCGAAAACCCGATTCTCCACAGGCTGATTGATCGTGGAAAACTCAAGCTCAGGTCAAGCTCAAACCAACAGGACTGCTTACTTGCCTTTCTCCTCCACTTTCTGCCGTCCTCCCGGAACGGCGCAGCTTTTCTTCCGCAGTCAGGTGTTGATGCCCAGCGCGGGCAGCACCACCCCATAGATTACCAGCCACCCCACCACTATGAGCACGGGAAACAGAAGACTTTTCAGTTCCATGATTCTCTTCCTCATCCATTGCCCCTTTCAAGAAAAGACCTTTTGCGGGAGGCAACTCCTCCCCCATCGAAGCCTATCAGGTGCAGGCCTGTCTGCCGTATCCGCAAACCGGGCAGGTTATTTCGCTGCCCTCTCTTTTCAATTTCGCGAAGTGGCAGAAGGGGCATTCCTGGCCTTCTGTGAGCACCTCCACCAGTGCATTGGAATCCGGGGAGGAAGGTTTCCCTTCACCGTTTCCCCCGGTGCCGCAACTGCTACGTCTACCCTTCCCGTGAGACCGTGTCCGGATCACCTGCTTGGCCGTCTTCAATCCAACCTCAGTCACAGAATTTTCTGCAATCCTTAGCCATGCACCTGTCCATAATGGCTATAATGCCATTGGTCACCGCCTTCATGGCGGCAGGGTGATTCACCACCCCTTCCTGCATCCACACCACTTTGGCGCCGATCTGGATGGCCTGGTCGACTATGGCAGGCACGTATTCGGGCTTTCGAAATATGTCCACGATCTCCACCGGCTGCGGTATGGACTTGAGGTCGGGATACGCCTTTCGTCCCAGGATCTTCTTCTCCCGGGGATTGACCGGATAGATGGTAAAACCCCTCTGCTGCAGCATCCGGGCCACGGCGTGGGAGGGTTTGCTCTCATCCGAGGACAAGCCCACCACCGCCACTTTCTTGCACTTCCGAAGGATCACCCGGATCTGGTCTTCCGACGGGTTGGTATATTGATCGGAATCGCTCATAACTTTTCGCCTAACCCACGATCTTGTCGATTTTCTCGACCATGTGTTTTTTGGGCACGGCGCCGACGATCTGATCCACCACCTTCCCCTGCTTGAAAAACAGAAGGCTGGGTATGCTCATGATGCCGTACTTGGACGCGGTCTGGGTGTTCTGATCCACGTTGACCTTGCCCACTTTGAGCTTGCCCTCGTAGTCCTTGGCGATTTCCTCCACCACCGGGCCCACCATGCGACAGGGCCCGCACCACTCCGCCCAAAAGTCCACTAAGCATGGTTGTTCGGACTTCAGAACCTCGTTCTCGAAATTGGCGTCCGTAAATTCTGAGACTTGAGCCATCTTCACCTCCAGTGATTTGTCAGTCAGGATATTTTCTTTCTCATTTCCGCCAAAGCCCGTTCCAACTTTTCAAGCCTTTGAACATAGAGATCGAACCGGGATAGGTGCGCCTCTATTCTCCTGGCTTTATGGATTTCGCGAGCCGGACAACCGAAGACGGTGATGGCCTCGGGAAGGTCCTTGGTCACGCCGGACTGGGCTTCGACTATGGCTCCCTTTCCTATTCTGGCGTGACCCACCACCCCCACCTGTCCCCCCAGCATCGATCCGTCGCCTATCCGGGTGCTCCCGCTGATCCCCACCTGAGCCGCAATGATGCAATCTTCTCCGATAATGACGTTATGTGCGATTTGCACCAGATTGTCGATTTTGGTCCCCCGGCCGATTCTGGTAACGCCCAGGGTGGCTCGATCGATGGTCACGTTGGCGCCGATCTCCACATCGTCTCCGATTTCCACGCCTCCGATCTGCGGAATCTTGCGGTGTCGTGCGCCGTCCTGAGCAAAGCCGAATCCATCCGATCCGATAACCGTGCCCGAGTGGACGATGACGTTTTTCCCTACTGTTACGTCCTCCCTAATGGTAA
>CAZWAO010000156.1:0-6577 GCA_964631815.1 uncultured Ignavibacteria bacterium | reverse complement strand
TGCCTACGCTACTCCTGCTTCGTGTTTTGCAGCCGCAGGCTTCAGCCTGCGAAACTGCGACTCATTGCAACCTTGCGCACCCTGAAGGGTGCGGCTACATTCATCCCACACCATCGGACCGGTTTTTGTAGCCGCAGGCTTCAGCCTGCGAGCCAGCCGACCTCGGATAACCGGTTTCAAACCACTCCCGCCTTAAGTATATCGTGGAGATGTATGATGCCCACGGGCTGCTTTCGCTGGTCGGTGACGACCAAAGAGGTGATGGCGTAAGATTCCATCAAATTCAGGGCTTTGGCCGCCAGGTCGTCCGGATCAATGGTCTTAGGACTTTTGGTCATCACCTTACCCGCCTTCAGCGAGAAGATGTCGTCGGTTCTCTCCACCAACCTTCTTAAATCTCCGTCCGTGAAGATTCCGGTCAGTTCGCCTTTTTGATTGACCACAGTTGTGGTTCCCAATCTCTTGGAGGTCATCTCCAGGATCACCTCTTTCATGCCGGTGTCCTCGGAGACTCTGGGTATCTCGTCTCCGGTATGCATGATGTCCGACACTTTGAGCAAGAGCTTCCTGCCCAAATGTCCGCCCGGATGAAGCAGGGCGAAATCTTCCGGAGAAAAGTGCCTTTCGTCCAGAAGGGCGATTGCCAGAGCATCTCCCATCACCAAAGCCGCGGTGGTGCTGGAGGTGGGAACCAGGTCGTTGCCGCAGGCCTCATGCACCACCGACACGTCGATGACCACGTCGCTTTTTTCGGCCACCGAGGAATCCGGGTTGCCGGTTAGGGTGATGATGGGAACGCCCAGCCTCTTGAACAGCGGGATCAACTGGTACAGCTCGTCGGTTCCCCCGCTTTTGGTGATGGCGATCACCACGTCGTTTTTCTGCACCATCCCCAAATCGCCGTGTATGCCTTCGGCCGGATGCAGAAAGAAAGCCGCCGTGCCGGTGGAGGTTAGGGTGGCGGCGATCTTCTTGCCGATGATGCCCGACTTTCCGATTCCGGTGACTATCACCCGGCCGTTGCATTTGAGAATCAGCTCCACTGCCCTGACGAAATTGTCGTCTATCTTTCTTTCCAGGGCGGCAACCGCCTCCGCCTCTTTGCGGATCACCTCTTTGGCCTTTTCCCTGATCATGGCACCCACTCCAATGGACTTCTCTTCTTGGCTTTGAGGATAAATTCCACGGCTTCCCGAACTGCTCCTTTTCCACCTTCGGTCTTGGTCACCAGTTTAGCGTGTTTCTTGGCCCTTAAATCGGCATTCTTGACGCAGATGGGCAGACCCACCTGTTTGAGCACGGGGATGTCCAGAATATCATCGCCCATGTAGGCGATCTGAGAATCTTCCATCCCCAGAATGGTTTTCAACTCCTGGTAAGCTTTGGCTTTTTCTATCCCGCCAAGATGAACGTACTTTATCCCTAATTGTCTGGCGCGATGCTCCGTGGCTTTGGAGGGACGGCCGGAAAGCAAAGCCACCTCCAAACCGGCTCTGAACGCCATCCAGATTCCCATGCCGTCCAGGATATTGAACTTCTTGGATTCCACTCCGGCATCGTCCAGATAGATGCAATTGTCTGTCAGGACTCCGTCCACGTCCAAAACCAGAACCTTGATCTTCTTTGCCCGCTCTTGTAACTTTTCCTTTCCTCTTGCCAACTTAGCGTCTTCTCCTTTCAAGTACAGCCCGGAGAACGGAAGTTTTCCGCTACCTCTTGGCCCTTATAGCCTGATTGATGGCTCGTGCTTGAACTAATAGATTTTCGAGCCTATCCAGCGGCAGCATGCTGTTTTTGTCGCACAGAGCGTTCTGTATGTCGGGATGAGTCTCCAGAAACAGCGCATCGCAGCCGCAGGCTACTGCCGCGCGAGCCATGGGCAGGATGAACTCCGGTTGACCTCCGGAGCAGCTAACCTGGGAACCGGGAAGCTGCAGACTGTGGGTGGCATCGAACACCACGGGATAGCCCAGATCGCGCATCACTTTCAGCGACCGGAAATCCACCACCAAATTATGATAGCCGAAGAAACTGCCCCGTTCCGTCAGAAGAATGTCCCTATTTCCCACCGATTCGGCCTTCTTGGCGATGGGCAGCATGTCCTCCGGCGCCATGAATTGGCCTTTTTTTATGTTGAGAGGTTTTCCGGTTCGGGCGGCAGCCAGGACTAATTCGGTCTGCCGGCAGAGAAACGCCGGAATCTGAAGAACGTCCGCCACTTCGGAGACCGGTTCGGCCTCCGCCGCGCTGTGAACATCCGTGAGGATGGGAACGCCGAATTTCTTCTTGACCTTGCCCAGGATCTTCAACCCCTTTTCCAGACCGGGGCCGGAGAAGGAGTCCACGTTCAGGCGATTGGCCTTGGAATATGAGCTTTTGAAGACAAAGGGGATGGCCAGACGGGAGCAGATTTCCTTGACCTGCTCGCAGGTACGGAAGACGATCTCCTCCGACTCGATCACGCACGGACCGGCGATCAGAGCCAGTGGCTGGCCCTCTCCCACGATCAAATCGCCGATTTTCACCTGAACTGCCATGAGCTCCACTCCCACAGATTGCCAGGAGGCCGACTATTGCTACCGGCAGCGGAGAATATAACATAAACCCCCATCCAACACAAAGGGTAATTTATCTGTTCCAATCGGCGGGGACGGGCTCGGAAAAACAGGAATGATTTGCGCAAATATCAATCCCGTATTATATTTCGGGTGACGGAAGTGGATAGGATCTGGTGGTCCTTGCGGACTTCAAATCCGTGGTCCCCCTGGTCGTCCAGGGGGAGGTGGGTTCGATTCCCACCCCTTCCGCCAATTTTGATTTCGATCAGGGGGAATTTCTGTGGAGGCCCCCACGAAGATATCCGCTTCAGTTCTGGTGCTGGTCGTTCTGATCTCAGCCGTCAGTGGAGCTTCCGCTGTAGCGTCAGATGTACCAGCGGCCGATTCGACCAAAGCGGAGGTAAGCATGATCACCATCTATGACAATTACCAGCACGATCCCAATCTTGAAACAGGGTGGGGATTCTCCTGCCTGGTTGAGGCGAACGGAATTAAGCTGCTTTTTGACACCGGAGCAGAAGGCTCGCTTCTTTTGGAAAACATGGAGAAGTTGGGAATAAACGCAAAAGAGATCGACGCGGTGGTGCTCTCCCACGCTCACGGGGATCACACCGGCGGACTTGACGATTTCCTTGAGGCCAACTCCGATGTAAAGCTTTATCTGCTGAAATCGTTCCCGAACAGCTTCAAGGAGAAAGTGAAATCGTCAAAGGCGCAGATGGTTGAGGTTAGCGATCCGGTCGCCATATCCGAAAGAATGAGCACCACCGGCGAGCTGGGGACGTCCATCAAGGAGCAATCGCTGATAGTCAAGACCGGCAAAGGCTTGGTGGTCATAACCGGCTGCGCCCATCCCGGCATCCTGAATATTCTGAGGCGCACAAAAGAGATCACAGGCGAAGATATCTATCTGGTTTTGGGAGGTTTTCATCTGCTGGATAAAAGCGAAACTCAGTTGAAAGACGTAATCAAGGGCTTTCGGGAGCTCGGCGTAAAGAAAGCTGCTCCCTGCCACTGCTCCGGAGATCAAACCAGGAAGCTGTTTCAACAGGAATACAAAGAGGATTTCATCACAAACGGTGTGGGTAAGGTCATCGAATTCTGAAAAGCACTACCCAATATCTTAACGGCTCCCGTTTTGAGTCGAGAGGAGAAAGATGGCTACTCAGACTTTTACCGCGGTTCTGCACAAAGAAGAAGATATGTACGTAGCAGAATGCCCCGAGGTGGGGACCGTGAGTCAGGGTCGAACCATTGAGGAGGCCGTATCCAACCTCAAAGAAGCGACCGAACTGTACTTAGAAGAGTTCGCTCCGGCCAACACCGGAAAGCCAATAGTGACCACCTTTGAGGTTGCGTCTCATGGCTGAGTTGCGAAAGGTTTCCGGAGAACAGGCCATACGCGCCCTATCAAAACTTGGCTTTGAGCAGGCGAGGCAGCGTGGCAGTCACGTTGTGCTCAAGAGGCGAACGGCGGAAGGGGAAGTCGGCTGTGTCGTCCCGTTGCATCAGGAATTGAAGATAGGCACTTTGAGGGGAATTCTTAGGCAAGCGAGAATTTCTCCGAAAGAGTTCATGGACAACCTATAGACTCTCGGAAGGAAAACAGCATCCACAGCCACAATGCTTTGTGGTGCTGGTGTTCTCGACAGAGAGACTTGGCTTTCGCCTTTGAATCCGGTGCTCTGATGGGCACCAAAACGTTGAAAGAGACAATGCCGAAGTCGGATAAACATAGTATTCAGGCAAAGCTGCGACAAATCCCCAGCGTGGAGAAGATTCTCGAATCGCCGGAGCTCGAATCTGACATCGCCGAGTTCTCACATCCTTTGGTTGCGTCGGCGGTAAGGCAAGCCGTGCAGGAAGCAAGGGACGAGGTCAAAAAAGGCAAAAGCTCGGCTTCGCTCGAGGAGATCATCAAAGCCACTAAAGAGATCATTGCCGAATCGACGTCTGCCTCTCTGAAGCCCGTCATCAACGCCACCGGCGTGGTGTTACACACGAATTTGGGACGCGCTCCGCTGGATCAGGATACGCTCTCCTTCATAAAAGAGACATGTTCGGCCTATAACAACCTGGAGTTCGATCTCAAGGAAGGCAAAAGAAGCAAGAGGGGCGTCTTCGTGGAACGGCTTTTGTGTGCTCTCACTTCCGCTGAGGCGGCTTTGGCCGTCAACAACAACGCCGGCGCCGTGCTCTTGATACTGACGGCTTTGGCCCAGGGCAAGGAGGTTATCGTCTCCCGAGGCGAGCTGGTCCAGATCGGCGGTGGCTTCCGCATTCCGGAGATTCTGGCCCTAAGCGGTGCGACCCTCAAGGAGGTGGGAACCACCAACCAGACTGCTCTGAGGGACTACGAAAAAGCTATCACTCGCAACACGGCTATGCTGCTGAAAGTCCACCAGAGCAACTTTAAGATGGTCGGCTTCGAGAAAAGGCCTTCCATAAACGACCTGGTGAGCCTGGGCAAGAAACGCAAGCTGTGCGTGGTGGAGGATTTGGGAAGCGGCGTTCTGCTGCGAACCGAGGACTTCGAGCTGGCTCACGAGCCTACGGCTTTTGAGGCGCTGTCTGCCGGTGCGGATTTGGTCTGCTTCTCCGGAGATAAGCTTCTGGGCGCGCCTCAGGCCGGCATAATCCTGGGTAGAAAAAAGTACGTGGACGTTTTGAAGAAGCATCCGTTGCATCGCGCCCTTAGGCTGGACAAAATGTTCCTTGCCGGATTGGAGAAGGTGCTCCTGTATTATCTCAAGGGAGAGGCCACCCAGAAAATCCCTGCGTGGAAGATGATAAGCACTCCCCTGAAGACTTTGCAGTCCAGGGCGGAGAAGATCAAAGAAGAATTGGGGAAAATGGGCATAGAAATTACCATTAAGGAAGGCCGGAGCACCATCGGCGGCGGTTCCCTTCCCGGAGAAACCCTCACTACGGTTGTCTTGTCCGTTCAATCTGTTGCATCCGTTGACAGTCCTTTCCCTTCGGCTGACCAGCAAGCCAAGCTCTTCAGAGAGCTGTCGCCTCCCATAATCGGCCGCATTGAGAGCAACAAGTTCGTTTTCGATTTGAGAACGGTCTTTCCGCACCAGGATGAGATTCTCATCTCTGCCATCGAGAGTGTTTTCCACAAAAGAAGTTGATTCTGCGCTGCGCCGGGGTTATAAT
This sequence comes from uncultured Ignavibacteria bacterium, assembly GCA_964631815.1. Taxonomy (GTDB): domain Bacteria; phylum Zixibacteria; class MSB-5A5; order MSB-5A5; family SM1-73; genus SM23-73-3. The sequence goes on along the minus strand of CAZWAO010000156.1, from coordinate 857 downwards.
TCTGCTTGCGGTCGCAGCGAATTTAAGAACCTCACCCCCTATGTCCCCCTCTCCATTTCATGGAGGGGGATCAAAGGGAGAGGTAATAGCGCCGCCAGGGGTTCCTGCCTTAAGGTGTCCGCCAAGTCCCCTGACTTGGCGGAAGATCGTTGTCGGGTCAGGGAGCCCGATTGGCACGGAATTCTGCTTGCGGTCGCAGCGAATTTAAGAACCTCACCCCCTATGTCCCCCTCTCCATTTCATGGAGAGGGGGAATAAAGGGGGAGAGGTAGAAATACGGCTGAGGCTTCATAACTCGAGAATTAGAAAAAGGACAATGGCATGTTTGTATTAGGCACGGCCGGACATATCGATCACGGAAAATCCAAGCTGGTGGAGGCTCTCACCGGCATCGATCCGGACCGGTTGCCCGAGGAGAAGGAAAGGGGCATGACCATCGATTTGGGCTTCGCCTGGCTTTCCCTGCCGGACGGAAGCGAGGTAGGAATCGTGGACGTGCCCGGACACGAGAGATTCGTCAAGAACATGGTGGCCGGAGTGGGCGGGATCGACGCGGTGCTGTTTGTAGTGGCGGCTGACGACGGATGGATGCCCCAAAGCGAAGAACACCTGCAGATACTGGACCTGCTCAAGATACAAACCGGCATAATAGTCATCAGCAAGATCGACCTGGCAGACCCGGACTGGCTTAATTTGGTTGAGGAGGACGTCAGAGCAAAGGTGAAGGGAACCATTTTGGAGGACGCCCCTGTAATAAGGGTTTCCTCCACGGAGAAGACGGGAATTGACGATCTGTTTCAGGAGATCGTGACCATGATAGCCAGGCTTCGGCCACGCATGGACATCGGCAAGCCCAG
>CAZWAO010000155.1:0-6580 GCA_964631815.1 uncultured Ignavibacteria bacterium | reverse complement strand
GAGAGGTTGGGGTTTACCTTTTTCCCCTTCCTTGGTGTGAACCATACGGTTCACACCTTGATGGGAGGGAATAGAAGGGAGGCTGAGTTTGAGGTTTTCTATCACCCTCTCCTTAGTCCTCTCCCATCAAGGGAGAGGAGCCCAGCCCTTCCCTCCCTTAATAGGAGGAAACCCAAGGCAGGATGAAGCTAACAATTATCCGGGATCGCTCTTATGACACCTTCAGTGTTTTTCAATACGTCATTGTTCCAGAAACGCAGTACCTTGAACCCTTGCTCCTCCAGCCACCTGGTTCTCTTTTCGTCTTCAGCCTTGCGTTTTACGTGCTGACCACCATCCACTTCAACGATTACTTGATTGTCGAAGCAAACGAAATCAACTGTGTAATTGCCTATGGGTTCCTGTCTTCTGAATTTCAAACCGTCGAATCGCTTCGCCCGAAGAAATCTCCACAGCAATCTTTCAGCATCAGTCGACTTCTGTCTGAGTTCCCGAGCTTTTTCAGTACTGCTTTTTCGCATGGCTGTTCTACTACCAGTTCCCTCAATGGAGGGGAGAGGGGTCCTTCCCTCCCTTGATGGGAGGGAATACAAGGGAGGGTGAATCATCATTTCGCATTGGGATGTCCCTGTTCACCCTCTCCCTGACCCTCTCCCATAAAGGGAGAGGGGACCCATTCTTCCCTCCCTTGGTGTGAATCATATTGTTCACACCTTGATGGGAGGCAACACAAGGGAGGGTGAGATTGGCCTTTTCTGTCACCCTCTCTTTAGTCCTCTCCCATCAAGGGAGAGGAGCCCAGCCCTTCCCCCACTTGATGGGAGGGAAAAGAAGGGAGGGTGAAATGGCTTTCGGCCTTTGTCATTCACAGGGACAGCCCTTGCCACGGCACTGAGGCTCGGTCAGAAGTGCGGTTGTCCGTCGCGTGGATGCATACGGGGAGCCTTGTGTGACCGAGTGCGTCAAGCTTCGCTCCAGTCAATTTCACTACCGCAACCGGGGCAAGTTAGATCGTCCTTGGTTAGATCGTTTCCGCAGGTGGGGCAGGTGAATCCTTCTGTTCTTTCTCATGACCCTTTGCAGGGGATATGCCATCCCTAACCCGTCCGGTTAATCCCTGGATGAGATTCAGCAGGCCGATGAGAACAGCCACAAAGCCGATGACGTAGGTTGCACCTGTCGAATCGGACGAAGCCAGGGTATATGTCATGACGATGACTCCCAAACCGCCAACCAACCAAAGTATTCCATGCTCTATGCGGCGTGCGGATTTTCTCGCCAGGCTCTCCGGCTTTGCCTCCAACCAGTCGAACTTGGTTCCTTTTTGAAACTCTCTGTAATCGATGGATTCATTCACATGAATGAGTGCTTCTTCTCTGTCTAAACCCCACGTGACTAAGTCATCTATAATTTCTTCCTTGCTCTTGCCTTCGTCTAAGCTTTGATTTACAAATTCGCAGATTTCATCGAACCTTTTCTGTTCCTCGGGAGTCAACTGCATTTCTTGATGTTGCTTGATAGCCCAGTCTGCCAAACTTTCTGCTCTCTGTTTATCGACACCTTGTTTAATTAGCCCCTTGACGATCCTTTTGTGCATCTTATCTTCTGGCAGGTTTGCACCAGCAACCTTAACTAATTCGTGTAATGCCTTCTTCCACTCGGGAATCAATTTTTCCACTTTTACGACTCTCTTTTAGAACAGTTGCTACCTCACAGCTGATTGCTTGGATTAAGCAGATAGAACACCTTTTCTCGATATTCCGGGTGCAACCAATCTGCTGAAAAATCCGCTTAATCAGCTTCATCTGCTGTGAAACATACTCGTAGGGACAGCCCTCGCCACGGCACTGAGGCTCGGTCCGAAGTGTGGCTGTCCGCCATGGCCGGCCACCGCGTATTGGCGGAACCTTGCGTTCGCCCGGATTAGAGGCACGGGTGAACTTCCCTCCGTACATCTATTTTGCATCCCCAGCCTGCGGAGGCACAACCCCGAAACCGAGTTGCAGTAACGGATCCAACACGTTGAAATACACCCACTCCTCTGCGAACTTCCCATCCACCAGACGGTCGATGGCAACCCCTGAGAATGTGACCTCTTTTCCCGTAGGAGGGGCGTTGCCAAGAGGCGTACGAAAGGTGTCCGTACTTACGGCCCTGAATGTCCAAATCCACATGATTCTGTCACCATCGACAAACATTTGGTCGAGCGAAAAGTTGGGATTCGTAAATGCAGAGTGAGTGTTTGCGTAGTATTCCTTCAAAGCATCAAGCCCTCTGATGTCTCCGGGAACGCTGCAATCGTGAACAACAACATCAGGATGGTAGATCCGGTCCAACATATCCAGCTTGGCCTGGTTTCTGGCCTGCACCCAAGTATCACCCATCGCCTGGGCTTGCTCGCGGGTGACCTCCCGCGTCTCCTGTTGCTGGCAGGCGAACACCGAGCAGAGCAAGAGGAGAATAACGATCGCCCCAACCTGAGTAAATCTACTCACGGTTTACCTCCTTTTAGTGTTTATTGGCACAACCCTTTCTTCGACTTCGCTCCCTTTCGGGTCTGCCCAGACGCCCGGACGGGCCCCTTACAGGTCCGTAGGACGGCTGGGGGGACGTCTGTAGGAGGGAATACAAGGAAGGGTGAAGCTAACATTTCTCCCGTATCGTCTCCAACACGCCTTGGACATTGTTCAGCACTTCGTTGTTCCAGAACCGCAGCACTTTAAATCCCTGTTCGCTTAGCCATCGAGTCCTTTGCTTGTCTTCGTCCCTCTGTCCCAGATGCTGACTACCGTCTACCTCCACAATGACTTGTTCATCGAAAGAAACGAAGTCGACAATGTAGTTGCCTATCGGTTCTTGCCTTCTGAATTTCAGCCCATCGAAACGCTTCGCCCGAAGATGTTTCCAGAGTAGTCTTTCAGCATCGGTCGACTTCTCTCTGAGTTCCCGAGCCTTTTCCGTCGCGCTTTTTCGCATCGTTATTCTATAACCTTTTCCCGTCGATGGAGGGGAAAGGGGATGGGTTCTTCCCTCCCTTGATGGGAGGGAACCAAAGGGAGGGTGAGACTCAGGCTCTTTCATGGCCTTTTTCACCCTCTCCTCAGTCCTCTCCCATGAAGGGAGAGGAGGACCTCCCTTCCCTCCCTTGATGGGAGGGAATCAAAGGGAGGGTAAGACAATCTTTCCACTCACAGCTGATTATTAGGATTAAGCAGATCAAAACATCTTTTCTCAATATCCTGCTGGCAAACAATCTGCTGAAAAATCCGCTTAATCAGCTTCATCTGCTGTGAAACATACTCGTAGGGACAGCCCTCGCGGCTGTCCGGTTTATGTTTCTTCCTCACAGCTGATTAACTGGATTAAGCAGATCAAAACGTCTTTTTTTCAAAATGCCGGGGTCAAACAATCTGCTGCAAACATCTGCTTAATCAGCTTCATCTGCTGTGAGTAAAAGTTGTAGTCGTAGGGACAGCCCTGGCCACGGCACTGAGGCTCGGTCCGAAGTGTGGCTCTGCTATGATCGGCCACCGCGCGGTGGCGGAACCTTGCGTTCGCACGGATTAAAGGGACAGGTGAACTTCGCCCCACATCTATTTTATATCCCCAGCCTGCGGAGGCACAACCCCGAAACTGAGTCGCAGTAATGGGTCCAACACGTTGAAGTACACCCACTCTTCTGCGAACTTTCCATCCACCAACCGGTCGATGGCAACCCCTGAGAAATGGTAGATCCGATCCAACATATCCAACTTGGCCTGATTTCTGGCCTGCATCCACATGTCGCCGATTGCACTGGCATGCTCGCGGCTGACCTCTTGCGTTTACTGGGGTGCTTCCGGTGACCGGACAGGAGTCTACTTGGCTGTATCCGGTGGCGCCTCTTTGGTCACTTCCGGTGTCTGGACAGGGGGGGTGTTGGCCGGTTGGTCTGTCTTCATTATGGTATAGTCGGCCGGAATCACAAATAGCGTGTCGTCTACCGGGTCTTCCTGGATATTCTGCAGCTCCACAGAATTGGCTTCCGAGATATCCATGATAATCCTGACCGGGAATTCGAGTTTTTTGGACACCCACTGGGTCATCGTGTTTTGGTCGTTTATTAAGATAACATACTTGTCACACTCGTAACCGTTCACCGTTTCCGTCCCCACATGCTTACTTTCACCTATGGAAGCGGTGTATTTGACGCCCTGGAAAGGATCCTTCATGAGGCTTCTGAAGTCCTGAGTTCCCATTTCTATGTACATCTTTCCCTCGGGTAAAAAGACCCGGGTTACTGAGTCAGGCTGGTCTACGATGACGAAGATCTGATGGCCGTCCTCCACCATGTCCATGCGGTACTTTAAGTCCTTGACGTAAATCTTGCCCGTAGTGGTATCGCTCCCTTGCTTCATAGTCATATCCGCAGTGAACTGACTTGCGGCAGCCGCATTGCAAGCGAACATCGCGAGCAGAACCATCATTCCGGCAAAGCATCCGAATATCATTCTTCTTTGCACGATTGCCTCCTTCTCCTTTCCGGTGTCCTGTTACACCATTTGATTGGTTTTGTTCTCTTCAGAAGCCAACCGACTCTAACTTGTCGTTTTTAAGAACTCCTTTGCTTTGGTTGCCTCCGCAACGATGTCACTTGGGAATATAAGACTAGAAATGACTTTGAAAAAAAGACCAACATCTTCGCAGGCTCTCCTGCAAATCTTCCCAATCGATGTTGGACGTTGATAAAGTACTTTCTGGTTTAGAGTCTGTCAAGAATATTCTTGGCAGACTGGTGTCGGAGCAATTAGCTACAGCCGAGGACACGGCACTGAGGCTCGGCTCGAAGTGTGGCTGTCCTCTCTTGGGTTCGGACAGGGACAAGCCCTGTCCCTACGCACTGCAACTATATGTTAATGCAAGGTGGACACGAACCCCACTATGGGGGGATTTCGCAAGGTTAATGAGTCCTTCCCCGCCGCGCTCTGATGCAACGGAATTGAGGAAAGCCGATGCTCGAAGCTTTAGGTTTTTGCATGTTCCTTTTCACCCTCTCCTTAGTCCTCCCAGACGGGTCTTCGCCTCCCGTCAAGGGAGAGGAGCCCTGCATTTCACCAGGCCGCAAGGGCAAACCTTTGTTCGCCTGAATAAGAACGATGATAAATCTCTTCTTATCGTTTCAGAGTCTAGTCGATACCCAGAGGATGGTTAGGATAGCACCCAAAAATAGCACCCCAGCCATGATCCAGAGTCCCATAATGGGATTCGACTGTGTAGAGAAAAAACCACTCAACCGGAGTGCTGCTATAGAAACGACCAAAACAGATCCCAGCACCAAGCTAGCTAATTGTTTTTCCTTTCGCTTTCGTTGTAAATCGGTGGACATGTGGTGGAGTTTGATCTTAAGCTCCTTTAACTCCAGAAAACTATCCACCCAAATAACAGCCATTCTTTCTTCCAAGCCTTGAGTTATGAGTTCTTCGACAATTCTCTCCTTGCTTTTGCCTTCGTCCAACCTCCGTTCGACGAATTCTTTAATTTCATTAAACCGTTTCGTCTCCTCAGGAGTCAGCTGCATGTCCTGGTGTCTTTTGATGGCCCAGTCCGCAAGCCCGACTGCCCTGGCCTTGTCGATACCCTGTTTTGTGAGTCCCTTTATGATCTTCTTCCGCATTTTTTCGTGAGGTAATCCCAGGAAAACAACTTTGGACAATTCGTGGATTGCCTTCTGCCATTCGGGAGTCATCTCTTCTGTCATGGCGACGCTTTCTCAAAAAGCCTATAATCGTAGGGACAGCCCAGGTTGCTGTCCGTTCTGATTCCCTATCTTCGGGCCTTCCTGCTGCGTCGCGCGCCCGGTTTCTTGGATTCGCGCTTACGGGCTTCGGAATTCTCGTACGCCGACTTTATCATCTTACAAATAAACGAACCACACCACTTTTCCCTCTCCTGGTCCGTAATTGCTTTCAAGTCGTACGGCTCTCTGAGAATTTCGTTCCCGCGGACGTAATCGAACTGCGTTCCGTACATTTGCGGTTTTCCGATGCTCAGCAGATATCGGTCCTTGGCTACCGCCGCAACTACCTTTGCACCGACATTCTTGGGATCGAGCTTCAACGCTTTAAGAGCGAGTTCGCGGGCGAGCTGGTGGTCAGACGAATCGGGCCCGTGGCAGAGAATCGAGGCGGCACGCTCGAAGTCGTCTGCTGCCTTGAGTGCACCGGAATCAAGCATTTTCCCAACTTGTTTTCGGCGCCGCGCATTTCGTCTTTCCCGGACGCTGGGATCGAGGTTCTGCTTGTAACCTTCGTTCCGGTACCTTTCGTGCATGTGAAAAAGCTCTGCATTAACCGACTTCAAGTAGGCCCTCAAGTTGGCCTCACATCTTTCTAAGATCGCAGGCCATCTCTTGTCCTTTCGAAGCTTGGAGAACGCCCAGCCTCTCAACCAACTACACTCTCTGAATCCTCGCCCAAGAGCCTTCTTAAGAAAGGTAAAGGCAGTGTCAGATTCGCCAAAGAAAGCAAATGGGATGGCCGCATCAAAATACGCGTGTGGATGAGTCTTGTCCTTCTTGCGGGCCGCACGAGAACCTTTCGTG
>CAZWAO010000154.1:0-6593 GCA_964631815.1 uncultured Ignavibacteria bacterium | reverse complement strand
CGAAGAATCTGCTGTTCACCCAGAAATTCGGCTCGGTTTTCGTCGACTCCCATCCTTCGGGAGCGGTCATTTTGCTGGATCACGGCCTGACCCAAAAGACCACGCCGGATACCCTGACGGACGTACCGGTGGGAGATCATGTGATTTCCGTTCTACAGGACGGATATCTGTCCTCTCCCGAGTCTCTGTTGGTGGACGTGAAGGAGGATAAGATCACCAGCGCGGAGTTTGTACTTCTGGAGACCTCCAAAGGCTCGCTGAAGGTGACTTCCAACCTGGAAGGGGCGGTCATTTGCCTCGACCATCAGCCCACTTCGGAGTCGACGCCTCACGTGTTCTTCAACAGCATCTCAGTGGGTGAACATATCGTCTCCATATTAAAGGAGGGACACTCCAACGATAATCCGGCCAAGGAAGTGGTGGACATAGTCACCAATGACACGGCGGAGGTGGATTTCGTACTCTCCCCGGCAGAGACGGGAGTGGAGGGGGGAGACATTACCCCGGATTTCGAATTGGAGGATGATTTCGGGTTCTTCCACAGGCTGTATGCCTATCGCGGTTTTGTGACGGTGGTCAACTTCTGGGCGGAAAGCTGCCCCAACTGCATGAAGGAGCTGCCCTATCTGCAGGAGATTTATGAGGAGTATCTCCCGGACAGTCTTCTCATGTTCGGCCTCAACTACGAGGATGGCTTCGATTTCATCCGGCTCACCCGGCAGGAGAAGCAGCTGACCTTTATGCTGCTGAGAGACGTGGGCGGCAGCGTAAAAGACAGTTTCATTCCGGCGGGCACGGGCACGCCGGTCACCTTCATCCTGGATCGAAGCGGACAGATAGTCTACTACCGTGTGGGCTTCGACCTCCGCGTGCCGGGGGAGATGAGAAATAAGCTGGATGAGTTGTTCGGCAAACAAAAGTAAATTGCAGCAGATCAATCTACATGAGGATTGCGACATGCGACGCTTGTTTTCCGCGATTTTATCGACGGTGGTGGTCACCGGCATTCTGACCGGTTCCTTTTCGTGGGCGGGCAAGCTTTCCAAGGCCCCGGATTTCACTGCCCCTGATTTGGAAGGGGAGAAGGTGGAACTGAGCACTCTGCTGAAAGACGGACCGGTTCTGGTGAGTTTCTGGGCCACCCACTGCAAGCCCTGCATCCAGGAGCTTTCCAAGCTGGAGGATTTGTATCCGGACTACCGGGAAAAGGGTTTCGAGATTCTGGCGGTGGACGTGGACGGCCCACGAAGCGTATCCCGGGTGAAATCCAAAGTGGCCGGCCTGAAGTGGAAATTCCCCGTGCTCCTGGACACCAACAAGGACATCTACAGAAAGTTCCAGGTGCTGGGAATTCCGCATACGGTGCTGATCGATCCCCAGGGCGAGATCAGATACACCCACACCACCTATCGCTCCGGCGACGAGAAAATCATCTGGGAGAAGGTAGACCAGATTTTATCGGAGGGGAAGGACTCGGTGAAGCAAGAGGAGGCAAAAGAGCCAGAAGGGCCAAAAGAGGGGAAGGAGAGTGGAGAATAAATCATCCTCTCGCGCCGACTTTTTGTCCAGGACGCGAAAAATGATCCTATCCGGGGTGAGGATTTTACCGTCTCTGCTTTTGTTCTTCCTTACTGTGATCCCCGCCGGATTCGCCCAGGATTTCGGTTTGGGCGATGATGGTTCCTGGAGCATCAGCGCCAGCAATCAACTGGAATATTCCACCGATCAAAAAACCCACCAGGACTTCTTCCACAACTGGACCGACCTGGATTTGACTTACCATACCTACCGGGTGAACCTGCGCTACGAAGCCCATCAGCCCGACGATTTCGGACGAACCTGGCAAGGACTGAGTTTCAGGAACATCCAATTCTCCAACGAGCTTTTCGAGCTGACGGCGGGCACTTACTATGTGCTCTTCGGCCGGGGTCTGATCCTGCGTTCCTACGAGAACCGGGACCTGAGATATGACAACAACATCGACGGGGTCAAGGGAAACCTGGAGTTCGAGGGCTTCAGGCTGACCATGTTAAGCGGAACGGCCACCGGCAGGTACGAGAGGCTGGAAGATCCGCTGCACGCCGCCGACGCCCAGATGGCCTTCACCGATTGGCTTAGCCTGGGCGGGAGCTACCTACGCGCCGACGTCACCGATTTCGGTTTGGTCAGAATGTTCGGAGGGAATGCAACTTTCAGTTTCCCCAACGCGGACCTGTACGCTGAATACGCCAAAAAGGACAACCCCACCGGAGAGTACATTCCCGGCGACGGATCCGGCATCTATGCATCGGCCAATCTGTATACACCGGGAATCGGCCTGACCTTAGAATACAAGGATTACGACAAGCTGGATTTCATCGATAAGGACGTGACCTTCAACAACCCGCCGGCTTTGGCCCGGGAGCACACCTACACCTTGCTCAACAGGCATGCCTATGTACTGGAGATGATGGACGAGCGTGGGTATCAGGCGGAGGTAACCACCACGCCTGCGGATAATCTCTCCGTTTTGGTCAACGGCAGTTACACCACCAATCGCCGGGACGATTTGGCGTTCTCCGAAATCTATGGCGAAACGGAATACGATCTGGCGGAGAAGGCGGTGATCAAAGGCGCTTTCAGCAGGCAGGAATACAAGACGGAACCGGGTGCTCCGGTCCGGTTGGCTCCGGTGGTCGACTTAATCTACTATCTCTCCGATGCCACCAGCCTCAACTTCATATTAGAACATCTGTACACCGAGAAATACGACGCCAAGCTCACCTACTACGATCAGATTCTTTCCCTGTCGCTTTCCCAATCCCCCATCGCTTCCCTCACCCTGACCTACGAGCGGACCACCGAATGGAAGACTCAAGAAGAATGGTCCGGCAATAGAAACTGGCTTATGGGAACGCTGGATTTAGCTTTGGGAGACAGCCATAATCTAAGCCTGGGCCTGGGCTCCCGCAGGAAAGGCAAGGTCTGCTCGGGCGGCGTGTGCGTGGATAAACCGGCTTTGGATGGGTGGGAGATAAAACTGTTAAGTCGATTCTGACGATTTTTGAGGCTAAAGGTTGTTGGAATCAATCAAGCCGAGGTCAAGCCCGGTGGGGCGTGAAGCATAAAACTCACATTTCCCTTCCGGCGATGGCTTGCCCCAGTCTCTTTCGCAAGCTCTTCCACAGACTCATTTCGGCCTTTGTCTTCTCTTTAATCTGCGCGGCTTTGTCCTTGGCGGCTTCATATCCCTTCCGGATACATTCGTCCACCCTTCCGAAGTCCGCCCAGTGGATGGAGCCTACATCCGGCGTGATCACCACGTCGCATTTCTCCAGCAAAAGCCGGTTCAGCTTGTCGCGGGTGATGTCGTCCGCCCTCAAGACGATCTCTATTCCGCTGGCGAACTTGGTCTCCTCTTTGACGGCCAACGGTATGTCCACCCCCACGATGAAATCGGCTCCCAGTCCTCTGGCTGCTTCCACCGGCACTAAGGATGAGGCCCCGCCGTCGGAAAGAAGCCTTCGGCCGGTCCTCAAGGGAGGAAATACCCCCTCGATGCTGGCGCTGGCGTAAACCGCGTCCAGCATGGATCCTTTGCTGATAGCCACCTCTTTCCCGGACACCAGATCAACGGTCACGGCAGCGAAGGGCAGTCCTGCGTTTTCGATGGGCTGGTTCCGGATCACTGCCTTCAACGGTTCCAAAAGCTTTTTTTCGGATTCAAGCGAGATCCGGGTGGCTCCCACCACGTAAATCAGTTGGCTGCGGACGAAGTAACTTAGTTCCTTAAGAAGACCCTCCCGGCGTTGGTCCTTCTCGTACTCGTGGCGGAGGTAGTCCATCCAGCCGGTTTCCAGGTCGAATTTGTCTATCATCTGGTGAACCATCGAGATCAATTTCCGGCTGTCGCGATACTGGGCGTAAGCGCCTCCTACGATGGCTCCCATGCTGGTTCCGGCGATGGCATGAACGGGAATTCCCTCTTCCTCCAGCGCCTTCAGCACGCCCACATGAGCCAGCCCGCGGGCGCCGCCGCCGCCCAAGGCCAATCCGATCTTGACTTGTCGTTTCATTCTTGGAGCTCCATACGCCCGAAGGGAGCCGTGTCCAACTTACTACATGGGGGAAATTTGCAGTGCGGCCGTCATCCACCACATAAGCCTTGTGGGGTCGCGGTACGCTCTGACAAGGTTATTGCTTGCCATTTCACGCCGCCAAAGACGAGGATGGGTGAACCATGCCCACCCCCGGATGCTCGTTTCAATCGGCTCGGCTTACGCCTGCGGAAAAATCTTTCCCGGATTTATGATATTGTCGGGATCGAATGAGGATTTGATTTTCCTCATCACATCCACCCCCTCTTTCCCCACCTCCCACTCTAAATACTTGGATTTGGTCACGCCGATTCCGTGTTCCCCGGAGAGGGTTCCGCCCAGTTTCAACGTGTTCTCGAAAAGCTCGTCCACCGCTTTCTCCACCCGCTCCATTTGTTCTTTGTTGCGGGAGTCACACATAAAGGTGACGTGCAGGTTTCCGTCTCCGGCATGTCCGAAGTTGTTTATGTTCACCTGGTGCTTCTTGGATATCTCTTTGATCTTCTTGACCATTGCGGGCAGTTGGCTGGCCGGAACGCAGATGTCCTCGTTCACCTTGGTGGGGGCTATTTTGAGCAGGGAGGCGGATATCGACCGGCGCACCTTCCACAGTTGGTCCTTGTCCTGTTGAGTCTTGGCCACCTGCAGGGTCTGGGAGTTGTTTTTTCTGCAAATGCTCAGCACCTCCTCAAACTCCTCCTCCACTGCCTTTTGGTCGTTCCCGTCCACCTCGATTAACAGCACCGCCGCGGATTCGGGGATGTTTTCCAGTTTCACATAGTCCAGCACGCACTTGAGGGTGTCGCCGTCGATGAACTCCAACACTGATGGAATCACCCCCGCCGCCGTGATGGTGGCCACGACTTCGGCGGCGTTCTCCATCTGATCGAAGGTGGCCAGAACGGTTTTCTCGTATTTAGGCTTGTCCAGTAGCTTCAGGGCGACTTTGGTTATCAGTCCCAGGGTTCCCTCCGAGCCGATCAAAAGGGATTCCACATCGTACGAACCTCCGCCGTCCCCGTCCAGCAGCCCGGTCTTGATGACCTGACCATCCGACAGCACGGCCTCCAATCCCAGCACGTAGTTTTTGGTGACCCCATACTTACGGCCTTTAAGGCCACCGGCGCACTCGGCTAAATTGCCTCCCAGTGTGGAGAACTTCACACTGGAGGGATCGGGCGGGTAGAACAACCCGAACTTACCCACGTAGTCGGCAAACTCCTGAGTGATCACTCCCGGCTCGGCGATGGCATATTTCTTTTCCTTATCCAGGCAGACTATCTTGGTCATCTGCTCGAAGCTGACCACGATTCCGCCTTTCACCGGAAGGCTGCCTCCGGTATAGCCGGACCCCGCGCCTCGCGGCACCACCACGATGTTGTGCTGGTGAGCGTACTTCATCAGCTTGACCACGTCCTCGGTGCTGCGGGGCAGAACCACACCGTCGGGTGCGAAGCTCTTGTTGGTGGCATCATAGGAATAGGTGTGCTTCTCCTCGGGAGAGATCAATAATTGATCCTTGGGGAAGAGCTTCTTCAGATCGCTTTCGATGTCGGCATTCATCTGTGGCCTTTCTGTTTTGTTCTCCGGTTAAAGTCGATTCTTTGCTTACTCATGTTAATACGGAGTCGATTCTGCTTGAATTAGGAGAAACGGGCTTGTAATGTCCATCCTTTATGTTGCCCATCTCCACAGGGCGGAGAAGAGAAAGGAGGGTGGGGTAACGTGGATTTTGTAGTCGGGGCTCCCAGCCCCGACATCACCGGGCGGGCAGGGGTGCCCGCCCTACGCGGCTTTGTGCTGCCCGTCTCGCGTTGTGCGATCTGAAGGCCACGGACACCTTCGACCTCTCCCCCTTGTGTTCCCCCTCTCCACAAAGTGGAGAGGGGGATAGGGGGTGAGGTGATAAAAAAAGCCCCCCGCGATTTCGCGGAGGGCTTGGCTTTCCCTATTTTTCCATTTTGAAAGGTATGCTCATCTCCTGGGAGAGGTTTTTCAAAGCGGCCGCGACCTTCTCCTGAAGAGGCACTCCCCTCTTCTTGTAGTCGTCGTGCTTCTCGAACTCCTTCTCCCCATGGATGAATATCCGGTTGGCTCCTTCGGCCTTCTGCGAATTCTTCAAGCCTTGCAGCATCTCGTCCATGGTGGCTTTGAATCTCTTGAGCGGAATGAAGTTCTCCACCTTGATGGCGCCGAAGAAATGACCCACGTTGATGAAGCCCTTGCTTCCATCCTTATTCACGCCCCTGACCCAGGGACCGTAATCCGCCCCGGACAGCGCGCCCGACAGGACGTCCACCAAAAGCGATAATCCATAGCCTTTGTGTCCGCTTAAGTCTTCGCCCGCGCCGCCCAGAGGAAGGACTCCGCCGCCGGCAGCCCTGGTCATATTGTCCAACACATGGCCGGTATCGGTGGTGGGCACGCCGCGCTCATCCACGGCCCAGCCCAAAGGAAGGGGTTTTCCCAAACGGTTCAGCACTTCCAGTTTGCCGCGGGGAACCACGGTGGTGGCCA
>CAZWAO010000153.1:0-6610 GCA_964631815.1 uncultured Ignavibacteria bacterium | reverse complement strand
TCGGTGACGAATTTATTGACCCCGACGATGGTCCGCTCATCCCTTTCCACCGCCTTTTGATACTCATACGCGCTCTTTTGAATCTCCTTTTGATAATACCCAGATTCCACGGCCCACAGTGCGCCACCCTTCTCCTCGATCAAGTCGATGTACGTTCTGGCCCTTCTTTCGATCTCGTTGGTCAGGTATTCGACGTAATAGGAGCCACCCAGAGGATCGACCGTATCCGGCACGCCGCTCTCGTAGCCGATGATCTGCTGGGTTCTCAGCGCGATTTGTGCGGATTCCTGAGACGGCAGGCTCAAGGCCTCATCTCTCGAATTGGTATGCAACGACTGCGTTCCTCCCAGAACCGCAGCCAAAGCCTGTAGAGTAACTCGAATAACGTTGTTCTCCGGCTGCTGGGCGGTCAAAGTGCATCCTGCGGTTTGGGTGTGGAAGCGAAACTTGCAGGAGTCGTCGTCTTTGGCTTGGAACTTCTCCTTGATGATCCTGGCCCAAAGCCTGCGTGCCGCTCTGAACTTGGCTATCTCCTCGAAGAAGTGGTTATGAGAATTCAGAAAAAACGAAAGCCGCTTGCCGAAATCGTCTATGTCTAAGCCTGCCTCGATGGCTGCCTTCACATAAGCTATGCCGTTTGCCAAAGTGAAAGCAATCTCCTGAACGGCAGTCGAGCCGGCTTCCCGGATATGATAGCCGCTTATGCTGATGGGATTCCACTTGGGCAGATTATCCTTGCAGAACTTGAAGGTGTCGGTGATCAGCCGCATGGAGGGTTTGGGAGGAAAGATGTAAGTTCCACGCGCGATGTATTCCTTCAATATATCATTCTGAATGGTGCCGGAGAGAACTTCCAAAGCCACATTCTGCCTTTTAGCCAGAACCACGTACATAGCTAAAAGCACAGCAGCCGTGGAATTGATGGTCATGGAGGTGGAGACTTTGTCCAGCGGGATCTCCTTGAACAGAATCTCCATATCCTCCAGCGTATCTATAGCCACGCCGGTTTTGCCTACCTCGCCTGAGGCTAATGGATGATCGGAATCGTAGCCTATTTGGGTGGGAAGATCGAAGGCGACGGATAAGCCGGTCTGGCCCTGCTCCAACAGATACCTATACCTTTTGTTGGTCTCCTCGGCTGTGCCAAAACCGGCGTACTGCCGCATGGTCCACAGCCTACCGCGGTACATGTTCTTGTATATGCCGCGGGTGAAAGGGTAGTCACCGGGACGCGCTACATCTCTCTGGTAATCCGCGTCACTAACAGAGTCGGGCGCGTACAGATCGTTGATCTCGATATCGGAGGTAGTTAAGGACTTTTTCTCTTTGTTCAGAATTAGTCCTCTCGAGATAGTTGTTTTCGGTTCAGCTTCTTGTCTCTCTGAGCGCCCAGACGGGCCCGTCTGGGCAGCGAAGAACCTCAGCGTTAGGAAGACCTTCGGATGCGATCAGAATGACGCTGGGGTTATGCCCGCGTTCAACTGCAATCCCGAACACCTTACCTTCTTCAAGTTCTTATTCCTCTTCGAGCCTCTCAAGCATTGTTGCCACTTTCGGTTTGGTTTCGGGTAGGTTTTTAGTGACGATCTCCCACACAATGCTCAAGTCCACGCCGAAGTACTCATGGATTGCGATGTTTCTTAGTCCAATCATGCGCTTCCAGGGAACTTCCGGATGCTCTTCACGGAGTTTCTCCGGGATACTTTTGGAAGCTTCGCCGATGATCTCAAAATTCCGTATGACCGCATCAATCACCATGTCGCTCCTGGCGAATGTCTCGTATTCCAAGCCTTTTACATACTGCTCGATCTTGTTCATCGCTTGGAGAATATCCTCAAGGTAGAGTCTATGGTTCTTTCTCTTCATGCGAAGACAACCTCCTTGAGGATCTGGTCTCTTAGCTGAGGTTTCAAAGCCGGCACCGTCACCAGGTCGACCTCCCTACCGAGTATCTCACCGAGGAATTCCTGCAAGTCGATGAATTCCCATCCGATGGGTTCACTGAACTCTACCAAAATGTCCACATCACTCTCCGGCGATTCGTCGCCTCGGACGTAGGAGCCGAAAACCCCAATCTCCTTGACCTTGAATCTCTCCCGGAGAACGGGTTTGTATTTCTTGAGAGTTTCCCTGATACCATCTTGTCTCTTCATTTCGACATTCCTCCACCGAACGACGGGGGAAGTGTGTAGGCTCTTCGCTGCACCCTGCGCCGGATGGTGCAGGGCTTGACTCGTGGTGACATGAACTCTGGGCGGACGCAAGGTCCGCCCCCACGCGTTTACTTCATCTCCAGCACACCGTAGCCTTTCGGATCATAATCCAGCGGAACTATCCAGTCGGCAGCGGCGTTCAGTCTTTTTTGTTTCCGCCGGAAGTTGAGCTGCCAGGTTTCTACCGATTCCGCTTTCGTGTCGAGCTGATCTAACGGTATCCGCGCCTCGATGCTCCAATAATCGTTGCCCTTGAATGTCTTCACATCATACGTTCCGTTCCAATTTCTGTCTGCGTCAACGGCTACGCCGTTTTCGATTGTGACCTTCTGGTCAAAGGCCGTGCCCAGCGGATTGAAGTAGATCATATACACGGGGCCGTCATCGGTCTGCGGCTGCAGGAAATAGCCTACGCAGTCCTCGCCGTAAATCGGCCCGTCATGTTCGGTCGAGATCGCCACTATCGAATCCATCTTGGTTTCCGTGCACTTAGCAGCAAGATACAGGTTGCCTTTGTCCCAAGCAAAATAGAAATTCACAGGCTCAGTGCGCGAAGCAGAGCCATCCTCGGCAAAGAGCATGGTGGTAGGGTCTTTCCAGATGCCTTCAGTCAGTCTTCCGTCAATGGATGGAGGTTCGCTGGCCTCATAGGCATATACCGTGCGGGACGGAGTCAAGGTCTGCTTGACCTCATACTCCTTTCCGTCGCCGTAAGGGCAAGAAACGGAGAGGGTGGGTCCGGGGTAAAGCCTGCCGGAGCTTCTCACCTGAAATTCAATCGTCCGGCTTTCAGAAGGCTGGATATCTATTGGCAGATCGGCCGGAATGACGCTCCAACCAGCAGGCACTTCCCATGTCAGCGTATCGATCAGGCTTGCCTGCGCATCCATGTTATTGATGGTGACGTTTATCTGAGTTGGCGGTAGCGTCAGGCCTGTTCCCACAGAGGGTCTTTGCATGTTCACTGCTTGTTCTTGAATCTTGTCCATGAGCTTGACCTGTGCAGCAGTCACCTCATCCCAGGGCAGCACCGCTCCCATCTTCACAGGCGCAATGGTGATCCCCGCTCCGTCGATTGTAACCCAGGCGAAATGATACTTGGGCCCCGCCGGATGGTATGTGTGGCCACCGGAGCTTCCTATGCCTGTGTAAAGAATACCATCATATTTCCCGCTGAAGTAGTGATGCCAGTGGCCTGAGAAAACCGCATCCACACCGTATTTGACGAAAAGCGAATGAAGAGTATCCGGTTTCCCTTCTGCCACACCGTCCATCCAATAGGGAACGTGATACAGAACGATGGTGAAAGGGGCGCTTTGGTTCTTCTTCAGATCCTGTGCCAACCAGTCCAGTTGCTCATGGGGGAAATCATTGATGGTGAACCAGCGGCTGTTGTCCAGCACCACGAAGTGCACGCCCCGCACGTCGAATGAGCGGTAGGGCTGGCCCACGTATCTTTCGTAAAACGCCTGCGAGGTGGAATCCCAGATGTCGTTGTTCCCGGGAGTGAAATAGATGGGAAAGCACACGTCCTGGATTAAACCCTGATACTCGTCCCACCGCCGTTTGATCTCCACGGTATCGGGCGCCGGTCCTTCGATCATATCACCGACAGTGACAGCGAAATCCGGCCTGAGCCTTTGAATCTCCGCCAGGATCTGCTCGTACACTCCCGGCTGAGCCGTGCCCGTGCGGTCGCCGATCACTGCAAACCGCATGGGACACTGTTCGATTGACTTTGAGGTTCCCCCACATCCATATACAAGAAATGAAAGTAAAATCGAGTAAAGAATAAGCAGCAATCCCGGACCTACTCTTCTCATCTCCCCTCCGGCAAGCGTATTGAATCGGACTTCTTTGAACGAAAACTCTTTTGGTGCGGGAGCACCGGCATTCACTTGACTCCCCGTCTATTCGAAGATCATCAACACCTGATCTTTGTCCACCGCCTGATGCTGCTTGACCTTGATTTCCTTCACCTTTCCGTCGTGCGGTGCCTTCAGCTCGTTCTCCATCTTCATGGCTTCCACGATGACCACGCCCTGCCCGGCCACCACCAAGTCCCCCTCCTTCACCTGGATGCCGGTTACCAGACCCGGCATGGGGCTTTTGAGTTGGTTCTCCCTCTTGGTGTCGATCTTAAGTACGCCTAATCTCTTCAACCTGCCGGTTCTTTCATCCTCCAGTATGCACTCGTATCTCTTGCCGTTTACGGATACCGAGACTTTGTCCTCGTTCTTGGAGAACTCAAGATCAAAGGACCTGTGGTTGAACAGGAACGAAGCTAAGCTCTTTCCGCCGATTCGAGCGCAGTCCGCCTGGACCGGCTGTCCGTCCAGACTCACCAAGACCTGCCCGTCCTGCTCAGCAATCTGGACCTCGTAGCTTTTGCCTTCTATTTGAACCAGGTATTTCATTTCCCAAGCTCTACATTCTGATTTCTTTATCCAGTGTCATTCTGAGCGTAGCGAAGAATCTTGATTCTTACGGCTCTATTAGCTCTGCTTCCGGTGGAAGAAGAATCAAGAGAGACCCTTCGCTTCCCAGACGGGCCTGTAGGGCGCTCAGGGTGACAGCATAACGAGACTCACCTTAATCCGGCCTTTCTCCCGGCCATCTTCCAGGGATTTCCTTTGGACTTTCCCTTAGGCGACATGATCGGTTTGTGATGCTTTTTCTCCTCATAGTCCAAAAGGGCGGAGAAGACGGCCACGGCCTTGGCCAATTCGCTTTTTTCCTCCGGCTGTTTGGACTTGTCCTTTTCGAATTCGTCTTCGATGAAATGAGTGTGAATTTCCCCTTTGCGGAAATTCGGGTTATCCATCACCTTCAAATGAAACGGAATGCTGGTGGCCACCCCCAGAATTCGATATTCGGAAAGCGCCCGCTTCATCCTTTGGATGGCTTCATCTCTGTTCTCTCCCCAGGTGAGCAGCTTGGATACCAGGGGATCGTAGAAAAGCGAGACTTCCGCTCCCTGATACAATCCCGAGTCCACTCTGACGCCCGGTCCGGACGGCTCCCAATAGGAATGCACCACACCGGTGGATGGCAGGAAGTTGTTCTCCGTATCCTCGGCATAGATTCGGCACTCGATGGCCGAACCCTTCCACCGTATGTCTTCTTGTTTGTAGCTCAATTTCATTCCGCTGGCTATTCTCAACTGCTCTTTGGCCAGATCGATGCCGGTAACCAATTCGGTGACGGGATGCTCCACCTGTAGCCGGGTGTTGGACTCCAGAAAGTAGAAATTCCGATCCGAATCGACCAGAAACTCGATGGTGCCGGCATTCACGTATCCCGAGGCTTTGGCTGCGGTCACTGCTGCATTTCCCATAGCCTGTCTCATCTTCTCATCCACCACCGGCGAGGGTGATTCCTCGATGACCTTCTGATGTCTTCTCTGGATGGAGCATTCCCTTTCGCCCAGATGAATCACGTTCCCATGCTTGTCCGCCAAAATCTGAATCTCCACGTGTCTGGGACGCTCCAGGTATTTCTCTATGTAGATTCGCGGATCGGCAAAGGCGGACTTGGCCTCGGAGCTGGCAGCCCGCAGCGCGCTTTTGAGATCCTTTTTATCTCGTACCACCCGCATGCCTTTTCCACCACCACCACCCACCGCTTTGATGAGAATGGGGAAGCCCACTTCCTCGGCGATTGACTCCCCCTGCTGGTCCGAGCCGATCTCCACCTCCGTACCGGGCACGATAGGCACGCCGGAGTTCTTCATGGTCTTTCGCGCTGCCACCTTGTCGCCTAAAAGCTTCACCGCCTCGGCCGGAGGCCCGATGAAGATCAAACCTTCCGATTCCACCCGCTTGACGAAATCGTAGTTCTCGGCGAAAAATCCATATCCGGGATGAATGGCGTCCGCCTGGGACTGCTTGGCTATCTCGAAAATCTTATCCGTATTCAGATAGCTCTCGGTGGCCTTGGCCGGGCCCACTGGATATGCTTCATCCGCCAGCCGGACATGCAGCGCCTTACGGTCGATCTCCGAGAAGATGGCCACGGCTCTAATTCCCATCTCCCGGCAGGCGCGGATGATCCTGACCGCTATTTCACCCCGATTGGCGATAAGAACTTTTTTCAGCATGGGTTCTCTTTGTAGTTGCCCAAATTCATTGGGCGATCTTGGCTCGATGGGCAGGCGCCCCCGTCCGGGAATCGAGCAACTACAATGGAATGTTGCCATGCTTCTTCGGCGGCAACGACTGCTGTTTGTTCTCCAGCATGGATAGTGCCCGTATCAAACGGGGCCTGGTGGTCTTGGGCTCGATCACGTCGTCCAAATATCCTCTCTCCGCAGCGATGTAGGGATTGGCGAATTTCTCTCTGAACTCCTCCACTTTCTTATCCACGGCCTTTTCCTGATCCTCTGCGTCCGCTATCTC
>CAZWAO010000152.1:0-6768 GCA_964631815.1 uncultured Ignavibacteria bacterium | reverse complement strand
TTCTTTTGTAGCCGCAGGCTTTAGCCTGCGAGGGGTTCAATTTCAGACAGACGACCGATTGCCGGAAGAGCTGCGCACCCTAAAGGGTGCGGCTACAAAACCTACCTCCTCCCGAAGGGAGAAGTGCGTTTCTTTTGTAGCCGCAGGCTTTAGCCTGCGGGGGGTTCAGCTTCAGACGGACAACCGATTTTCATCAGAGTCTTGCACCCTGAAGGGTGCGGCTACAGAAACCAACTTCCCATTCTTATGAACTTTTGGCTAACTCGCCCTTCAAATGATCTATCACTTTCACCGGCGAGGGATCCTCTCCGTTCAATATGGCCGAATAGAAGCTGACGAAATCTCCCAATTGAATTAAGGAAAACATTCGCGACAAAAGGTCCTCTCCCGAGCTTTCCGCCTCCAACACCTCCACCTCCTGTTGCCGGATTATGGATTTGACGATGTCCATTCTCCTTTTGATCCGGGGATGATCTCCCTGATCCCTCAAGATCACAACCTTCAGATCGTCGCGGTAATTCGACAACACCTTCCATCCCACCAGCTCGTTATGATTAAACTCCGGAAAGACGTTGCAAAAGGCCAGCATCTTGGCGTTTTCGCAGAATTGCCCCTTCCAGCGTGTGGATACTGCATCGAAGTGATCGTTGGCGCCATAGATGATGGGCAATTTGCCATGAAGCTTGAGTGCAAGTTGTTTGGCCGGATTGGCCGTGGTTCCCACCTCCAACTGGTACTTCTCCCGGTTCTTCTCCAAGAGCTTTGCAGCTTCCCGTATCCTGGCCTCCTCGCCCTGGATGAATCCGAGCCTTTCCAGCAGAATCAGCGCGGGCACAAAGGAGTATCCCAGCGCTGCCCGAGGCTGGAAGCCCGTGGGCAGTTTGACGCAGGGAAGTTTGTCCTTGCCGGCTATCTGCTCCACCTGCCCTCCGGAGGTCAGACAGATGATCCGGGCGGCTCTGCGGGAGGCATCCTGAAAGGCGGAAAGTGTCTCCTCCGTGTTTCCCGAGTAGCTGGACACGAAAACCAGTGAAGAGGAATCCACAAAATCGGGAAGGGTATAATTCCTGCAGATGAGAAATGGAATCTTGAGCCTGTCGGCCAGATAGGACCTGACCAGATCGCCGCCGATGGCCGATCCTCCCATTCCAGCCAGGAGTATGTGCTTTATCTGGTCCCGGCTCCGGTCCGGCAGCGACGTCTTTGCCACGCGTCCCAGCGCGTCTTCGAACTGAGACGGGAACTGATATATGCGGTCGTACATTCCCCCCGGATCTTTTTCTTTGACCTCCTTGATCTGGTCCAGGATTTCCATAGGCACGGCGTCTCCTCTTT
Organism: uncultured Ignavibacteria bacterium; assembly: GCA_964631815.1. Taxonomy (GTDB): domain Bacteria; phylum Zixibacteria; class MSB-5A5; order MSB-5A5; family SM1-73; genus SM23-73-3. Next base: position 5,433 of record CAZWAO010000152.1, on the reverse strand, counting down.
CTCGTTTTAGGCCGGTCTGAGTTCAGGCAAGCGACTTCGGGTTAGCCGGACTGATTCTTGTTGGCCGTTCCGAATCTTTTGCTGTATTCCTCCGAGAGGAAGGCTTTCACCTGGTCCACCGTGGAAAGCTCCAGCGCCTTCCGGGCATGCTCCTGAGCCTCCTTGTAACTCACCGAGCGAATGATCTTTTTGATCTCCGGTATGGCCTGGGCCGAAGTGGAAAGCTCGTCCACTCCCATTCCCACCAGCATTACCGTGGCTTGCGGATCGGCCGCCATCTCTCCGCACAGACCCACCCAGATTTTGCCCCTGCGTCCGGCGTCGATGGTTTCCTTCACCAATCTAAGCACCGCCGGATGGAACGCCTGGTAGAGGTGGGCGATCTTTTCGTTCCCCCGATCCACCGCCAGGGTGTACTGAATCAGATCGTTGGTTCCGATGCTGAAGAAATCGCATTCCTTAGCCAGAGCATCTCCGGCCAGAGCCGCCGAAGGTATCTCCACCATGATCCCCACCGGTATGTTCGGGTCGAAAGGAACTTTCTTTTTTTTCAACTCCTCCTTGGACTCCTCCAGCAGGGCCTTGGCTTTCTTGAGCTCCCCCACCTCGGAGATCATGGGGAACATGATTTTGACGTTCTTTTGGGCGCTGGCTTTGAGTATGGCCCGAAGCTGGGTTTTGAACATCTCCGGAAGGTCCAGACAGGCGCGGATGGCCCGCCACCCCAGAAACGGGTTGGTCTCGTAAAGGCTGCCGGACCGGCTATCGAACTTGTCTCCCCCCAGATCGAAGGTGCGCAGGATCACCGATCGGGGATGGACTTTTTTGGCCACTTCCCGGTAAGCCTGGTATTGCTCCTCCTCGCTGGGGAAGCCGGATTGGGCGATGTACAGGTACTCGGTACGAAACAGCCCCACGCCCTCGGCGCCGTATTCCAATGCGGCATCCGTGTCCGCCGGCAGCTCGATGTTGGCGGAGAGCTCGATTTTACGGCCGTCCTTGGTCTGGGCGGAGAGGGTTTTCAGCTCGGAAAGCTGGGCGCTCTTTTGCTGAAGGTATTTTCGTCTCTTCTCATATTCCTTGAGGGTTTCCTCATCCGGACAGATCAGCACCTCTCCTTTGATCCCGTCCAGAATGATGGTCTGCCCGTCCTGGATTTGGTCGAAGAAGTTCTTGAGCCCCACCACCGCCGGAATTCCCATGGATTTGGCCAGCAGGGCCACGTGAGAGGTGCCCCCGCCCACGTCGGTGACGAAGCCCAGAACGTTCTCTTTTCTCATGTGCACCACGTCGCCGGGAGCTAAATATCTGGCCGCCACGATCACCGGCCGGTTGATGCTCTCTAAAGTGAGATGCTTTATTCCCAGGAGATTGTAGATCAAACGATCTCCCACCGCGCTGATGTCCATCACCCGCTCCCGCAGGTACTCGTCCTTGGAGGCCGACAAGGTCTTCATGGTTTGCTGGATCACCTGTCGATAGGCGAACTCGGCGTTGGCTCTTTCCTTTCGGATTCTTTCGATCACCTGATCGTTGAGCAGGGAATCCTCCAAGATCATCATTTGGGCGTCGAATATCTTGGCGTGGTCCGGGTCGATCCGCTTGGCCACCCTATCCCTTATGCGAAGAACCTCCTCCTTGCTTTCGTTTAGGGCCTTTTTGAATTTGGAGATCTCCTTCTCTATCTCTCCTTCCGGAATCTGCCATTCGCTCACCACGATGCTTTCCCGCTTGAGCGTCAGCGCCTCGCCGATTACCACCCCGGGCGAGGCGGGGACTCCGCGATATATGGTGCACACCTGCTTGTCCGGTTTCCTCACCTATTCCTCCCCGAACTTCTGTTCAAACAACTGGGCTATGGCCTGGGCCGCCTGCTGCTCGTCCTCGCCCTGGGCCTTGATGGTCACGAAACTGCCCACCTCGGCAGCCAACATCATCACGCTTAGGATGCTCTTGGCATTGGCCTCCACGTCGCCCTTTTTCAGGCTGATCTCGGATTTGAATTTGCCGGCGGTGCTGACCAGCATGGCGGCGGGCCGGGCGTGCAGTCCCAGCTTGTTTACCACCTCGATCTTCTTTTCGACCAAGACCCTGTCCTTCTTGACTGAGAGGTTGTGTCCTTTTCTCTCCCATCGGCGGATGAAAGCCCGATCTTTTAATTTAATCCAAGCGGCAGGCAAATGCAAGTCTTTGCGTGACCTGACCGGCAAAATCGTGTAGGGCCTATTCATCTCTTTTCCTTCTGAGCCGACCATCGCCCCGAACGGCCGGTTTCCGTTAACCGGTGCCTCGGATGCGCTAAGCCCGGACGAACATCTTGCCGGAAAGCTGCCGCACCAGGCCCTTCAGCTCCAAGGAGAGAAGCGAGGAGAGGGCGTCGGATACGGTCAGAGAGGCGCCGGAGGCGATTCTGTCTATGTGATCCGGCTCATCCGAGATGAGCCGAAAAAGGGTTTTCTCTTTATCCGAAAGACCGGATAGATCCCGGTCCGGTTTCGCCGCCAACGAGGACTTGGCGCCCGGAAAGGCCATCTTCAGTTCCTCCAGTATATCCTCCACCGAGGTGACCAGCTTGGCCCCCTGCTTTATCAGCAGGTTGGTGCCCTCGCTGGTTTTGGAGCCCAAGTTTCCGGGAACGGCGAAGACCTCCCGGTTTTGCTCTAAGGCGCAGCCCGCGGTGAGCAGCGCCCCGCTTTTGGCCCCGGCCTCCACTACCACCACCCCCAGAGACAGCCCGCTTATCAAGCGGTTTCGGCGGGGAAAGTTGGGAGCATCCGGCCTGGTGCCCATGGGGAATTCGGAAAGGAGAGCGCCGGAGGAGGCTATCCGCTCCGCCAGCTTCTTGTTTTCCGGAGGATAGATCACGTCCAAACCCGATCCGAACACGGCTATGGTCCTTCCTTTTTCCTTGAGAGCCGAGAGATGTCCGATGGAATCTATGCCCCGCGCCATCCCGCTTACCACGGTGACACCCTTTCGGGTCAGCTCGCGGGCTATGCTCTCCGTAATCCTCTTCCCATAGGTGGAAGGATAACGACAGCCCACCATGGCTACAGCATTCAGGTCATCCTCGACTATCTCACCCTTGACGAAAAGATAGGGGGGAGGGTCGTAGATGGACAGTAGATGTTGGGGATAATTGGGATCCTTAAAAGTAAGAAGCTCTGCGCCGTGCTTCTCCAAAAGATCGACCTGCTCTTGGACCTTGTCCCAGGCTGCCTGGTTCTTGATGCTTCCGGCGGTCACCGGCCCGATGTCGGGCAGATCGGCCAGTTCGTCCTTGGAGGCATTCAGTACCTTTTCGGGTGAGCCGAAGTGTCGCACCAGCGAGAGGTAGCGCACCGGCCCCACGTTGGGGACGGTGGAGAGGGCCAGCCAGTTTTTCAGTCCCTCCCGATCCAAAATTGCCTCCTTTTGCGCTTACCAACCGAGAGAGCAGGGTCGATCCGCGCGGCTAAGCGCCCACCTGATCTTCACCGATTTCCCGAAGCTTGGATTGAATGAGTTTCAACAAATCGCTCAGCCCTTTGCCGGTGAGGGCCGAGATATAGCACACCTGGATGTCTCCGCTTCCGATTCTGGTCTTGCGAAGCTTGGGCAGCAGGTCGATTTTGTTCACCACCACCAGCTGGGGACGCCGGCCAAGCAGGGGGTCGAACAGCTCGATCTCCTTTCGAAGCGCCCGATAGTCCTGCTTGATGTCCTGGGACGAAGCGTCCAGAAGATACAAAAGCAGCTTGGTTCTCTGAATATGCTTGAGAAACTCGACTCCCAGCCCTTTGCCCTTGTGGGCGCCCTCGATCAGTCCCGGAATGTCGGCCAGCACGAAGCTTTGGTGATCTCCCAGCCTCACCATCCCCAGATTGGGCACCAGGGTGGTGAAGGGATAATCTGCTATCTTGGGCCGGGCAGCCGAGAGTTTGGAAAGCAGCGTGGATTTACCCACGTTGGGATGGCCCACCAATCCCACGTCGGCTAAAAGCTTCAACTCCAGCGACAGCCTACGTTCCTCACCCCCGCCCTCCGGTGAGCGTTTTCTGGGGGATTGCGAGGTGGGCGACTTGAAATGGGCGTTTCCCTTCCCGCCGTTGCCCCCGCGCGCCACCGTGACGCTCTGGGCCTCTCCGGTCAAATCCGCCAGCGTCTTTTTGGTTTCCAGGTCTCTGATTATGGTTCCGGGAGGGACCTTTATCACCACGTCCCGGCCGTCCTTCCCCTTTTTCAGCGCTCCCTGGCCGTGGCCTCCGTTGCCTGCCCGGTAGTTCTTGCGGTAGCGGAAATCCAAGAGCGTGGTCAGGTGATGGTCTACCTGGATGATCACGTTTCCTCCGTCTCCCCCGTCCCCTCCGTCCGGCCCGCCTTTGGGCACGTACTTCTCCCGCCTGAAGCTGACGCAGCCCTGGCCGCCTTTTCCTCCTTTTACAATTATCTCTGCGTAATCGATGAAAAGCATTCGACTTTTTCGCGAGGGGGGTCAGACAAAATGGACTTCAGTCGGACTTTCCCATCCGGATCAGGGTTTCCTTGAGAACCGGCTTGTCCACGTTCTCGTAAAGCACGCCCTTGAAAGCTATGGATATGTTCCCCGTCTCCTCGGATACGATGACGGCGATGGCGTCCGATTCCTCGGTGACTCCGATGGCGGCCTTGTGCCGCATTCCGAAAATGGTTCTGTATCTGGGGTTCTGGGTCAAGGGAAGGGTGCAGGCCACGGCCACCACATAGTCGCCCTGAATGACGGCGGCGCCGTCGTGAAGGGGAGTGTAGGGCGTGAATATGGTTACCAGAAGATCGGAGGAGATCTCGGCGCTGATGGATTTGCCCGTTTCCCGGAAATCCTTGAGCCCGATCTCCCGCTCTATCACTAAAAGTCCGCCGTAGCGAAGCTCGGACAGCCTTACCGCGGCCTTCACCAGCTCGTCTAAGGTCTTGCTCTTTTCGTACCGGAAGAACAAGCGGAAAAGCTTGTTGTGTCCGATCTGCGCCAACGCATTGCGCAGCTCGGGCTGAAAAACTATCACCAGCACCAAAATTCCCACGGTGGCGATGTTGGTGATGAGCCACTTGAGGGCTTCCAGCCGGAACCAGAAGGCGGCAAAGGAGATGATGAAAAGCAAAAAAAGCCCCAAGACGATCTGGGCCGAGCGGGTGCCTTTCATCAGAACCAGAACCCGGTAAAAAAGAAACGCCACCACCGTCACGTCGATCAAATCGGTGATGGTGAATTTGAGAAAGCTGATGCTGAACAGTTCCATATCCGCCTTGAAAGAGTAAGACGCAATTGGTGTCGCCCTGCCTCCGGCAGGGCGTTGGGTATTCGCACCCTAAAGGGTGCGGCTACAGCACCCACGTTCCCATCCCGGAGGGGAGAGGGAATCCTTTTGTAGCCGCAGGCTTCAGCCTGCGGGGTTAGAGGCAGGTCTAATCCCTACC
>CAZWAO010000151.1:5642-6769 GCA_964631815.1 uncultured Ignavibacteria bacterium | reverse complement strand
CCGACCATGTCCACCGCACAGCAGAAAAGATCAGGCGTGAAAGTCGCTCCCACTAAGGAAGCGTAACCGCCGTAGGAGCCGCCGTAGATGGCCAGCTTCTTGGGGTCGGCTATGCCCTGCTCCACTACCCAGTTTACTCCATCCACCAGGTCATTCTGCATCTTTCCCCCCCACTCCTTGTTGGCAGCATTCACGAATTCTTTGCCGTATCCGGTCGATCCGCGGAAATTCACCTGAAGGCAAACGTAACCCCGGTTGGCCAGCCATTGAGCTTCCGGATTGTAACCCCAGGAATCCCTGTACCAGGGCCCGCCGTGCACGTTAAGCACCAGGGGCAGATTCTTCCTTCCCTGTCCCATCGGATAGGTTATGTAACCGTGAATTGTCAACCCATCCCGCGAGGTGAAGGAGATAGGCTCCATGGAAACCAACTGGTAGTCCTTCAGAACCGGTCGGCTATAGAACAGGAAGGTACCTTTCTTGGCTCCCCGATCATAGCTCCAGTATGAAACCGGGCCGTTGTCCTTATCGAATCTCACCAGCCAGGTGTTGTCGGCGTCGTCCCGGTCGATCACCTGGTAATCCCCTTGATCCAACTGGACTATGGCCACCGAGTCGGGCCTGATGGACGGGTCCAGCAATTGCCACTGCATCCGGTCCTTGTTGTACCCGACGGCCTGTACTTCGTATCTGTCCGGGTGAAAGAAGACCGCGCTCACGTCATACTGCGGGTCCTGGGCCAACACCTCGAAACCTTTGGCCGCAATGTCCATCTTGATCAGACGACCGGCGTTCACGTCGCGCGAATCCAAAAGGTAAAGCGAATCGCCGGTTTTGTTGAAGCTGACCGGGCCGCTGGTAAGGGCATCGTCCGGCCCCCAGGTCAGGACCTTCTCCCAGCTCGCTTCCTGGTCGGGCCTGAGCATCAGATCGAAACCGCCTTCCGGGGTGGCTGCTAAGGCGCCGCGCACCTTGAAATCGGCATCGCTGATCCAACCCACGAAATTGCCCGGATTCCTTCCCACCAGCTCCAGATCGCCGGAGGTCAAATCCAGATGATACACGTCGTGAACCTGGGGATTCTCCTTGTTCATGGCTATCAGCAGCTCGTTGGGAAAATGCTTGTT
>CAZWAO010000151.1:0-5542 GCA_964631815.1 uncultured Ignavibacteria bacterium | reverse complement strand
CCTGGGGATTCTCCTTGTTCATGGCTATCAGCAGCTCGTTGGGAAAATGCTTGTTCCGGTCCACAATCTGCACCTGAACACCTTCAAACGGAGTATAGTCCTTGATGTCGTCGGTCGCCAAATCGACGCCATACAAACGCCAGTTCTCGTTTCCTCCCACGTCCTGCAGGTACATCACGTGCTTGGAGTCGGCGGCCCAGAAATAGTTGCGTATGCCCCGGTTGTCGTCTTTGGTCACCGCCTTGTCATCGTTCTTCCCGATGGTTTTGACCCACACGTTCAGAACGTCGTTGACCGGAGCCAGATAGGCGAGCATGCTCCCGTCGGGAGAGATCTGTGGGCTGGCTTTGACCGGATTCCCGAAAATCACCTCCCGGGGAATGATCCTGGTCTCGGTGGTGCCGCAGCACAGATTGAGGAGCGCCATCCCGGCGACGAGCAAAAGCGCTCCCAGCACCCACACCAGCTTTGAGCGTTTTACCACTTTACCTCCTTTTTGTGTTGAGTGAAATATGGTTGTCTTGATAGTTGCGCTGCGTCCCGCTCAGTCGCAGCTTAAGAAAAATCGAATTGGTCTCACTCCATGAGATTTGCGACGGACTTACTCGCTTTTTTATAGCGATTTTGCATCCCAATGTCAAGCCCAAAATTGGGGTTGAGGGGAATTCCTGCGATGGGGATGTTGGGGAAAGCAAAGATCAAGACCCGGACCTGCGGGCTGGAAGCCGCGCTTTATCCGGTTATTTCAGTATGTCGTTGAGCAGGTCCAGCCAATCGGAGAGAATGCGGGTGATGAGGAAGTTTTCTCTGACCACTTCCCTGCCCTTCTTGCCCATCTCTTCTGCCAGTTGTCGATCCTTGAGCAGCAGCACGACTTTGTCGGCAAAACCTCTTCTGTCTCCCGCCTTCAACAAGAAGCCGTTCTGCCCGTCCGTCACCTGCAGGGGAATGCCTCCCACGTCCGAGGTAACCACGGCAGTTCCCTTCCATAGGGCTTCTGTGACCGTCAGCCCAAAGCCCTCCCGGCTGGATTTCTGCACTATCACCGCCGAGGCTCTCTGTAGGGCGTTCACCAGTATGCTGTTCTCGCTGGTTATCAGGATGACGTCCTTGCTTTCGATCAACTCTCTGGCCTTCTTTTCCACTTTCTCGAAAATGGCCCAGCCCTCGGGATCGTCGGCCGCCATGCTCCCGCACAAAACCAGCCTGCAGTCGACTCGTTTCTTCACCAGCTTGAAGACCTCGATCACTCCCTCGGGATCCTTCCACCGGTCGAATCTGGAGATCTGCGTGACCAGCGGTTTGTCCGACGGTATGCCGAATTTCTTCAGATATTTGGAAATGGTTTCCGGTGGAATCTCCATGTTCTTGGGTGAGAGAGGGTCGATGGCCGGGTGAATGATCCTCTGCTCCACCGGAAGGTCGGATCGTTGGTATTTCTGGCTGGATATGACCATCAGGTCATATCTGAGAATGAATTTTTTCAGGAAATCCCACAGTTCGTTGTTGGAGGTCGATAGATCGATGTGGCATCTCCAAACCCAAGGCTGCTTCTTGGCATAGTACTTGATAAGAGGAAGCGGCTGCGGATCGTGAACCACCACGCAGTCGTGATCTATGTGAGTGAACACCGAGAAGTCTTCGTTGGCCCGAATGTATAGGCGCTTCTTGATCTCGGTGAGGTTTATGGCCGCGCCCTGGAGGGCGTTGTGGAATTTCTTGGTGATGGCAAAAAAGTCCGGCGGTCCGTGCAGAATTCGCCACCCCACGTCGATGCCCAGATCGTTCATCAGCACCACCACCGAGCCTAAAAGCTCGGCCACACCGCCCCCCTGATAGGTGGCATTGATGTGCAGGACGTGTTTGCCCGAAAGCTTTCTGGCCTTGCGGTATATGGATGACAGGACCTGATCTCCTACGATGTTGCTGTAATCATCCAGACTGCGCACGTTTTCTCCTCGCCAGTTGAGTTAGAAGCGATCTCACGTCTTCCACCGAATCCACACTGTACTTGGCCCTGGATGGGCTGAGGCCCACTTTGATGGAATACGCGGTTTCGGGCAAAACCGCGAAAAGATCTTCATCCGTTCGATCGTCTCCCATGGCCATGACAAAACCCCACTGCCCACGTGAAAGCCAATGCAGGGCGGCTCTTCCCTTGTCTATGCCCATGCTTTTTATCTCCAGGACCTTGTTTCCGTCCAATATCCCCAGGTTGAGATTGGAGGTCAGCTGCAGGAGTGCCTCCTTCAGATCCAGCGCCCTTTGGAGGGCCAGTCTGGGGTCGGCCTTCCGGTAGTGCCAGACCAAGGAGAAATCCTTTTCCTCCATGAAGGAGCCCGGGGTTCGATCCTCGTACCACTCCAGGATGGGCCTCATCTTCTCCTTCCAGTCGCCTCTTAGGGGCTCGATGGTCCTCCAGGATCCGCCTTTCTCCTTCACCCACACGCCGTGCTCGGCGATCAGACCCAGCCGGCTTTGTCCGAACCACTTGTCCAGGGTATCCTTGTCCCGTCCGCTTATGATCACCACTTCGCCCTTGGGATTATCGGCTAAGGCGTTGAGCATACTCAAAAGCTCCTGGTCGGGTTTGGCTTGACTGGGCTTATCGGCAAAGGGAACCAGCGTGCCGTCGTAATCCAGAAGCACAATACTATTATCGCTTTCCTCATAACTTCGGATTAGTTTTTTTTGCGCATCCTGAGTTAATTTCCGCACCGACAGCTCCTCCTGCAATCTCTTGACGGAGGACAGAGCATCCAAAAAATCGGTTCCCCAGCGAACCACATTGTATCTCCCAAGCCTCTTCTGCATGTTTCTGTTTCTCTCGATCTGCTCCTCCTCCGGCATGGTCAAAGCCTGCTTGAGAGCTTCGGCGGTCTCCTCTTGGTTGTTGGGATTCACTATCAGCGCCTCTCCCAACTCCTTGGAAGCGCCCGCCATCTCGCTTAGGATCAAAACCCCCTTCCCGTCGCTTCTGGCGGCCACGTACTCCTTGGCTATAAGATTCATCCCGTCCCGCATGGGGGTTACCAAAGCTGCGTCCGCCACCCGGTAGAGCGCCGCTAAGCTTCTGAAAGGTTGGAACCTGTACAGGTACCAAATGGGCATCCAGCCTATGGTTCCGTGCTTTCCGTTGATCTTGCCCACCAGCTCGTCCACGGTTCTCTTCATCTGGGCATAATGTTCCACTCCGATGCGCGAGGGGACCACCACCAGAACCAGGGTGACCTTCTCCTTATACTGCGGGTTGCTCTCCAGGAACAAATCAAAAACCTCCAGACGCTGGGGAATGCCCTTAGTATAGTCCAGCCGGTCGACGGACAGAACTATCTTTCGATCTCCCAGCTTCTTCTTGATTCGGGCCACCACCCGCTGCACCGATGGATCTTCCGCAGCCGTGGAAAAACGCTTGTAGTCGATTCCCATGGGGAATACATCCGCCTTTATCACCCGATTGGCCGCCGTGATCTGCCCGAAGGAATGCTCGTATCCCAGTAGACGATGAACGCTGTCCAGAAAGTGGAGCACGTAGTCATTGGTGTGGAAGCCGATCAAATCAGCCCCCAGGATCCCCTCCAGGATCTCCTTTCTCCAGGGCATAAGCCGAAACACCTCGAAGGAAGGAAAAGGTACGTGCAAAAAGAAACCTATGCTGGTCCCGGGAAGCTGCTCCCTGATCATCGCCGGAAGCAGCATCAACTGATAATCGTGAACCCATATCGTGTCTTTCGGCTCCGCCACCTCCACCACCATGTCACAGAACGATTGATTCACCCGCCGGTACGATTCCCAGAAACTCTTGCTGTAAGATGCATATAGGGGGAAGTGATGAAACAGCGGCCAGATGGTCTTGTTGCAGAATCCCTGATAGTAGTTTTCGGCGTCCTTCTGGGAGAAGAAAACCGGATGGCACTTCTCCCGGCCCAGATACTCCCGGATCTCGTCTTTTTCTTTATCCCTCAACTTCTCTCGGGCTATGCCGGGCCAACCGATCCACACGCTGTCGTGTGACTTGTAGAACGAATTCAGACCGGTGGCCACGCCGCCTGCGCTGGGCTCGAAATGGAGCTTTCCGACCTTCTTCGTCACGTTGACCGGGATTCTGTTCGAAACGATCAGGAGTTTACTCATAAGCGAAGACTCAAACTGATTCTGCTAGTTGCTCGGCTACCGAAGGGGCTGACGACATCGACCTATCTGGTAACGTCCCATGTCGCAACGGATTTCGATGGGCAGGTTCCAACTCAAAGCCGTGCGGGGGCGTCCAACAAACTCGCCTGCGTAGATTGCTTGAGCCATCCCCATCCGCTTTCTAATATCATTAATCTGCGCCCACAAGACAAGCGTTTTCTTCAAAGGGCTGGCCAGGGTACAAAGTGAGCCGGATGGCTGCACTTGTAACGTATTTTGTACACGTCGCTTATATCCCTACGTCTAATGCAGCAGTTTAAGTTGCGTGCCAGTGGCAGACGATCGCGGAAACGCTCGCCGGCTTCTCATCTCTTCCCGCCCGCAAGCCGCACGCTGAACTTCTCCGCGAAGTGATCCGGGTGATAGGAGAGTTTGGCCTTCCTAAGTCCTGGTTCTCCCAAGTCCTGCTCTCGATTCACGTAACCTGCTTCCGGCCAGGTATTCTGACAGCACTGCTGGTTTATTACTGCATAAAGTTCCGGTATCTGGGGATTGGCCTTCTCTACGTGCACCACCACGGTCTGAGGGTTTAGAAGCTCGCCCAGTGCGAAAGCCTCGACCTTGCCATCGATTAGAACCACCCCACCTTCAAGCCTCAGCGCTTTGAGATTCCTCAGGGCTGCTCCCACTGCCTCCCACTCGTCCAACAGGCTCATGTCCTCTTCGCAGCGATGCCACTGGCACCAGGTTTCAGTTAGGTCCAGACAGGAAGCAACGTACCGCTCGGCCATAGCATCGTAAACGAATGAATGCTCGCTCCGAAATCTGTTCAGGTGATTCTTCTTGGAATGATACTTTTTGCCGACCAGCCCAATCAGATCCGGGGTGCGATACACGTAATCGAAGTGATCTCGCGTCGATTCGATCGACAAATCCGCCGCGCCTTGCAGCTCTGTAATCAAGAGCTGATCCGCGCGCTCGATGCGCGGGTCCGATACTCCCTTCTCCTCCTTCAGCCAGCCCAACAGCATACGCACAACCTCCGGACGTGATGGAGGGCCGACGGGTTGAAAGAAATACGGCTCTTGGCCGTCGGTCGAGGACAGCACGATCAGCCAGTCCCTGTAAGTGGACCACTGAAATCCGTAGTGCGACCTCCAGATGAACAGATTGGTGAACGTCCACTCGGAAGTCTGGGGTTGATACGCATCCAGAAGGCCCTGGATGGTATCGCGATCTTCGATCTCAACGGTCTTGAATTCCGGAAACTGCGGTTGCACGGGGAGGCTTACCTCGTCCGAATTGCTTCAGATTCCTGTAACAGCATATACGACAACGCTTGTCTTTTTTATTCCCATTATACGGCTGGCAGCGGCCTTTAATGGAACCCGCGCTCACGTCTTAGACA
>CAZWAO010000150.1:0-6787 GCA_964631815.1 uncultured Ignavibacteria bacterium | reverse complement strand
GCGGCGAGGTGGCCTGCACCGGCATGCACGGGGCAAACCGGCTGGCGTCCAATTCCCTGTTGGAGGCGGTGGCCTTCGCTCATTTTGCCGCCACCAGCGCCAAGGAAAGGCTTTCCTCCATGAAGAGCTTTTCTTTTCCCCCCATTCCCTCCTGGAGCGAGGCCGGTGTGTTCGACCAGCAGGAATGGATCATCATCTCCCACAACCGCGACTGGATTCAGAAATTCATGTGGGATTACGTGGGAATCGTCCGCTCCAATCGCCGGCTGGAGCAGGCCAAGAGAAGGATCGATATCCTTTTAGACGAGATATTGGAATTCTACAAGGTCAACCCCATTACCTACGACGTGGTGGAGCTGAGGAACATCTCCATCGCGGCCAAGCTGATCGTCGAATGCGCCTTGCAGAGGAAGGAAAGCCGCGGTCTTCACTATAACGTGGATTATCCTGAGAAGGACGATGCCCACTGGCTCAAAAACACGGTTCTGCAGTCGGAGGAAGTGTAAGAGGGATGCAAAAACAGGAAACCATCATCATACTTGATTTCGGTTCGCAGTATAGTCAACTGATCGCCCGAAGGATCAGGGAGAATCGGGTATTCTGCGAAATCCTCCCCTTCAATCAAAATCCTGCAACCTACCGGGACCGAAACCTCAAAGGAATAGTCCTCTCCGGGGGGCCTTCCAGCGTTTTCGATGAAAACGCTCCCTTCTGCCCAACTGAAATCTTCGAGTTCGGCGTGCCGGTATTGGGAATCTGCTACGGCCTGCAGGTGATCGGAAAGCTTTTCGGCGGAGGACTGGAGCGCTCGGACAGAAGAGAGTATGGCCGGGCCGTGATTCACATCGACGATGCCGGTGATCTGCTGTCAAGGGTCAAAGACGACACCGTGATTTGGATGAGTCACGGCGACCATCTGTCGAAACTTCCTCCGGGTTTCGAGGAGTTGGCGCATACCGAGGACATTCCGCTTGCCGCCATAGGAAACCGGGAGAGGAAAATCTATGGGCTGCAGTTCCATCCCGAGGTGGCCCATACCCAGGAGGGCCGACAGATTCTCAAGAATTTTCTGTTCGATATCTGCAAGTGCCAGGGAACCTGGACCACCGAATCGTTCATCGATACCACGGTGGCCAGCATCCGCGAGCAGGTGGGTGACGGCAAAGTCGTATTGGGCTTAAGCGGCGGAGTGGATTCCTCAGTCTGTGCTGTTTTATTGAATCGGGCCATCGGAAAGCAGCTTCACTGCATTCTGGTGGATAATGGCCTCCTGCGTAAGAACGAAGCCCGGGAAGTTGTCGCGGCCTTCGGCCGGTATGACTTGAACTTGAAGTCGGTGGATGCTTCCGACAGATTCTTAGATCGGCTGGAAGGTGTTGTCGATCCCGAGCAGAAGAGAAAGATCATCGGCAAAACCTTCATAGAGGTGTTTGAGGAGGAGGCTCATAAGATCAGAGATGTTGCGTTTCTCGCTCAAGGGACTTTGTATCCAGACGTGATCGAAAGCACCTCCTTCAAGGGTCCCTCCGCCACCATCAAATCGCATCACAATGTGGGCGGCCTGCCGGAGAAGATGCACCTGAAACTGATCGAACCCCTAAGAGAGCTTTTCAAGGATGAGGTGAGGGAGCTGGGAAGAAAGCTCGAGCTTCCGGAAAGCATCATCGGACGGCATCCTTTTCCCGGCCCGGGTCTGGCAGTGAGAATCTTGGGACACATAACCCGGGAGCGGCTTTTCATCCTCAGGGAAGCGGACGAGATATACATCTCCGAGCTGAGAAGAGCCGACCTGTACGACCAAATCTGGCAGGCTTTCTGCGTTCTTCTTCCGGTGCAAACCGTGGGCGTGATGGGCGATGAGAGGACCTACGAGAACGTGGTAGCCTTGAGGGCGGTCACCTCCGTCGACGGCATGACCGCCGACTGGGCCAAGATTCCTGCGGAAGTGCTGGGCAGAATCTCCAACCGGATCATAAACCAGGTCAAGGGCGTGAACCGGGTGGTCTACGACGTTTCCTCCAAACCTCCCGCCACCATCGAGTGGGAATAACCAGAAATAGAGTTCCATCCTGTAATTCGGGCTTTGACCCGATCCGTCTGCTTGAAGCCGGTTTTGTAGCCGCAGGCTTTAGCCTGCGAATATCTCTTGCGCACCCGAAGGGTGCAGCAATCTGGACTTGAGGAGAAGACAAGGGGAACAAGAACCTCACCCCCTTGAATCCCCCTCTCCGTAAAACGGAGAGGGGGACATAGGGGGAGAGGTAAAGAATAGATCGTCAGGAACTTGGCTCACTCGGCTTTCGGCAGCCGAATCACATGCCCAAGGGTGTTACCCATGTCGGTTGATAATCATATTACCCATGTGCCTTGATAATACACTTTAGTCTGCGAAGGCCTTCTGCGCCCGTACGGGCGACCACAAAACCCACCCGACCTCCGGTTTTGTAGCCGCAGGCTTTAGCCTGCGAAGGCTCTTTGCGCCCGTACGGGCGGCTACAAAAACCACCCGACTCGCGATTCTGTACCCACAGGCTTCTAGCTGCACATTCCCCACCAGACATAGGTTTTGACAGCGCGGACAAAAAGACCTTCCCCGGTTCCTTAAGGTTGACTTTCCTTCGTAATTATGTTAATATCGTTCCTCAGTGTAGGAGTCTGTAAAATATGGCACAAAAGGAAATCAGCCAGCCACCATCGCCGAATCCGGGCCAACAGTCGGCGGAGCAAAAGACCGTTTTTTTCTACGTCTTGCTGTTCGCCATTGCTTTCCTCCCGCGGCTTTTGCATCTCCTTTGGATCTCTCACAATCCGTTTTTCAATTATCCCATCATAGACAGCCAGACCAACGACGCCCTGGCTCAGAGGATTGCGGAGGGATATTGGCTGGGACACAAGCCTTTCTGGCAGGCGCCCCTTTACCCCTACTTTCTGGGCATCATCTACACCATATTCGGGCGCAATCTGTTCCTGGTGAGATTCATCCAGATTCTGCTGGGCTCGGTGAATTGCCTGCTGCTATATCGCATCGCTAAAACCGCATTCAATTCGCGGGTGGCGCTGATCGGCTTTTTGATCGCCGCCTTCTACGGGCCTTTCCTCTTCTTCGATGCCCAGCTTCTCAATCCGGTCCTGGTGATCTTCTTCAATCTGCTGGTGGTGCTGATTCTCTTCTCCTACCGGAGTGAGCCCAAATGGACCAAGCTGCTTGTGGCCGGAATCCTCCTGGGTCTCTCCTCTATCACGCACGGCCTGGCCATGACCTTCGTTCCCTTCGGATTGCTGTGGCTGGTCATTGTCCTATCGAGAATCAAGGCGCCCCTGGCAAAGATAGTCGGCTCCTGCCTTCTCTTTCTATTCGGGTTCTTGCTGGTGATTTCACTGACCACCTTCGCCAACTGGGTGGCAAGCGGTGATCTGGTGGTTGTCTCATCCAACTCCGGCCTCAACTTCTTCATCGGGAATAACGCCAGTTACGACCACACCACCTCCATCCGGCCCGGAATAGAGTGGGAGGAATTGATCCAGCGACCCATTCAGGAGGGCCTGAACAAACCGTCTCAGAGATCGGCATATTTCTGGAAACGGGCATTTTCGTACATGACCGGCCAGCCTCTATCATATTTGAAGCTGCTCGGCAGGAAGCTGTTTTTCATCGCGGATGGGTTTGAGATCAAGAGGAATCAGGACCCCTATCTGTTCAGGCAGTATTCCCTTCCTCTGCGACTGCTTTTGTGGAAATGGGTGATATATTTCCCCTTCGGACTGCTCTTCCCTTTTAGCTTAATGGGCCTGGTTGCTTTTTTCCGGCAACGCTCCCCGTCTCACAACGGGAGCTCAAGGCCGATGCTTCTCTTCTATTTTCTGCTGTCCCAGGCTTTGGCCCTGCTTTTCTTCTTCGTTAACGCCAGGTATCGTTTGCCCTTGGTGCCGTTTCTGATATTATTCGCCTCCTTCGGCATCTACAGCTTGTATCAGATGTTCAAGGCGAGAAGACTAAAGAAAGCAGCGGTTCTTCTTGTGGTATTCCTGGTTTTCCTGGTGATCTCCAATCTGAGCCGCCATCAGCTCACGGCCAAGGACTTAGCTGAGGAGCATTACAATCTGGGCATGGTCTATGACAGGCAGGATAAGCTGGATCAGGCCATGCAGGAATACCAGGAGACGGTGAGTTTGCAGCCGGACCATCTGATGGCTCGTTTCGAAATCGCTCTGATCTATGACCAGCAGAACAAGACGGAACAGGCCGAGAAGAAATATCTGGAGGCAATAGACCTCTTTCCGCGGGCGGCTTTGGCTTACAACAATCTGGGTTTGATGTATGAGAAGCGGGGCGAGTATTTGAAGGCCGAGGAATACTACATAAAGGCCAACGACGCACATCCGCTCCTGCCTGATCCGTTGTATAATCTGGCCAACCTGTTCCTGGAAGAAAAGGAATATGGTCTGGCCATGGACCGGTTCAACAGAGTTCTGGCGCTGGATGCCTATTATTACAAGGCTTATGATGGGCTGGGTGATTTGAACTACAGGATCAACAACATCGAGGAGGCCATTAGAAATTTCAAGAACGCCATTCAGATCGAGCCCTCCGATGCCGTAGCGCACAACAACCTGGGCACCTGTTACATAAAGAAGGAGCAGCGGCAGCTGGCCTTCCGGGAATTCGAAACCGCCATTCAGCTGGACTCCACCTATGCTTCGGCTTATGTGAATCTGGGCAACTGGTATCTCCAGGACGGCAAACCCCAAAAGGCCATTCCTCTATATCAGCGTGCCATCGAGCTCAAGCCCGACGATCCCAGTGTGCATTACTATCTGGCCATCGCCTACGGCACCAGCGGCCGGGATAACGATGCTACCGCTGAGCTTTACCGGGCTTTGGCCGCCGATTCCACCTTCGCGCCCGCCAGAGAGCTGTTGCGGAGCGTTACAGGCGAGGGTAAAAAATAGCGAATTAGCCAACAAGGGATTCCTTCAGGCTGGCCCTGCGAGCTTGCTATTTTGCATGCAATCCGGGGATGAAAAACCAAAGGAGTATTACATGCTAAAGAAGTTCAAGGGAAAGGCCTGGGTGGTAGGCGACGATATCGACACCGATCAGATATATCACGGCCAGTACCTTCCTCTGACCGATCCCAAGGAGATGGCCAAACACGCCCTGGAATTCGTTCCGGGAATGGAGAATTTCGCCAAGGATGTGAAACCGGGCGACATTTTGGTCGCGGGAAAAAACTTCGGATGCGGCTCCTCGCGCGAACATGCGGTGGTATGCCTGCAGGAGAACGGGGTGAGTTGCGTGGTGGCGGATTCCTTCGGCCGGATATTCTATCGCAACGCGGTGAATCTGGGATTTCCCATAATGGAGTGTCCCGGAGTCTCCAAAGTGGTGAAGACCGGCGATCAGATCGAGGTGGATTTGGAAACGGGCAAGGTGACCAATCTGAAGAGCAAGAAAAGTCTCAAAGGATACCCCCCATCCGGTCTGGAGCTGGAGATTGCAGAAAAGGGCGGGCTTCTCAATTACCTAAAAACTTGAGATCTATTTCTTTTTTCCTATGGGGAGTAGTTGCCCGATTCCCGTCTGGGGGAGCGTCTGCTCATCGGGCATCATCCTCGACCGCCTCGCTGCTCACCGACGCCTGTTCGGGAAACCGAACTGGCCGCTACATCTTCGCATTCGTTTATCTCTCCATTGTAACTGGTGACTTCATCCCCCCAGAAATCGAAGAAATTGGTTGACATCTAGGGCAAGCCAGGATAATATGACACATAACCCGGAGATCAGCACAGCCGGATTTGCTTAGACGTCTTAAGCGCCAAAAGCAAAGGAGGCTGCGGAGTATCCGCGGTCGGATGGTCGAATTCCAGTGGAACGATCACGGTAGTCCATTCAAAAACCACTAAAAAGAGGGAGGGTCTTGTTATGGGTTACCTGGGAAGCGGTTTTTTCGTGATTGTCTGGCTTGCCGTAATAATCTTTGAAATTGCGGCGATGTGGAAGGTCTTCGTCAAAGCCGGTCAACCCGGATGGGGTGCCATCATCCCCTTCTACAATGTCTATCTGCTGTTGAAAGTGGCCGGCAGGCCAGGATGGTGGCTGATACTCTACTTCATCCCCATCGTGAATATCATAATCGAGATCATCGTGGCCCTCGACATAGCGAAGAACTTCGGAAAGGGTACCGGATTCGGATTGGGGCTGTTTTTTCTGTCATTCATCTTCTTCCCCATCCTGGGATTCGGGAGCGCCACCTACAAGCTGGTGGAAACTCCCAAGCCCAGCATGTGAGAGATCGACGGCAGCCGCCCCATTTGCTTGCATGCAGCTTGTCGGCCGGCCTGAGGTAACAAGCAAGACGCAGCAGTTGTCTCGCGTTGGTCACGGACGAGGCATCCGTGACCAACGGGATTGACCTGATGTCTTTCTCTTTTGGGCAGTGCAAGTACTGCGCCCATCTCCAATCCTTCGGTTTTCCGCGATCCCTCCCCGGAATTCCGCCGATCCTAGGCCAGGTTGTATTGACAAATCCCCTAACTTGTTATATCCTGAGCCGGTCGAACTGTAGTTGCCCGATTTATCGGGCGGACCTGACGCCGGACAACATAAGTGTCCTGCGGCTATCAGTTAACCGCGCTTGATCGCTCTTGTACCTATAATGAGCCCTAGCCTAAAGAAAAATGACATAGTCGAGTTGCAGATATCGGATTTGGCCTACGGCGGCACGGGCGTGGCCCGGCTGGGCGGATTTGTGGTCCTGGTCTTGGGCGGGATTCCCGGCGATGTGAT
>CAZWAO010000149.1:0-6789 GCA_964631815.1 uncultured Ignavibacteria bacterium | reverse complement strand
AGAGAGACTGAGGTAGAATCGGACGTGGAAGTGGAAACGTAAACATCCGATTCCCGATAAAGCTCAAGCAGAACTTCTCTGGAGACCACCCCCTTGAAGTCCAGATGCGTTTCGATTCTCAGTTTTATCGCCAGGTCCAGCAGTCGGCTTTTCTGGGAACCCTCTCCCAGGATCACGAACCGCAATTCTCTTTTCAATCGTTCCATCACAAGGGGAATGGCCTTCACCAAAGTGACCACGTCATACAAAGGCTCTAATTTTCTGTTACTCAGTATCAATACCTGATTTTTCTCTTTCTTCTCGGATTGGCCCAGAAGCGCTCTCTCGATCCCCATAGGGCTGACCACCACCCTCCGCACATCCACTCCCAGACCACGGACAGCCTCGGCGGTCACGTGGGCATCGGCGGTAACCAGGTCGGCTCTTGCCAGCACATACTGAGCCCTCTTCCTGTGCAACCGGGATCTGAGCGGAGATATCAAAACGTCCGATCCCCAGGTGGAGACAACCAGAGGGTGGAATTTCAGCAGGGCGCCGATCAGTCCGTAGTTGGGAACGAAATGGGCATTCACCAAATCCGGTTTGATCAGCTCCAGCAGGCTCTTGGCCCTGACGGCAGAAAGCGGGTATCTTAGAAAGTTGGGCAGGATATTTGTGCCGATGGTGAATTCTTTCGCCCGGGTGGAAAGCCCCGGATCCAGCGTGATCAGATAACACCGGTGACCCGCCCCGACGAAGTAGTTTACCCACCTTTGGGTGTGGTAGGTTTTGGCATCGGCCAAGAAGAGAATTTTCATCTCACCATAAGATAACCATAGGGCACCCGCGGTCAAATCATTTGTGAGAAAGGCGAGGTAGGGGAAAGTGGGTGCCGTTTAGAGGTGATCAAAGTCTCTGGAAGGAAGATGTTAGAGAGATGGGCTGCAGGATCATTGTCTGATTACTGCGATCTTGCCCACGGCGCTTTTTCCGGATTGCTCCTGCACGTGGAAGAGATAGATCCCGCTGGCCACCAGTTCGCCGGATTGGTTTCTGCCGTCCCACTGGTCGCCCTGCTTTATCTCCCGAACCAGCTCCCCGGCCACGGTGAAAATTCTCACCTGGGCCTGGTAGGGCAGCCGGTCGAAGGTCAGAATCTCCATGCCGCTTTCGATCAAAAAGGGATTGGGGAAGGCCCTTACCTGCGACAAGTTCTGAGCGGGCGCGCCGATGCCCGATTCGTAACGCGATAGGCCGTTGTCCGTGCCGATCCAAACATCGCCGGTTTCCTGATCGATCTTCAGCCGCAGGACGTTATCGGAGCAGATCTTGCTGTCGGAGGTGGTGAAGACGTGAACGAAATCTCCCCGGCTGTTGATCATGCCCAGCCCATTGGAGGTGGCGATCCACTTGTTGTTTCTCTGATCCACGGCGATGTGGCTGACCTGGGGTCCCAGCGGTTCCGGCAGGGGAACGGACCGGAACCTTTCAAAATCGGCGTCGAACTTATCCAAACCTTGCACGGTTCCCACCCACAGCGCGCCGTCCTTATCCACCGCAGCCGTAGTGACCGTGTTGTCTGAGAGATGATCGTCGTCCGAAGTGTAACGCACGGCCCGATCATCGCTCTTGTCGGACAAGGTCCAGTTGTAGTCGTAATCCAAAAGCCCCGCATCCCGGAAACACACGTACAAATGTCCGCCCTGAGTGATGACGCTGAGCATCAGCGTGGAGCTTATACCATCCCGCTCATAGAATATCACCCAGGAATCCCCATCCTGACCGGGAGAGCATACTACCCGGGTGGAGTCCGAAGACTCCCAATTGGGGAACCACCGGTTTCCCTGCTGGTCAATCGCTATGTCGTTGACCACCACGTAAGCCGGATTTGCTAGGATGCCTTTGAGAGGGCTGTTCTGCTCGGTGTATCGGGTCCAGACCGAGTCGGGGTCCTGCTTAATCACTCCCCCGCCCCAACTGGAAAACCACAGGTTTCCGCTCATATCTTTCTCTACTGCCCTGATTATACGGCCGTCGATCTGGGGGACCGAATTCAGCGAAGTCCACGTGCTTCCATCGAATACACAGGCTCCAAACCCATCCTGCGCGCACCAGAGATTCCCGTTGTCGTCTATTTCCATATCCACGAATGTATTGGCCGGAGGCCCGGCGATAACGTAAGTCTCCCATTCAGACCCAACGAAAGCGGCGATGCCTTCGCCGTTGGTTCCCACCCACAGACTGCCGGAGGGATCGATCTCCACGGAGTTAAGGTCGGTGGAGAGAAGGCCGGAATCGGTAACTTGGGTCCAGTCCTGTCCATCATACCGGTATAGTCCCTGATTGGTGGCGGCAAAGAGCGTCTGATCCCTATACTTCAGATCGTTCACCCTCCTGCTCTCCAGACCCAGAGAGTGCCAGGTGGAGTCGGATGAATCGAATCCGAAAACCCCTTGCTCGGTTCCCACGACTATTTCCCCCTCCATGTCGGCGATGCACAGCACGTGATCGTTGGACAACCCTGCTGAGGTTTCACTGGTGAATGCGGTCCACCGGGAATAGTCCAGAAGATTGGGGTCGTCCTTCTTGGCGGTGGCCACTCCGGCCTCGGTTCCCACCCAGATCCGATCGCCGACCACCAGCACGGCCTCAACGTCTTCCTCGCCTGCAAACGGCTCCCCCAGCCGTCGATAGGTTTCCTTGATCTCTCCGCCGTGCTTGTAGATGAAAAAGAGGGATACCCCGATGTCCGTGCCTATCCACACCTGCTCGCCGTCTGCGAAAAGGTCTTTGATCCTCAGACGCCGGCCATCCCTGTCGGCCAAGTAGTATACCCTCCAATCGTTCTCCTGCGGCCGGTATTTGGTGAGGGTTCCGTTTTGCGAGCCGAACCAAAAGGCGCCGGAGGTATCAACCGCCACCGTGTATACATAGTTCCCACCCAGTCCCTGCACGTTGTTGAGCTGGGTGATGCCTGCGTCGGAGGTGTTCACCACTGCCACTCCTCCGGTGGTGGCACACCACAGCGTTTCCCCATCCAACAGCACCTGGTTGACCACATTCATGTTGGTGTATGTGGTCCAGTCTCCTTGAGCGGCAAAACCTGAGTGGGTAGAAATGACAATCGGCAGCACAGCCGTTAGGAAGATGATTCTCATGATGGTCTTCGATCTCATATTGCATCAATCCCGTTTAGGCACTCGTAGACTTTCGCACCACCGCAGCCAGAGTAACCGCAAAGGCAATCAGCAGGCAAGCTTGGGCGAACCAGTCTCCATATCTGGCATAGAAGGTCTTGGCATTCCAGCCCGCTCCCGCGCTTTCCTTCAGGGGAATGGAGCCTATCACCATATCCCTGGTGTACAGCCGGGTGGGCTGTGTCACCCTGCCGTAAGGATCGACGAACATGGATATCCCGGTGTTGGCACAGCGGGCAATGGCCATCCGGTTTTCTATGGCCCGAAACACGGCAATCCGGGCGTGTTGAAACGGGCCGTGGGTTTTTCCGAACCAACCGTCGTTGGTTATGTTCACCAGGAAGTTGATGCCCCGGTTGACGAACTGCCTGACCAGGGCGGGATAGACCGACTCGAAACAGATCAGCACGGCGAATTTCCCCTGGGGGATCTGGAAGATGGTGTACTCCTTCCCGCTGGAGAAATCGGATTGTCCCAACTGAATCCTCTTGGTGATGCCCAGATATTCGTCGTAGGGCAGCTTTTCGCTGAAGGGGACCAGACGTATCTTGTTGTACACCTCCGGCCGGCTGCTGTGCGGGGTAAACAGAAAAGCCGAGTTGTAGTATTGAATGCTCCCGTCGGCTGCTACCAGATAGTCGTCGGTTCCCACCAGAAGCGGAATATTCAACTGGTCGCAGGTCCTCTGCACTTTTTCCAGATACACCTCTTCTCCGGCCAGATAGCAGGGAGCGGCGGTCTCCGGCCAGATGATGAAGTCCACGCTCTCCTTGGCCGCAGCTTTGCTCATGTCGATATAGGTCTGCATGTTGTAGTCCAAAAGATCCTGATTCCACTTGATCTCCGGCTCCATGTTTCCCTGGAGCAGGGCGATCTTGATCTGCTTTCCGTCGATCTTCCCGGACATGGCCCAGGTTCCATAAATATAAGGCAAGATCAGCAGAAGAGCAAAGAGTATGGTTGCCGTTTTCCAGCCGGTTTTTCTCCGTAAGAAAAGATACACTAACAGATTCAGCAGAAGTATCCAAAACGACACGGCGTAGTTGCCCCACAAAGACGCGTATTGGATGAGCTTCAGGTAATAGCTCTGGGTATACGCCAGGTTGAGCCAGGGGAAGGACATCTCGGTCAACGACCGGGCGTATTCCATGGCTACCCACAAGAACGGAAAAGAGAAGACCGCCCACCGTTGCCACTTCTTTTGGATGAAGGAATAAAACCAGCATAAGAAAGCGGTGTAAAGACAAAGAAGCACCAGGGCGGCTATGGTCCCGCCGATGGTGGCCCAACCCACCCAGAAAAGCAAAAGCGTATTGGAGATCAAACCGAACAGATATCCGATAGCAAAGGACGGCCCCGGACTTTTGTTCTCCAGCGCCATCAGCAGGGGAACTAGAGAGATGTATGCTACAAATCCCAGGGGAGAGGGAGGGAAGCCGGCGCTGAACAGGATCGCGGAGAGGCATACTAAGTATATGTCTTTTTTCTTCATCTATTAAAGGGTCTCCGGATTTCCCTGGGAGAAGTGGGGCATGAGGAGTTGAAAAGCGAGAACTGGTGGTCAAGAGCGCTTGGGTTCATCGCAACTATATACATCAGACTCTGTAGAGATATTGGGGGCGTTGGCTTGAAGCCATAGGCATCGATGTTTCTGCACTCACTCGATGGGGATGCTCACCCGGATGGTGGTTCTCTGGCGGGGAGTCGATTCCTTGACCGCTATCTTGCCCAGATGATATTCCTCCACGATCCTTTTGGCCAGAGAAAGCCCCAGCCCCCAGCCTCTTTTCTTGGTGGTGAATCCGGGACGGAAGATCTTTTTCTGCAGGCGGGCCGGAATTCCTTTTCCGTTGTCGGTTACCTGGATATGGATGTTTTTCTTCTGGCTGTCCAGACACGTGGAAACCTCGATCACCCCGACTCTGGGGTCTACAGCCTCCAGTGAGTTTTTCAGCAGGTTCTCCACCACCCAGCTCAACAATTCCGCGTTGGCGTTCACCGGGGCCACCTCTCCAAGATTCTCCTTTATCACCACGCCTGAGCCGTTGTGAGGGAGTCTCTGCCTGAAGTAGGCGATGGCCTCGGAAACCAAGGCATTCAGATCGGTAGGCTGTAATTCGGGGAGCGATCCTATCTGCTCGAAACGATGGGCTATCTTTCCCAGCCTGCGCAGATCGGCGTGCATCCGGTCGGCCATCTGCTTGAGGCTGAGGTTCGAATCGCCGGAAGGCTTTGGTTCTTCTGGCTGGCAGCGAGACTGGAACAGCTCCAGCCATCCCAAAAGCGAGGATATAGGGGTTCCCAGTTGATGAGCGGTCTCCTTGGCCATTCCCACCCAGATGGTGCGCTGCTCCGCCATCTTGATGTTCCTGAAGGTGACGAAGGCGATCAGCAAGAACAGCGTGAGAAGCCCCACCTCCACCAGGCTCATGATTCTGAGCTGAGAGATCAGTATAGGGTCGCCATAATGCAGGTAATTGATGACCTCCTGTCTGGTGCCGAAATAGATGGGAATGGGCTGTCTGTGTCTATCCATGTGCCGCGCCAGCTCCTTGAGCTTTTGCCTGCTGATATAGGTGGTGTCGTCCCAGGCCACGTCCACCCCGCGCCAGGCCTGAAGCTCGCCCTTGGCATCGGTGACCACTATGGGGAAGTCGCTTTTCTGGATGATCTCCTCGAAGATTACGTCGATTTCCGCGCCGGAGGTGGGGGCCGAAGCGGCCAACTGCCACAGCCGGGCGTAAGTTTGCATGGTTCTGCGGGAGCTTTCCTTTATCTGCGAGATGATGGTCTGGGTATAGAAGAAGAAAACCGCGGCAATGACCACCACTCCGATGACCAGAAAGCCCTTGAACCACATGGGCCACTCGTGCTGCCCACCTAAGTATCTTTCTATGCGTTTTGTCATGGCTTCACCTATCTCGCTCAGCCTTCTTGATCCCTCGAACGGGGGAGGGGATGTTGGGCCTTCCCTCCCTTAATGGGAGGGAAAACAAGGGAGGGTGAAAGAGAGTCTTTTCCTTTCGTGTTCTTCATCTTACCCTCACCCTTGATCCCTCTCCCATAAAGGGAGAGGGAAACCGCAGCCTCCGGCACCTTATCGCACCCTGAAGGGTGCGGCTACAAACCTCTCCCCCTGTTTCCCCCTCTCCATGAAATGGAGAGGGGAACGAAAGGGGGTGAGGTCACTTCTTTTCCTCTGCTCCTTCGTCAAGGACATGTACCTTCTGCCATTTTGCTAAATCGCCTCCCGATACTCCCACATGTTGTACTTGGTCAAACACTCAATCAAACCTGAACCACCGTCATCCTGAGGGTCTCGACTTAAGATTCTTCGGCCACACCCCAGAACGATTTCGTTCTCGTCTCGTCATTGTTAATACGGAAGGCAGGCCGGATTACGTTATCTCGTCCATCCCGTCCACGTAAGACCTTAGAGCTTCCGGCACGATCACCGTGCCTTTCGGGGTCTGGTAATTCTCCATGAGTGCAATCATGGTTCTGGGCAGAGCCATGCCGGAACCATTCAGGGTGTGCACATATTGCGGCTTCCCCCCACCCTTGGGTCGATACTTGACCTGCATCCTGCGGGCCTGAAAATCCTCGAAGTTGC
>CAZWAO010000148.1:0-6791 GCA_964631815.1 uncultured Ignavibacteria bacterium | reverse complement strand
TTTCCCGATTTCCGTAAGGGGCGGTGGTGCCGTACTTCATGAAGGGGGTGGTGGGTGCCACCTGGCCTCCGGTCATTCCGTAGGTGG
Organism: uncultured Ignavibacteria bacterium; assembly: GCA_964631815.1. Classification (GTDB taxonomy): domain Bacteria; phylum Zixibacteria; class MSB-5A5; order MSB-5A5; family SM1-73; genus SM23-73-3. The sequence goes on along the minus strand of CAZWAO010000148.1, from coordinate 6,704 downwards.
AGTTGTTTATCAAAATGGTGGTCAGGTCGATGTTGCGCCGGCAGGCGTGGATGAAATGATTGCCCCCGATGGCCAGGGCGTCGCCGTCGCCGGTGATGATTATCACCTTCAGATTGGGCTTGGCTAATTTAACTCCGGTGGCAAAAGCCAGCGGCCGGCCGTGGGTGGTATGCAGCGTGTTGAAATCCACGTACACCGGCATGCGGCTGGAGCAGCCTATGCCGGATATCATGACCACCTCGTCCTTGGACAGCTGGAGGGCATCTATGGCCCGGATGATGGCGCCCATCACCACGCCGATGCCGCATCCGGCACACCACACGTTGGGAAACTGCTTTTTGGTTCTCAGATACTTATGGGTTACTTCGGATATCAGGGCCACTTTTATTTCTCCTCCCTGATCTTGCGGAATATCTCGTCCGGGGTGATCAGCTCCGAGTCGTACTTGAGCAAACCCCGCACCCGGCTTTTTCCGCAACTGACCCTTTCCACTTCCCGGACCAGCTGCCCCTGGTTCAACTCGGCCACCACTATTAAGTCCAACTGCTCCATCACATGTTCTAAATAAACGTCGGGAAAGGGCCAAATGGTCAAAGGCTGGATCAGTCCCACCCGGATTCTCTTCTCCCGCGCCATATGCACCGCTTGTCTGGCGGCCCGGGCTACGATTCCATAGGCGAACACCGCGATGTGGGCATCCTCCATGAATTCCTCCCGGATCTCCACGATGTCGTTTAGGTTGTGGGTGATCTTATTGCGCAGCTTCTCCAGTTTCTCCTTGATGGCCGGAGGCCGGGAGGTGGGAAAGCCGTCCGGGTTGTGGGTCAGGCCGGTGATGTTGTACCGGTATCCCTCCCCGAAGCTGGCCATGGGCGAGACGAAATGGGGATTCACCTCGAAATGCTGATACCATCCCGGATGCACGGTGGGTTTCATCCGGTTGACCACCCTTACCTCCTCCGGACGGGGAAGACTGACGATCTCCCGCATGTGCCCTATCACTTCGTCCATCAAAACTATCACCGGTGTGCGATATTTCTCGGCAAGATTGAATGCCCTTATGGTGAAATGAAAACACTCCCCCACGGAAGACGGGGCCACCGCTATGGCCTGATAGTCGCCGTGGGTTCCCCAGCGGGCCTGCATGGTGTCGGCCTGGGCCACCTTGGTGGGAAGTCCGGTGGAGGGGCCTCCCCTCTGAACGTCCACTATCACGCAGGGCACCTCGGCCATGTAAGCATAGCCTATATGCTCCTGCATCAGGGAGAATCCCGGGCCGCTGGTGGCGGTCATGGATTTGAGTCCGGCCACCGATGCTCCGATCACCGCCGCTAAGCTGGCGATCTCGTCCTCCATCTGGATGAACTTCCCCCCCACCCGGGGCAGCTCCCGGGCCAAAACCTCGGCTATCTCGGTGGAGGGGGTGATGGGATAACCGCCGAAAAACCGGCAGCCGGCTGCAATGGCTCCCTCGGCGCAGGCTCGATTGCCCAGCACCAGCCTTTGCTTCTTTTCAACCGCCGATTTGACCATATCAAAGCTCCTTGCAAAGCCTAAGCTCAGGCTTTTTTCTTCTCCCGAGGTCTGACCGCGATGGCAAAGTCGGGACACCGAAGCTCACACATTCCGCACTGAGTGCACTTCTCGGGATAGGTCAGCACGGGGAAGCCGTCCTTGTCCGAGGTTAAGGCGCTGGTGGGGCAAAAAGCCACGCAGATACCGCATCTCTTGCACCAAGCCTCGAAGACGTGGACCTTTTCTTCCGTCGTCTCTTTGCCGACAGGAGCTTTATTGTTGGTGGCTGGTTCCGGCAACTCGAACCTCTCTGCTAATCAAATTAGCGCTTGACTTTGCGAGTATATATATTATGCTAAATACGAACGAAGTCAAGGTTTTTGGCACAACTTTGTGATCTTTTTCACTATCGCTCTATGCCCACCAAGTCCATCAATTACCGGTTCAAAGAGAAGCTGCGCTCCACCCTGGGCGGGGAGGCATACAGCTACTGCTACCAGTGCGGCGCCTGTGTGGGCGACTGTCCGGCAGCCATGTATTCGGCTGATTTCAATCCCCGGGAGATATTGCTGCAGGCGCTTTTGGGCGACGAGGAGGCCCTGACCAGCGAGAACTCCCCCATCTGGAACTGCACCAACTGCTATACCTGCTACGAGCGATGTCCCCAGGCGGTGAGGCCGGTGGAGGTGATCATCGCCCTGAAGAACATCTGTTTTGAGAAGGTGACCAGCGCTCCCGAGGTGCGGGAGCTGGTGAGCAGCGTCAGGTCCACCGGCCGCACGGTCAAAATCACCGCCCTTTCGGACAGACGAAGAAAAGAGCTGGGCCTAAAAGAGGTGAAGATGGTGCCCATAGAGGAGCTGGAGAAGCTCTTCGAGCCGTAGGCCGAAGCGGCGGCTGTTTGCTTGGTCGAATTTTCCGGCGGATGAAGATGTGGTTCAAGGAGATGGAATGAAATACGCTCCTTTTTTCGGATGCATGATAACCGTCAAATATCCCCAGATGGAGGCGGCCGTTCGAAAGACAGTCGCGAAGCTGGGGATGGAGCTGGTGGATCTGGACGGGTTCTCCTGCTGTCCCGATCCCATCTACTTCAAGGCCACCGACAAGCTCACCTGGCTTACCATCGCCGCCCGCAACATCACCATCGCCGAGGAGGCCGGCTTGGACTTGGTAACCATGTGCTCGGGCTGCACGGCCACATTGTCGGAAGCCAATTATCATCTTTCCCACGAGCCGGAGGTGCGGGAGAAGGTCAACCAAAGGCTCAAGAGAATAGGCAAGGAGTATAAGGGAACCATCTCCGTACGGCACATAGTCACGGTTCTTCGCGACGACGTGGGCATCGACCGGGTGAGGGAGTCGGTGGTCAAGCCTTTGAGTGGGCTCAAGGTGGGAATTCACTATGGCTGTCATCTCTTGAAACCTTCCGAGATCATGCGGGTGGACGACCCGGACTATCCCACCATCTTAGAGAAGCTCTTTGCCGCCATCGGCGCGCAGGTGGTGCACCACGAGAAGCAGGCGCTGTGCTGCGGCAAGGCCTGCATGAGCGAGGACATTCCGGAGAAGATGACCCGCGACGTTTTGAGCTCCCTGAAGAAATCCGGCGCGGACGTGATGGGTTTGATCTGCCCCACCTGCTTCGACGAGTTCGACTTGGGGCAGATAAAGCTCTCCCGCAAGCTGAACGAGGATCTGACCATACCCATCATGTATTACTTCCAGCTTCTGGGCTTGGCGCAAGGGCTTTCTCCCCAAGAGGTGGGACTGCACATGCACAAGACCAAAACCGACGAGGTGGTCAAGAAACTGGTGGGCGTAAGCTAACGTTTCTCCCATCCTTTACCCAATCTCAGCAGTCGACAAAACCGGGGGAATTCTGCGACGATCACAAGAGAACAAATCCGACAGTTTTAGACAAGGAAATCCCATCATATTTCCAGCAGGGGGAATCAAATCATGACGCGAATCCTCAAAACAGCGGGATTTTCGGCTATCGCATTGCTGGTTTTGCTCACGGCCTGCAGCAAGAAGAAAACTACCCAGCCGGAACCCGCCAAATACAAATGGACCGTCCTGGGCTACTTCGACGGCAACAATTACCGGGACCAGGCTCATGACGGATTTTCCTACGTCATCAAAGACGTGCAGGAATTGGAAGAGACCGGTTCCACCGACCAGGTGCAGGTGGTGGTCATGGTGGGATCCATCAAGACCGGCGGAAGCTGCAAATACTATCACATAGAGAAACACCAAAGCGAAGCCCAGGACAGCATCAGCTCGCCGGTGCTGCAGGATTTGGGCAAGAAGGACATGTCCGATTACATGACTCTGAGGGACTTCATCGGCTACGCGGTGCAGAATTATCCTGCGGAACGCTATATGTTGATCATCGGGGATCACGGCAACGGCTGGCGGGGAACATGCTCGGACAGCATAAACGGCGGCGGGTCCTGGATGAGCCTTCCCGATCTCTCTTCTGCCCTTCTGGGGTACCAATTTGACATAATCTGGCTGTATTCGCCCACCATGGCCACCGCCGAGGTGGCCCATCAGATTAGGGATCGATCCGACTACCTGGTGGCCTCCCAGTTCGAGATATATCCGGACAACATCACCGGATCGTCCCACTGGCTGAGCGATCTGGTGGCCAACCCCGATTTGAGCCCCAGGCTTTTCGCCCTGGACGTGGTTGATGGCGTCCAGGCCGCTGTGGACTCGATATCGCCCAACAAAGTCTTTCACGTGGCATTGATCCAGCTTTCGAAGATGAACCAGTTGGCCGAGGATTTGTCGACCTTGGCCCGGGATTTGGTCGATTCGACCGGATCGCATTGGACCGAGGTGTGGGATGCCTGGGAGTTGGCACAGGGGGATAAATTCACCTATCCCGAGTACGTGGATTTGCGCGAATTCGCCCGGCAGATACAAACCAGGCCCAGCCTAAGCTCCGTCATAAAGAACGATGCGGCAGCAGTCGAGCCTGCGGTAGACGATGCCGTGCTGGAACAACTGCAGTATCCCTTGTACCAGGGAACCACCGGCGGTCTGTCGATCTGCCTTCCCTGGAGTCGCAGCGATTCCGATTCTTTGGATTATGCCGCTCTCAGTCTCGGTGCAACCGAGTGGCCCGGCTTTATGTCCGCATTCACCCAGAGTTTTTCCGCAAACTACGCCGGCATCCTGGACGTGAGAAGCAACGTCCAGGGGGCAAGGATATTCGTGGATGGCATCGACACCGGACAGAACACCAATGCCTTAGTTGAAGTGCTGCCCGGGAATCGCAGTGTGCATCTGGAAAAAGCGGGATACTGCCAGTCGGGAGGCGACCCCCGATGGGCGACAGTCTCTGCCCGGCAGACGGTGGTGGTGAGCATTACCCTTGTGCCCTGCCGTTAGCTTTAGTCGTTGCAGTCACATGAGGGGCTTCGGTAGGACAACCCGTCTGTTGGCTCACGATTGTCTGCTGCAAACAGACTGCATAAGATCGGAATTTCGCTTGACAATTGCCTCACTCTTCCCCATATTTCTTTCAAGAATCGTCGCCAGCATGTTGAGAATTGATTGAGTGGAGCTCGAGGCCCTTCGGCAAAGGGGCTGTGTCTATTCCTTTGTTATCCGATTTTGGGGACATAGACTCGACTTCCCAACTTTTCTGACGAACTGGTTTCTTCCGGGAGGAACGATGAAGAGGATTTTCTGTTGTGCCGCTCTAATTTGTTTTTTGTCTCTCTTTTCAGCAAATGCTTTTGGTTATCTGGGGAAGTCCATTCGCATTATGAGCATAGGGAACTATCTGGCGGGAGTGGTGAAGGACCAGGACACCGACATATATAGGAATCCGGCATACCTGTCGTTTGTGGATAAGGTTCGGGTGTTCGGTCAGTACAATCTGTATGGTCACACGGAATTGCAAATCGCTCCAGCTTTCACCAACAAGGGAACCGGCTTGTTGGGCTTGGCCCTCCCCACCACCGGTTACGGAAATTTGGCTTTGGTGTGCGAACTGAAACCGTCCACCAGCAAGAACGGGTCGAGCAACGAGAGTCGGACAGATGAGCTAGAGTTTTACACAACCAGGTCCTCGTATGAGAGCGAGTTTGACAAGAAATCAATCGAAGATCTCAAAGCAATATATTCGGTGACCCTGTCCCCCAAAGTGCGGATAGGCGCGGACTTTACGTATCTCAAGAATTATGGCCGCCATAACTCCGAGTCAGAATCGATCGCGACTCGGCGAAGCCAATCCTCTGATGAGGTGGCATATAACGTCCAGGACCGATACACTTCTCGCTCCGACGATTCCCCGGATGCGCAGCGGGCGAGCTTGGGCGTCGTTCTGACCAAGGGCCGCAAAACCACGCTTGATTTGACTTTTTACTATGAGAGCTTGCGCTTCACCCAGACCAGCTCTGGAGAGAGGGACTATCAGTCGAAATACCTGGAGGAAGACACGGTTATTTGGGCAGATGTCTCATCCTCTATCTCCGGTGGTCCCACTAAGAATCGAGCGGTGGGCCTGGACGCCAACCTGAAGTATGGGTTGCCACATGAGGCGAGCCTTGTGTTCCTGGCCGGATTTCGATATGGAAAGAATGAATCCTCGTGGGATCGAACCGTAGTGGATACCACGCATTACTATTCGGATAACGCTTACCGTGCCGCCGGAGTCAGTGAGTCGAGAGTCTATGATGATCGGATTCTTACCACCAGCGCGGGGATCGGCGCGGAGAAGGACTTCTCCCGGTCCATAAAAGTGGGAACCGCGTGCAGGGGATACTGGAGCAGAGAGAAATTGGATCGACACCGAGTCTATCATTACCTCAGAGTGGAAGCGGTCGATGACTCGGTTATCTCCTCGGGCGATTCCTTTACAGAGAGTCGAGTGAAGAAGACTGCCAACTCGTACGAACTGGCCTTTCCCATCGGAGCGGAGATCGTCTTGCATAAGATGATCAAGGCCAGGTTCGGCGGAGTTTTTGTCATCGCAAGAGATGAGACTGAAACCGAGAGCTCCACCTCTTCAAAGGAATATAATTACCAAGGTGTGGGGTTGTCGTACGACGATCGGATCCTCCTTGACGCTTACATAAAGGACAAGGCAGACCAACTGGACAACTGGATGGTGAAGGTGGAATACAGGTTCTGATCCGGCCGATCCAAGCAAGCTTCAGGCGTCTCCACAT
>CAZWAO010000147.1:2550-6907 GCA_964631815.1 uncultured Ignavibacteria bacterium | reverse complement strand
CGCAGGCCGGTTGAGGGTTCACAGTTTGCGGCTTACAATAAAATGCCAGGCGAAAGCGGAGTGATGATTTTGGGGGTGGATCCGGGGAGCAGCGTCACCGGCTACGGACTGATACGATCCCAGGGCCAAAAGGACACGCTGGTGGAGAGCGGAATCATCGAGCCTTCTCCCCGAGCCTTGTTGCCTGACAAACTGAAGGATATATTCGACGAACTGCTGAGCATCATTCAGAAGAAAGAACCGAACCATTTTGCCATCGAGCAGGCCTTTTACAGCAAAAACGCCCGCGCAGCACTGGTCATGGGCCAAGCGCGGGGAGTGGCCATCTTAGCCGCGGCAAAATCCAGGCTCTCCATAGCGGAGTATTCGCCCAAAGAGGTAAAGTCGGCCGTAGCAGGAACCGGAAGCGCATCCAAATCTCAGGTGCAGTTTATGGTGCAAAAGCTGCTCAAATTGAAAGAGCCGCCGGTTCCCTTAGATGCAGCCGATGCGCTGGCCGTGGCTTTGTGTCACGCACAGAGGATCAGACGTAATCATCTGATTACGGTATAAATATATAAAACCAGAACCTAGCTTAAGATAGGTTCTGGTCAAGAAGAATTTTGTCTCCGAGGTGAGAAAGAATCGGAACCGGTCTGAAGCCCGGTTCTGGCAAAACAAAATCCTTTGTTCGAATTGAGGCAGACCGTTGATCGCCTACCTGGAAGGAAAGCTGGTCGAAAAAAGCCCCACCCGCCTGATAGTCGAGGTAAACGGGGTGGGCTATTCGGTGGACATTCCGGTTTCCACGTACAGTAATCTGGCCGAGACCGGCGAGATGGTGAAGGTCCTCACCTGCCAGCAGGTCAGGGAAGACGAACTCAAGCTCTACGGCTTCGTCACCAAGCCGGAGAAGGATTTGTTCGAGCTTCTGATCAACGTCAACGGGGTGGGACCCAGGATGGCCCTAAGCATTCTATCGTGCATTCCGGTGGCCGAGTTCCAAAGGTCCGTGCTCCAGGAGGATCTGGACATCCTCACCGCCATCTCGGGCGTCGGCAAAAAGACCGCCCAGCGGCTGATCGTGGAGCTCAAAGAGAAGCTCAGTAAGATGGATTTGGGCGAACGGAGAGAGTTGAAAGATGAGGAGCCAAGATTCGCGCCAGCGCATGAAGAGGCCGTTTTGGCTCTGGTATCTTTAGGCTACACAAAACCCGACGCCAAAAGAGCTTTGGAAGCCGTAGTGGTGGAGATAAGAGAGCCATTGCCAGTGGAAGAGCTGATAAAAAGAGCCTTAAAGTATGCCCGGTGATTCGGGCCGATGTGATTCCACGCTGAATAGAGTGAAGAGTTGAGAGCACAGATTTGATGGTTGCGTGAAGGGAGAGGTGAGTTTTGCCGCAGCGAGTAACTGTCCCGGATAGACTGGAAGACGAATTAGAATATGACGTTACTCTTAGGCCGACCAAGCTGGAGGAGTTCGTCGGTCAGGAGAAGATCAAGGAGAACTTGAGCATCTTCATCCAGGCGGCCAGGAACAGGCGCGAGCCTCTGGATCACGTGCTCTTCTATGGTCCTCCCGGATTGGGGAAGACCACTTTGGCGCATATCATCGCCAGGGAACTGGAGACCAGCATCAAGTCGACTTCCGGGCCTGTGATGGAGCGGCCAGCGGACTTAGCTGGGCTTTTGACAAATCTGGGCGAGCGCGAGGTTTTGTTCATCGACGAGATTCACCGCTTAAATCACGTGGTGGAGGAATATCTGTATCCCGCAATGGAGGATTTCAAGATAGACATCATGATCGAAAAAGGCCCTTCGGCGCGCTCGGTCAAAATCGACCTGCAACCATTCACCTTAGTGGGCGCTACCACGCGGGCGGGTCTTCTCACCTCGCCGCTGCGGGCACGATTCGGAGTGGTGGGCCGGCTGGACTTCTACCAGCCGGAGGATCTATTCAGAATCGTCCTCAGGTCGGCTAAGATACTGAACCTGACCATCGACGAGGAAGGGGCCTTAGAGATAGCCAAAAGGTCGCGCGGCACCCCCCGGGTGGCCAACCGGCTTCTGCGCCGGGTCAGAGACTTCGCCGAGGTCAAGGCCAAAGGAAAGATAAATCTGAGCGTGGCTCACGACGCGTTGCGGATGCTGGACGTGGACGAGCTGGGCCTGGACGATATGGACAAGAAGATCATGGAGGTTATCATCCACAAATTCAAGGGCGGGCCGGTGGGAATAAACACCCTGGCGGTGGCGGTGGGAGAGGAGGGGGAGACCATTGAGGAGATTTACGAACCGTTTCTGATCCAGGAGGGTCTTCTCAACCGCACGCCCCGAGGCCGGACTGCCACGGACCTGGCGTACAAGCATCTGAAGATCACGAGGGAAAAAGGGGCGCAGGAAAGCCTGTTATGACTCGAACACTTCAGTATTGGATTAGATTGGCGGCGGACTGTGGTATGCACCGTACGGTGCATACCGGCGGACTGCGGACCGCGGACAAGGGGGAGGTGCGGGGATGAAGGTGCTGCTCCATGTCTGCTGCGCCAACTGCGCCATTCATCCGCTGAGCGTGCTTGCGGATGAGGGCCACCAGGTCTTCGGATATTGGTACAATCCCAACATCCACCCCTTCACCGAATATCAGAAAAGGATGGAGGCGCTTAAAGTTCTGGAGGAGAAGAAATCGTTTCCCGTATTCTATCACGACTCGTACGACTTAGAGAAGTTCCTCAAGGCGGCCATACAGGACGTGGAAAATCGTTGCGCCTTCTGCTATAAGATCAGATTGATCCGGGCTGCCAGCTACGCCCAGGAAAACGGCTTCGATGCTTTTACCACCACCCTTTTGGTCAGCCCTCATCAGAAGCACGAGCTGATACATGAGATTGGTGAGAAGATCGGAGCAGACCTGCAAGTTAAGTTTCTTTATCGGGATTTTCGCCCCGGCTTCTACCAAGGGAAAAACCAGGCCCGTAGTCTGGAGCTTTACAGCCAGAAGTATTGCGGCTGCATTTTCAGCGAAAAGGAGCGCTACGCCGGAGTATCGAAGACAAAAAGCGAGAAGAAGGTCTGATAGCTCTTTCCACCCACAAGCCCCGCAAGGTCGTTTGATAATCGATGTTCAACTCAATCGGGAAGATACTGGTCGGTTTCGGAGTTTTGCTGATCTTGGTCGGCGTCGTGTTCCTGGCGCTCGACAAAGTCGGCATCTTGGGTCGGCTGCCGGGCGACATTCACGTTCGAAAACAGAATTCCGAATTTCACTTTCCGCTGGCCACGAGCATTCTGGTCAGTGTGATACTTACCCTGGTGCTAACCGCGTTTTTCAGGTGGTTTAGAAAATGAGCGTATCCCTTCAAGACTTCGACTACTCGCTGCCCAAGGAACTGATCGCTTCTTATCCGGCCGAAGTCAGAGACAGCTCCCGTCTTCTGGTCCTGGACAGGAAAAGTGGAAGTCTGACACATAAGGTGTTCCATCAGATAATAGACTATCTGCAAGAGGGTGACGGGCTGGTCATAAATCAGACCAGGGTCTTCCCGGCCCGCGTGTTCGGAACAAACCGGGATGACGACCGTAAGGTGGAAGTGTTCTTCCTTAAGAAGCTGGATGAGGGCTCTTGGGAAGTTCTTCTCAAACCCTCGAAGAGAATCTCTGCCGGCTCGGTCATTGGTTTCCAGGAGAACGGCCTGTCCTGCGAGATTGTCGGTCGCACGGAATCGGGAAGCTGGCAGGCTAAGGTCAATACCACGGAAAATCTTTTCGACGTCTTGGAGAGAATAGGCAAAGTGCCCCTTCCTCCGTACATCAAGAGGGAGGCGGAGGAAAAAGACAAGACGACTTATCAGACCGTATATGCTAGGGAGATCGGAGCAGTGGCAGCTCCCACTGCCGGACTGCACTTCACCGAGGAGTTGCTGAGAGTGATCGAAGAAAAGGGCGTGCATACGATTCCCATAACCCTGCATGTGGGTTGGGACAGCTTCAGGCCGGTGCGGGAGGACGACCCGAGAGATCATATCCTTGCCTCCGAATACTTCAGGATCGATTCCGAATCGGCACGAAGGATAAATGCGGTCAGGGAAGGTGGAAACAGAATCGTGGCAGTCGGTACAACCACGGTAAGAGCCTTGGAAACGGCAGCCGAGTCAATGGAGAGTGATGTTTTGAAATCGCAGTCGGGATGGACTAAGAAGTTCATCTACTCCCCCTATCGTTTCAGGATTGTGGACTCGCTGATTACCAATTTCCATCTTCCCCGCTCGACACTGCTGCTTTTAGTCTCTGCATTCGCCAGCAGGGAGTTGATTCTCAAGGCTTACCAGGAGGCGATAAGGGAGAGGTACCGGTTTTACAGTTATGGGGATGCAATGCT
>CAZWAO010000147.1:0-2450 GCA_964631815.1 uncultured Ignavibacteria bacterium | reverse complement strand
TCGGATTTATCCGATCCGGAAGGGGATCAAATTTTTGAAGACGGTTGCGATCATAGTCGGGGGCGGACAAGGCACAAGGATCAAAGGTGTACTGCCCAAGCAGTTCCTCATGCTGGGAGATAAGCCCATTGCGGCGCATGCTATAGAGAAGTTTGAGAATTGCAATTTGATCGACGAAATCATCCTGGTAGTGCCTGAGGATTATCTGAGCTATTCCACGCAAAGAGTTATAGACAAGTTTGGCTTCAGGAAGGCCGACAAGATCGTGCCGGGAGGGGAAAACAGACAGGATTCGGTTTACGCTGGGCTCAAAGCCTGCCCAATAGGCACTTCCATCGTGGCCATTCACGATGCGGTCAGGCCGTTGATCTCCTCCGACAAAATCTCGGCTTCCATCGAGCTATGCAACGAGAAGAGAGCCGTGGTCCTGGCGGTTCCTCCCAAGGATACTGTAAAGAGGGGAGAGGATGGTCTGATCGTGACTACGTTGGATCGCGACAAACTCTGGTTGATTCAAACTCCCCAGGTATTCGAATACGAGCTAATCCTCGAAGCCCATGAAAGGGCAAAGGGGGAGGGTTTCGTGGGAACGGACGACTCGGTTTTGGTCGAGCGGTTGGGAAAAGAGGTCGCCATTTTGGAAGGCGACTATTCCAATATCAAGATCACCACGGAGGAAGACCTGGTTTTGGCAGAAACTCTAATCAACAGGCAGAAGGATCGAACCTCCGAGTAACGGTCGGGGAGATAAGATGCTGAAAATCGGCTTCGGCTATGATGCGCATAAATTGGCGGCAGGCAGGGACCTGATCCTGGGCGGGGTCAAGATACCTTACGGGAAGGGTCTTGTGGGACACTCCGACGCAGACGTTTTGTGTCACGCCATCGGCGACGCGATTCTGGGCGCTTTGTCGTTGGGTGATCTGGGAAAACACTTCCCCGATACCGATCCGAAATACAAGGACATTTCAAGTCTGAGCCTCCTTTCTTCGATCGGCGACATGGTCAGAAGAAAGAAGGCCAATGTGGTCAATGTGGATTCGACCATAGTAGCGGAAGAGCCGAAGCTTTCCGCCTACATTCAGAAGATGAGAGAGAACATCTCCGCTGCTCTCAAAGTCAACGTAGGCCAAGTCTCGGTGAAGGCTACCACCACGGAGGGAATGGGGTTCGCGGGCAGGAAAGAAGGCATGGCCGCCTATGCAGTGGTTCTGGTGGAGGGAGAATAATCAGGAAACCGGATGAGCGAGCTTCTGTGGATAAAAGTCGAGCACATTCTGGACCTGGCCCTGACCCACGGTGTTGTCTGGTTTTACCTGTTCATCTTCCTGAGCAGTTTCGTGGAAAACATCTTCCCGCCCTATCCCGGGGATACGGTCACCTTCGTGGGCGGCTATCTGGCCGGCACTGGTCGACTCACCTTTCCGTTGGTGTTTGTCTCTGCTGGGCTGGGTTGTCTGGCAGGAGCCATGCTGCTTTACCTCCTGGGCAAGGGTAAGGGAAGAAAAGCGTTCCTGAAGAACGGCAGGTGGATTCTGAACAAAGAACATCTGAAGAAGGTGGAGGTTTGGTTCAAGAAATACGGAGAGAAGGTGCTCATCCTCAGCCGGTTTCTAACCGGGGTCAGGTCGGTGGTGGCGCTGGCCGCGGGCGTCGGCAACGTGAGCACCAGGAAGATGATCGTATACACTTCCATCAGTATCGTCTTGTGGAACGGCATAATCGTTTTTTCGGCATTCAAAGTACAGCAGAACTGGCGTGAGATATTGGAGATGATCCAGATTTACAACAAGGTCGTTCTGACGGTTGTGGTGCTGCTTGGAATAGCGTGGTTGGTTAAGGTTCTGAGAAAAAAGCGGTCAACTGAGCTGTCAACGGATTAAGCGGATTGAACAGATGGAATGAGCTTGCGGTCGACGGTCGACAGTGGACGTAAAGAGCTGTCAACGGATGTATCGGATTAAACGGATGGAATGAAGTTGCGGTGGACGGTCGACAGTGGACTGTGGACGGTGGACGTGAGAAGCTGTCAACGGATGTAACGGATTAAACGGATCAAGTGAGATAGTATTGGTCGGCTGAGGTTAAGTGTCTGAAGGTTTAGCTACGGACTGCGGACAACGGACCACGGACGGGTTTCAAAAAGGAGCGACATTGAAAATACTGGTGCTAATGGGAGGAACCTCGGCGGAGAGAGACGTTTCCTTGGCCTCCGGCGAGGCCATAGTCAAGGCTCTGAAGGGCGTGGGGCATCAGGTGCTGGCTCTGGATACGGCCCAGGGAAACAGTCTTCTTGCGGATGATGGAAAATACATACCCGGAGGAGTGAAGGAGAAGCCGCCTGACGTGAAGGATTTGGAGAAGGCCGACAAACAGCAGGCTTTGGAGGCGATCCATGCCTTTGATTTCTCCGAGGTCGACGTGATATTTCTGGCGCTTCACGGAGGACA
>CAZWAO010000146.1:0-6931 GCA_964631815.1 uncultured Ignavibacteria bacterium | reverse complement strand
CCAGATATCCCACCAGAAGCCCCACAAACTGAAGCAGTATCTTCTTGGGATTCAGCGCCAGGCGCGGTGCCCGAAACACATCCCTGACGTCGAAATAGAATTTGGTCATAGACAACCTCCTCTTTGTCTTGTGTGGACGCGAGAGTTATTCTAAGTCAGTAATTTATAATTCTGCCCCAGGCTTTTGTCAAGCGAAATCTCCCGCGTTCTGTAACCTGATTCGCGAAACGTCCGCAAGATGACTATGAAAACGCCCGATAAGGTAATGAAGCCTGTCACATTTCGCGGGCACCAGAACCTAGCTTAAGCCAGGTTCTGGTTGGAACCATACCCTTCTGAGGGGGTATGACTTCTTGATGACAGGGACACAATCTTGTCCAAACATCGAAATCAACTCTGGTTCATTGATGCCAGAACATGGCTTGGGGTTTCTTGTCCGGCTCAATCATGTCGGGGCTGGGAGCCCCGACTGCCGGTTTGGCTGGAACTTAAGCTAGGTTCTGGTTAAAACCATATCTTTTTGCAAGGGTACCATCTTCTGACGATGCGGACACAACCCTTGTCCAAACGTCAAGGTCGATTCTCGCTTATAGGAGCCAAAATCTGATTTGCAGGCGACCATACCCGCCCAATCATGTCGGGGCTGGAAGCCCCGACTACCGGTTTGAGGGGAACCAGAATCTGGCTTAAGCCAGGTCCTGGTTAGAACAAAAACAAGCTCAGTTTGGTATAACATCAAAAGGGTTTGACTTGTCCGAATCGGACGATTATATTTGCCACGAACCAACAGCGAAAGAGAGGCTTATGAAGGCTCTGATTACAGGGATCACCGGCCAGGATGGTTCATACCTGGCGGAGCTGCTCTTGGAGAAGGGCTACCAGGTTTTTGGAATGGTGCGGCGCGCATCCACGGAGAACTTCGACCGGATAAACCACATCCGCGACAAGATACACTTAAGGCAAGCCGATCTTTTGGATCAGCTTTCCATCATCCGGTTGATCGAGGAGTGCCGGCCGGATGAGCTATACAATCTGGCGGCCCAGTCGTTCGTGCCCACCTCCTGGCATCAGCCCATGCTCACCGGGGAATTCAACGCATTGGGCGTGACCAAGCTGCTGGAGGCCATCCGGCTGGTCGACAAGAAGATCAAGTTCTACCAGGCCTCCTCCTCCGAGATGTTCGGCAAGGTGCAACAGGTGCCCCAGACCGAGAAGACTCCGTTTTATCCCCGAAGTCCCTATGGAGTGGCCAAGGTGTATGCCCATTGGATCACGGTCAACTACCGGGAAAGCTACGGCATCTTCGCGGTGAGCGGAATTCTGTTCAACCACGAATCGCCCAGACGGGGACTGGAATTCGTCTCCCGCAAGATCACCCACGGCGCGGCCCGCATCAAGCTGGGCCTTTCCAAGAAGCTCTATCTGGGCAATTTAGACGCCAAGCGCGACTGGGGATATGCCGGAGACTATGTGCGAGCCATGTGGCTCATGCTCCAGCAAAAAGACCCGAAGGATTTCGTCATCGCCACCGGCCGGAATCATTCGGTGCGCGATCTGGCCGATATCGCCTTCTCCCACCTGGGATTGAAGTACCAGGATTACGTCGAGGTCGATCAAAAGCTGGTGCGGCCTGCAGAGGTGGACGTTCTTCTGGGCGATTCCTCGAACGCCAGAGAGAAACTGGGCTGGAAACCGGAGGTTTCCTTCGAGCAGCTGGTGGAGATGATGGTGGACGCGGACATGAAGAGGCTCAAGTCCAAAAACCACAAGTAACGTTAAGTGGCGGGAAGGGAAGCTCAAATCGTTTCCTCATATTAACTCCACCCTCGCCGTCTGGTAAAGGTTGTAGTTCCCTCTCCCCGTTGGGGAGAGGGATACAGGTCGAAGATCCCGCCATAGGCGGGGGTGAGGGGTAAAAGGCAAAACCGCTAAGGTGACAAACGATTTCGGACTGCCACCTTGTTCCGAGCGAAATACAAGCTGACATGAAGATCCTCATCACCGGCATAGCCGGATTCGCAGGTTCCCATTTAGCAGAGCTTCTGGCAGGACGAGGGAATGAGGTATTCGGCACCTGCCTGGCCTGTGAGAGCAGGGACAACCTGCGTGACATCATCCGTCGCGTGCATCTCTCCAACTGCGACATCACCGATTTCTCCAGATTCGCCCGGCTGGTGAAGAGAATAGGACCGGATCAAATCTACCATCTGGCTGCTTTAACCTCGGTGGGTTGGTCGTTTTCACATCCCCTGGAAACCATCAACACCAACTTATGGGGTACCCTTAATCTCCTGGAGATAGCCAGAAGCCAAAAAAAACGCATTAAGATATTGGTGGTGGGATCAAGCGACGTTTACGGCAAAGTTCGGCCCAGGGACGTGCCCATAAGCGAGGAAAGGCCGCTTCGACCGGTCAGCCCGTACGGAGCCAGCAAGGCGGCCTGCGATCTTCTGGCCTATCAGTACTTCGAATCTTACGGGGTGCAGGTGATCCGGGCCAGAGCCTTCAACCACACCGGTCCCCGGCAGAATACCGGATTCGTGGTGCCGGATTTCGCCTCCCAGATCGCCCGGATAGAGGCAGGAAGGCTGTCCCCAGTGCTCAAAGTGGGCGATTTGTCCGCTCGCAGGGACATTTCCGACGTGAGGGACGTGGTCAGGGCTTACGCCGCCTTGATGGCCAGGGGAAAGCCGGGAGAAGCGTACAATATCTGTTCCGGAAAGGCGTATAAGATAGATCATCTGCTCCGGATGCTGCTGTCTTTGTGCCGGGAGCGGATAAGGGTACAGTCGGACAAGGGAAAAAACCGGCCGGCGGAGATCCCCTTGCTCTTGGGGAACAACTTAAGACTGAAGAGAGCTACCGGCTGGAAACCGAAAATCCCTCTGGAGAAGACTCTGAAGGACACGCTGAATTTCTGGAGACAGAGGTTTGATGTCTTTGACTGATCTGATCGGTGAGCGCTGACAGCGGGTAAAATCAAGCCGAACAATTCTCTCAACAGGAGGAGCAACTTGTACAAGAGCCTGGAAAGGAAAATCAAAAGTCGCAAGGCGGTGGTGGGAGTCATCGGAATGGGTTACGTGGGACTTCCCCTGGCCGTGGAGCTGGGAAGGGAGCGCTTCAGAGTCATCGGAATCGACATATCCGGCAGGAAAGTGGAGCTGGTGAACTCCGGAATATCGGACATAGACGACGTGGCCAACGCCGATCTCAGGCCCCTGGTTAAGAAAGGAAAGATCAAGGCCACCACCGACTTCTCCCAACTGAAACAGGCAGATATAGTGACCATCTGCGTTCCCACCCCTTTAAGCAAGACCAAAGACCCGGACGTGTCGTACATCTTATCGGCCGTGGGCGAGGTGCAGAAATACCTGCATCCCGGACAACTGGTGATTTTGGAAAGCACCACCTATCCGGGCACCACCGAAGAGTTGATACTGCCCCTGCTTCAGGAGACCGGACTGGTGGCGGGCAGGGATTTCTTCCTGGCTTTCTCGCCGGAGAGGGTGGACCCGGGCAACAAGAAATACGGCACCAAGAACACCCCCCGGGTGGTGGGGGGGATCACTCCCAAGTGCACCAAGATCGCCCAGCTTTTCTACGAGCAGACCATCAGTCAAGCGGTGGCGGTTTCGTCCACCAAAAGCGCGGAGATGGTGAAGCTTTTGGAGAACACCTTCCGCTCTGTGAACATCGGACTGGTCAACGAGGTGGCGGTGATGTGCGATCGGTTGAACATAGACGTGTGGGAGATAATCGACGCCGCAAACACCAAGCCCTTTGGCTTCATGCCCTTCTATCCCGGGCCGGGGCTGGGGGGACACTGCATTCCCATAGACCCCCATTACCTGTCCTGGAAGCTCAAGTCACTCAACTATTACGCCCGCTTCATCGAGCTGGCCGGTGACATTAATTCCCGCATGCCGGAGTACGTGGTGGAGCGCATCAGTCGGGCTTTAAACGAGAAGAAAAAAAGCCTAAAAGGAGCCAAAATTCTCGTCCTGGGAGTTGCCTATAAGAGGGACATCAAAGACCTCAGGGAATCGCCGGCCTTAGACGTGATCCGGCTTCTGCAAAGCGCCGGAGCCAAGGTGGAATACAACGATCCTTTGGTCCCCTGCATACACGTGGACGGAGGGGATTGGAAGCCGGTTAAGCTCACCAAGCATCTGCTTCAAAACTCCGACTGCGTGGTCATACTGGCGGATCACTCGGCCTACGATTACGGTTCCATAGTCCGCAACGCCAAGCTGGTCATGGACACCCGCAATGCCACCAAGAACGTGAAGGCGGGCCGCGATAAGATCGTGAAGTTGTAAACACAAGCAGGAGTTTTCCATCGGAGAGTCAAAAGCTGGTTGTTTTTATCGTCACCCGGATGTATTTTATGGCAGAAACAAATTGTTTCTGCCATATTTGTTATTCGACCGGGTAAGGGAGTATAAGAGCCGATGAAATTGAATGGAAAACTCCTCACGTCTTTACTTGTAATCTCTCTTGTCTTCCTGACGATCTGCCCTTTATCCCCGGCAGCCACTCTGGAAACCATCCCCTTGGATAGCTGGGTCTACCAGGTGGTGGATGAACTCCATTGCCGGGGATTCTTCCCCTTGCTTCATACCGATGTCAAGCCCTACACCCGGGGGCAGATTGCCTCCATGCTTCTGGAGATCAACCAGCAGCAAAACGGTGGAACCCCCAAGCTGACGGATTCCCAGCTTTGGCTGCTGGGCAAACTCAATCAGGAATTCCGGGATGAACTGCAGGATCTGCTTGAGAAAGAACAGGGAGCAACTTCGCAACGCAAAACCATCCGCTACGCCGCCAGCCCGGTAGGCTACCTGACCCTGGCCGAAAGCGACAGTTCCTATAGCCGTTTGCAGCTTCGGTTTGAGATCGGCCTTCAGTTTGGAGACAGGTTCGTTCTAAAAGACCGGGCGGTGGAGGACAACAAAGCGGAAAGGGAGAGAACCTACCGGGGACGGAAGTGGAGAAGCGGCCTGACCGGAGTAGTGGACCAAGGTTATGCCAACATAGACTTAAAGTACCTGCAGCTTCTGGTGGGGAGAGACCATCTCCGGTGGGGACCGGGCTGGGACGATGTGCTGCTCCTTTCCGATCAGATTCCCCCTTTCGACATGGTTAAAGCCGAGGCCCAAGTCGGTTCCTTCAGGTTGATCTCCTTTGCTACGGTTCTGGATCAGATTTCATATTCGGAGGATCATCTCCCGGCCAGGCGCTATCTCTCCGGCCACCGGGTGAATATGAAACTACGTTTCGGCGTGGAGATGGGATTTTCCGAGGTGGTGCTCTATGGGGGAGAACACCGCAATATGGAGCCTCGTTACTTAAATCCTCTCCTCCCCTATTATGGGGAGCAATACGATTACAGCCAGGATGACAACATCCTGTGGAGCATTGACCTGACCCTCTCCATGTTTAAGAATAAGGAGATATACTGTGAGCTGATGATAGACGATTTCCAGAGCGATTTCAGTTCGGAACCTCACCAAATCGGATACCAGATGGGCCTAAACTATGCCAACCCGTTCGGTTTGAGCAGAGGCTATCTGAATGTGGAATACACCAGGATAAGAAACTGGGTTTACGGACAGATACAGCCGTGGAACGTTTACACCTATTATGGCCGGTGCATAGGAAGCGTGCTGGGTCCGGATGCGGATAGGATGGCCTTAAGGCTGCTTTATCACCTCAACTATGATATCGACTTGGCTTTCTCCGGCGAGCTGAAGAGAAAAGGAGAGGGGCGGATCGGTGTTTTTCCCTTTCCGACCGTTCCTTATCCCAAGAAGTTCCCCTCCGGCGTGGTTGAACAGACCAATCTATTTCAACTGGGCTTTGCCTACCAACCCAGTGCACATCTGAAGCTGGACCTTTTCGCACGCTACGATCGGATCAGGAATGCGGACAACCGGGGCGGGGAAAAAAGGCAGGCCTTTGCCCTTTGGGCAAAACTCAAGCTCAATCTGTGGAAGGAGAAGCGGCTTTAGAAATGGAGCGGCTGACTTTGAAATCGCCCGCCAAGATCAACCTTTTTCTGCAGGTCTTGAAAAAGAGGGATGACGGGTATCACGAAATTCGCACTCTGATGCAGACGGTGGACCTATGCGACGAGTTGACCTTAGAGAAAACCGCCCGGGGAATCAGCTTAACCTGCGATCATCCCAACTGCCCCAACGACGAACGGAATCTGGCTTTCCGGGCCGCTGAGCTTCTGTTGGGGAAGGGAGAACCCCAGCCGGGCGTGAGAATCCATATCCGGAAGAATATCCCCATTTCCGCCGGGCTGGGAGGTGGAAGCTCCAATGCCGCAGCCGCGCTCAAGGGGGTAAACCAGATGTTCGACCTGCAACTTTCTCCTGCCGAACTGCACCAGGCCGCGTCCGGTTTGGGATCGGACGTTCCCTTTTTCCTTTCCTCCGGCCAAGCGCTGGCTTTCGGCCGGGGCGAAGAAATCCGGCCGCTTAAGTTGTTTCGCGATTATTGGCTGGTCCTGGTCTGTCCCCGGCTGGAAGTGTCCACCGCCTGGGCATATCGAAATCTAAGAATTAGCTTGACAAGGGAGAGGAAAGAGGTTAATTATAGCCTTTTGGAGAGCAAAAGAGGCTTTTTCGACGCTCTTCCGCTTTTCGAGAACGATTTGGAAGAGGTGGTTGCCGAAAAACAACCCCTGGTCCGTCAGTTGAAGTCTGTTTTGAAAGATTCCGGTTCGGTGCGATCATCCATGTCGGGAAGCGGACCGACGGTGTATGGCTTGTTCGAGAAGAAACCACATGCTCAGGAGGCAGCAAGGAAGCTTTCGCGAGGCGATGATTGGCAAGTTTTTTTAACGGAACCAATCCCTGCCAGCACATGAGTCCTTGGGATGAACCGTTTCGGCTTCTGGTTGAAGGCAAGGAGCCTTGAG
>CAZWAO010000145.1:1272-6947 GCA_964631815.1 uncultured Ignavibacteria bacterium | reverse complement strand
ATGCCCATTCTGACCAGGCTGGACTACTGGCGTATCCCCATTGTTCTCCTGGCGGTTTGCCTGCTGATTTTCGGAAAGAAAAGGGGCCGGATCGCGGTCTTGCTTTTAGTGTTGGGGCTAACCTTGAGCGATCAGATCTGCAACAGCGTGCTCAAGCCGCTGGTGGGAAGGATGCGGCCATGCAATGCCCTGGAGAACGTACACCTGTTGGTGCACTGCAGCAAGGCGTTCTCGTTTCCCTCATCCCATGCCACCAACATATTTGCCGGAATGAGCTTATTCGCCTTCGTCTATCCGAGGCTCAAAATCGGCTTTTTCGTAATCGCGTCGCTGGTGGCGTATTCCCGGGTCTATGTGGGAGTTCACTATCCGTTTGATGTATTGGCAGGAGCGGCGCTGGGCATAGCCTGTGCCTTGACGATCATCGTCCTGTACCAATTGTTTTCCAGTCGATTCCCGGCTTTCAGGTATGGAAAAGAGAATAGGAAAGATAAAAGTCAAGCTGGTTCAAGGTGACATAACCGACCAGGACGTCGATGCCATCGTGAATGCCGCCAACAACCATCTGTGGATGGGGGCGGGCGTGGCCGGGGCCATCAAGAGAAAAGGCGGCGCCGCTATAGAAAAAGAGGCCATGAGCAAAGGTCCCATCCGAGTTGGCGAGGCGGTGGTGACTCAAGCAGGAAATCTGAAAGCCAAATACATCATCCATGCCGCGGTTATGGGGCAGGATTTAGTCGCCAGCGGAGAGTACATAAGGCTTGCCACACTCGACAGTCTGAAGCGAGCCGAGGAGCTCAAGCTCGAATCCGTTGCCTTTCCGGCTTTCGGCACAGGAGTGGGCGGTTTTCCGGTTGACAAATGTGCCCGGATAATGTTGGATGCTGTAAAGGGATTTTTAGATCGAGCGCAGTTCCTCAAAGAAGTCTGGATTGTTCTATTCGACAAGGAAAGCTACGATACTTGGAGTGCCCGACTCTGACCGCGTATCTCGGATTCAACTGAAAACCGCAGCAGCCCCGCCAAGTCGGGGTCTCCGCTTTGCTACCACAAGTTGATGCACTCCACGGCTACTCTATCACCGTATGGACAGTCGTAGGGACAGGGCTTGTCCTGAACCATATGGTTCAGGACTTGTTGAGCTTGCGAAATCCCGCCACGGCGGGGTTTGTGTCCTACCCCGACCACGCGAAAGCCACGAGAGCTATCCTTCCGGGCTGTTTTGGGTTCACTTGAAAACTGACTGACATCAGATGACTCTATAATCTACCTCTCCGCTGCGCAATAAGAATCACTCCAAACAGCATCAGAAGCGTCACCGGTTCTCCTATAGCTACAGGGAAAATTCGGCTTGCGGATAATGTGGGTTTGCGCTTGACATCGAAAGGAACAAGGTCGCTCACAATGGGTTTCTTCTCTGTGGGGTCGATAACAGTCAAGGCCACTCCATATTTGCCCGCCTGTATGAGTCTCATCCCCCAGTCGTGCGTGTTGACTTGGCCGGGTGACAACGAGTCAATGCCAAGTGCTTTCTGGGCCGACCAATCCTCAAGGTCCACCGGGCGCTCATTTCCCGGCTCCAGCGATACCAATGACAGATAGACTATTAGTCGCCTTAGTGTTTGCTGGCCTGAATTGGTCACAGCACCGGTGAACTTAGGAGTGTCGCCCATCCTTAGCGTTCCGGCCGGATGTTGCAGCTTTACCTGGATTGGAGAGGTGTCTTTGGCAAGAACCGTGTATGAGGAAAACAATGTAACTGCCATCACCAGGATTAGGTTGCTCAAAATGCCTTTTATCATAATCTGATTCTCCTTGAAGTAAC
Source organism: uncultured Ignavibacteria bacterium (assembly GCA_964631815.1). Lineage (GTDB taxonomy): Bacteria > Zixibacteria > MSB-5A5 > MSB-5A5 > SM1-73 > SM23-73-3. The sequence continues at coordinate 5,122 of CAZWAO010000145.1, read as the reverse complement.
ATTGAGAAGCCAAAGTACCATCAAAGCATACAGCGCCATGATTCCCAGCCTGAGAAGTTGAAAATCAAACCCTTGGCTGTCAATTACCACACTGTCAATTGTGTTCAGCGCATCCATAAAAGGGTCCACCATGTCAATTATCTTGCCGATTCCTGTTTGCCTTAAGGAGGCGCCAAGTACAGCCGGGCTTCCAAGTATCAGGAAAACGATTACGCTAATGAACAACGCGCTTTTCAAAGTTGCCGTTCTTGCTGATACAGTCAATGAGATCCCACCCAGTGCGAGGACCAACAATGTTCCGGTTGTGAACAGAATAAAGATTGAAGGCCAGAGGTTCTGCCCTGTGCTGCCCACCGCAGACAGATAGGGAATCGAAAGAGCGAAGAGAACAAGCCAGGAAAACAGTACTCGCCCCAGCTTAGCAAACGCTAACCCCTTTCTACTTAAGGGAGACAGAAACAAAATCTCCAGCGTTTCTCGATCGCGTTCTCCGGCAAAACCATCACTGCCTTGCAGAATTGCGACCAGCGACGCCAGAGCTAAGACGATCGTGGACATCTTGTATACGGCTTGAGCGTTATCCAAAAGGCTCAACTCCCTGTTGGTGATAAGCAAAACCGCGAAAATGCTCATAAGCCCGCTGGCAAACAGGAAGAAGTAAATAGAACGAGAGGATAAAATGTCCTCTGTACACTCTTTCTTGATTAAGACGGATAGACTACTCATCGGTCGCTCCCCTGGTATAGGTGAAGTAGATTTCTTCAAGCCCTCCTGTAATTCGCTCTGCTTCCACAATCGGCATCCCAGCCTCTATGAGAGATTTGATGGCGTGGGCCGGAGACAAGCCGTCTATCTGACATACCAATCCATCTTGTTCGTTCTCAACTATGGAAATGCCCGGAATGTTCCAATCGGTAGAAATCGATGGTGCATCCTCGACACGAAAACGATACCGGATATAATCTCCACTTGAACTGTCAGCCAATGCCCCTTCATAGCGAACCTTTCCGCGATTAAGGATTGCAATGCGATTGCACAGGCGCTCAACATCATCCAGAATATGGGTGGAAATAATAATGGTTATGCCATTTTTCGTGTTGAGATGAAGCAGTAGGTCATGGATATCTCGTCTTCCGCGCGGATCAAGACCATTGGTTGGTTCATCTAAAAACAAGATCTCCGGAGCGTTAATCATGGATCGAGCAATACCCAGGCGCTGTTTCATCCCTCTTGAGAACGTGCTGATGGGAAGAAGGTTTTTGGGATCCAATCCCACCTGACTTAACCGCGATCGACAATCACTTGCTGTCAATCGTATGCCATACAGCTTCCCGAAGAATCTCAGATAGTCTGCTGCACCCATCCATCCGTAAAACCCGTGAGATTCCGGCAAGGCGTTCACCTTATATCCCAATTCCTTCCCCCACGAGGAAAGGTCTTTGCCTAGAACGGATATGTTGCCTTGATCGGCAGGTAAAATGCCCAAAGCAATGCGTAGGGTGGTCGTTTTACCTGAGCCGTTCGGCCCCAGAAAGCCATAGATGTCTCCCTGGTTGACCGTCATGGACACGTCGTCCAGAGCGATTTTGCCGTCAAATGATTTCTTAAGACCATCGATTTCAATCACTTTCATCTCAATCTCCACAATGTCTTTCTGACTGAAACACTTTGGCCAGGTGGTCAATGTCTTGGAGGCATTGACCACCTGAGTGCTTGTTGACGAGGGTCACTTATGATCAGTCATCGTTCTCCCCGTCCCGATCTTCAGAATCCATGCCCTGGTGACCATCTGCCTGATCTTCGGAGCTGATCAGAACCTGCCCGTTTCCTGCGTCAACCTTGACGTCCGTGATGGAATTATGGGAGTCAACGACTTCGACACCGTAGACCAAGAATCCGTTTTCGCTCTCCAACTCCACTTTGATTACCTTGCCAGTGACCTGGTTGAGGGCGGCTTTGATTGCCTGCTGATAACTGATAGTCGCCATTCCGGTGTACTCCCACTCATGATCAGCCTTCACCTGAATCGATCCGGATTTGACTCCATCACTATTCTCGCCCCGGTCATCGTCACCCTCTTGGTTTTCATCATCCCCGCCATGGTTCTGGACCTCTCCTTCACGGCTGTCGTTTTCGATGTTCTCATCGCCAGATCGGTCGGCGCTGTCTTTGGAAACCAGCAGAACGTTTCCCTCCCCCGCGTCAACCTTGACATCAGCAACCGACTGGTCGGCTTCAACGATTTCAATGTCGTAGATCAAAAATCCGTTTTCGTTTCCCAATTCCGCCCTGAGCAGTTTACCATTAGCTCGAGTTAGAGCCGTGTCGATCGCTTGCTGAAGACCGATCTTCGCCATTCCTGCGAATTCGCCCTCGTGGTCCTGTTTCACTTTGATGGAAGCGGACTGAACGTCTTCATTGCCCCTCGCCCTGATGTAGCTTACATACCCCGGCCCCACCACCAGAATGGCTGCTAGGATCACGGTTATCGCAAGGACTTTCCTCTTCATTTTAAACCTCCTTGGTTTAAGGTGAACTTTTTTTTCTCACTTATGTTACGAGTTGGAAGATGAAGCCCAGATGAAAACCGGCAGGTTCAATTAAAAAAACGAACTTTTTTTGCTCGACTTGGTAAATTGAGATTTCCAGAGGTGGGGTGGAAGATGTTACGATGGGGTTTATTTATTAGAGGTATATGGTAGATCAACTATAAAACTCGCCCCTTCTCCCATTTTGCTTGTGACGGAGATCCCGCCACCGTGTAATTTAACCAGCTGTTTAGCGATGGCGAGCCCCAGACCGCTCCCAGGCGCCCTCCCGGCTCTTGCGCCACTTGCCCGATAGAACCGCTTGAAGATATGAGGAAGCTCAGTTTGGGATATGCCGGGTCCACTGTCCTTAATAACAATGCGCACTCTTCCTGGTGTCTCACCGTCAGCTAAGAGAGACACCGAAACCCTGCTGTTCGGAGGCGAGTACTTTATGGCATTGTCAAGGAGATTGAGAAGGACGGCTTTGAGCCTTTCTTTGTCGGCCTGAAGCTCGACTGCCTTCTCTATGTGCAGCACAAGGTCGATGTCCTTCTTTGAGGCAAGGACTGACACAAGTTGAATACTCTCCACCAGCAATTCATCCAGGCGTACTGACCCCATATGGAGCACTAACTGAGAGGCATCCAGTTTAGCCAGAAGCAACAGCCTATTAGCCATCTGTGTAAGACGATCGATTTCAGAGAGTGAGACGTCAATGCTTTGCGCGGCCTCTTGCTCCTTGATATATCGTTTTGCATATTCAAGCTCGCTATAAATGATAGTAAGTGGGGTTCGAATTTCGTGGGACGCCTCAGCCACAAATCGCCTTTGACTCTTGAAAGCCTCATCGATTCGCAGCATCATGTCGTTAAGAGCTTGGCCCAGTGACCGTACCTCATCTCGCGCTTTGGGCAACGCGAGACGTTCATCAAGGTTTCGTGACGAAATCTGCTTCGCCGTTTCGACCATTTTGGACATGGGCCGAAATGCTATGCTTGTGATAAGGTAAGCGGATAGTGCCGTCAAAAACAATGCCGTGGGTATGGCAATGGAAAAAAGGGTGATAAGCCGTCTCATACTCGCCTGTACTCCAGTCATTGGTGCTGCAAGCTGCAGCACAAATTCAATACGATCATCGATCTCAACCGGAATCAGGAGATAGCGGTAGCGTTGCCGATCAAGTGTGACCACCGCTTTTTCAGACGAACCGGCCAACGCCTTCTGCCATGAACCGCCGGAGTATGCTGCAAGCGCGCTATCCTCGATCACTACATGGCCCCACCTGTCGAGAATTCGGAATTTGACTTCTGGAAACGTAT
>CAZWAO010000145.1:0-1172 GCA_964631815.1 uncultured Ignavibacteria bacterium | reverse complement strand
TCTCGGAGAAAATGTACCCGGAGCCACGCACCGTGTGGATAAGTTGCCTTTCAAAGCCTTTGTCAACTTTCTGCCTTAAGAACCTTATGAACGATTCGATCACATTGCTTCTAGGGTCAAAGTTCATGTCCCAAAGATGTTCCGAGATGACTTGCCGGGTCAGAATTCTGTTTGGGTTTAACATAAACAGCTCCAGTAAGGCGTACTCCTTTGAGGTCAGAGATATCTCCTTTCCTTGCCGAATGGCTTTATGCGTGTCCAGATCAAGTAGCACTCCGAATCTCTCAATCGTTGTCGAGCGGACATCGCTGTGGCGACGAACAAGGGAACGGATGCGCGACAGCAACTCCCTAAAATGAAAGGGTTTGGCCAGGTAGTCATCGGCCCCGCTGTCCAACCCCCTGACCTTGTCCGAAACGTCATCCAGTGCGGTCAACATGAGAATGGGGGTGAGTATCTTGTTCCTCCGCAGATTGCCACATGTAGTCCAGCCGTCCTGCTCGGGCAGCATTATATCGAGAATAATCACATCGTAGTCATTAGTCTTTGCCAGTTCTTCCCCGGTTACACCATCAGAAGCCACATCTACCGCAAAGCTTTCTGCCTTAAGATTCTTCGACAACGCATTGGCAACCTTCTTGTCATCTTCAATCAACAATATTCGCATGATACCTCCCTACTGATCAAAACATACGGATAGGAAGGTGAAATCAAAATGAAAAATCAAGATGAACGGAGACAAAACCTTTCTTGGAGTTCATGTTTCCACACGAGTTCAGCGTTGTCCCTACGGATTCCACGGCACCTGCCTAACAATTCTGGTAGTAGTCGGCGAATCTATCGACTTGGCGCAGGCTTGGCCTTCATCATCTCCAGGCTAAGTTGAAGAAAGGAGCGCTCCTTCTTCTGCAATCTTGCTGCCACATCCGGGAGTTCAGAGAGCATGTCGTTTTGCTGTAAGGGGTCCTTGTAAGTATCATAAAGTGAGCAGGTTGCGCCAATCCGTTCAACAAAAAAGTAAGGCGGCTCCAGCCAGCCTATCACATTTCCATCTTGCACCATAGCAAAGCCTTCGTCTCTTTCAGGTAAAGAGAGAATATCCCGCCCCCAGGATTCGTGCAAAGTCGGTTTTCCCAGAATTCCCAGGATAGTCGGCACCAGGTCGGTTTGGC
>CAZWAO010000144.1:0-6949 GCA_964631815.1 uncultured Ignavibacteria bacterium | reverse complement strand
CCTCGTTTCTCTCCGTTTCCTTGTTGGGCCAGACGTCGGACACCAGCACCTGATCGTAGGGATTATACCACCACAGGCGGCACCGGTCGGTCAGCTGTCGATTCTCCGGAGGACTGGACAGGGTCCATGAGCTGCGCCTGATGCTTAAGTCGGTATACTGAAGGGATCCCTCGAAGTCGTCGATGAATGCCAGATCCTTGGTGTTGGGATTGGGCACGCTTTGTTCTAAATCGCCCCGGAAGGTTATGTTGGAAGGCGCCTCGGTATACACCCAGGGGATGGCGTTGACTAAGTTGGTGAGGAACTGGGGATTGGAATTGAAACTTAAGTTGCTCCCCCAGATGAAGTTTCGGGTCGGCTCCTGCCCCACCCGAGGCCGTTCGTCGGCAGTCTTTTCGCTCTTGTAAATGCCCACCGTGCCGAACTTGAGGTTGTCTCCCAAACTGTAGTCCGCCATGGCGCCGAACATGCTTTTCTTCTCCACCATCAAAAGCGGCGCGTACTCGTAGCTCACGGAGAGGTCTGCATTGGGAGAGAGGGCCTCCGGGTTAATGAATGAGATCTCGCCGATCTCGTATTGGATGGTGTAATCCTCCCCTCTTTTGAGCGGTGCCCCGTTGAGGGTGACCACGTCGGAACCCTCGATTATGGGGGCCCTGCCCAATAGGACGGTGGATTTGCGGGAGGCGGATTCCACCCAGATATAGTACCTGCTGTTCTCGGCCGGCTCTCTATCAGAGGTCCAATTGTAGATCTGGTCCACTTTGTCCTTGAGCGTATCCGCCGGATTACCTGTGAGAGAGACGTTGGGATCGGGGGCAAAGGGATGACGGTTGGGTAAAACCAGATATCCCAGCCCGAAATCTATCTGCCTGTAGTCAACGATCCCGTCCGGTTTGGGATTGGCGTTCAAATCCAAGTCATCCAGACCGAACAGCCGGAGATAGGATATGCTGTCCTGGTAGTTGGGGTCTTGGGTGATATCCTCCGCGTTGGGAGCGCCCTTATAAATATCCAACCGGAAGCCCTCACGCTGGATGTTCCGATTGCCCAGATAGTAGACGTTCTTCCACTCATAGTCCCAGGTGTAATCGGTGGGCTTGGGATCGTCCGATTTGAGCAGTTTGAGCACCATGCAGGTTTCCTGTTCCGTGCTGGTGCAGGAATCCTTGAGAACGCCGGTGGTGTCGATGCTCTGGGTTTTTGCCCTCCAGGCCACGTACCAGGCGGCCAGGATGTCGGTTTCTCCCAGGGGATTGAAGAACTGGAGGTAATGGAGCTTATTCTGGCTGAAGTACTCGCTAGGATCGATCTCCTTAAATCTCCTGAGAAAAGGTCCCTCGTTAGCCGATTTGGACGGATCACGCGGGTCGATGTAGGCTATGCCGAAGGGAGCCGGATCCAGGGCCTGGGCGACCTGTATCTGGGTGTTGCTCTTGAAAAGCCTGATTTCTATGATGGAATCCCCCGGCGCCAAGTCGCTGGTATCGCCCAGATCATAGAACGTGCGGTGCAGGTACTCATAGTCGCGGATGGGTTGAGCCATGGTCTCCGCCCCGGCTTTGAAATCCGCCTTCTGGGTGGAGCCCTTGTCCTGGCTGGTGATCATGGTGAGGTTCCAGCCCCCGATCTTGGCCGTGGTCTTTATCCCGAAGAGTCCTTGTTTGTTCTCGCTGATTCCCACCACCCCGCTGCCTACGCTCAAGTTGGTATTGCCCATCTCTATGCCCTGAATGATCTCGTCCTCGTCTCCTTTGTATCTCAACCGGAGGGTGTTCTGCAGATCGGTTTGCCTTCGGCTGTCCTGATCCACCTGAACTGATATCTTGCTGCCGATGGTTCCGGTTATTTGGAAAGAAGAAGCTTGTTCCATGTGCAGCGAAGGGAACTTGGACTGCCGGGAGGTGGCCGTGTTCTTCAAACCCTCCTCCCAGGTGCTTCTCCCGGAGAAGCTGATTTTCCTGTAGCCGGTTACCTTAAGACCGGGTCCTCCCTCCCCGATGATCGCGGAAACCACCTTGGGAAACTTGACCGGAATCTCCCACTCGAACAAACCCCGGGATCCTCCCGCCGTGCTGAAGAAATGACGATTAAGGTTGTTCCGCCAGTCCTGACGAAACTGGATTAAGTTGGAAGCGGAGGTGTAGGTGGGAAGCGTCAGGAAGATGGGCTTGTATAACTGGTAGTATCCCAGCTTTTCGCTTATGGTCACGAATCCGTCTTCATAGTCCACCAAGACGGATTGGGCATGTCTGAGGTTGATGTCAAGCAGAGGCAGGGAGTCCGAGGATAGGGAGAGTCCCAACGTCTGGTAGGCATTGCCATAACGCACCAGATGGCGACCCTTCTCATCCAGCTTAATTTCCAGTCCGACACCCCAAGCCGAGGCTCCCACGCCCAGCTGGAACGTAGCCGGCACAAGCAAAAACAAAACCGCCAAACCCAACGAGCGCAATGCGCCCCTGGCGGTTCCATCAGATCTTAGCCATTGAGAATGCATCAGGAACGAAACTCCTTTTGCACCTTGTTCTTATAAATTTTTCGCTACCTGTCGATAAATCCTCCTTTCCTTATTTTCGGCCGGAACTTGAATTTATGTACGCCACTTCCTCTTCTAACTCCAGGCCGAACTGCTGCGTGACCTTCTCCTTGAGTATCCGGGCCAGCTCCTGCACGTCTATCGCCTTAGCGCTGCCCGAGTTTATGAGAACATTGGCGTGCAATAGGGAGACCTGGGCGTCTCCGTGTCGCATGCCTTTGGCACCGATTTTCTCCAACAGAAACCCTGCCGGGATTTTTCCCTGCGGACCGTCCACGTTCTTAAAGAAACAGCCGGCGGATTTGCTCTGCCAGGGGATACGTTGTTTTCGCCTGACGAGATTGGCCTCGACCTTTTTTTCAATTTCATGGCGGCTGCGCTTAATCAATTCAAAACCGGCAGAGAGCAGCACCTCATGCGTCCGTTTCAGCCGGCTTTCCCTGTAGCCGAATTCCAGATAATCTCTTTCCACTTCCCGTACATCACCGTTATCGGTCAGTATCACCGCCCGGATTAGTGCCTCGCCTATCGCCTGGCCGAATGCGCCCGCATTTCCTCTGACGGCTCCACCCACGCTTCCCGGTATGCCTGCGGCGAACTCCAACCCGGAAAGGGAGAGTTGGGTGGCCTGATCGACCACATCCCGAAGAGCGGCACCGGATTGGCAGGTTAGACTCCGTCCGCTCGCCAGGATCTCGGAACATTCGTTTTTTATCACCAGACCCCGGTATCCGGCGTCGTTGACTAAAATGTTGCTCCCTCCGCCCAAGATCAAGAACCGCAATCTCAACTGTTGCGCGGTCCTGATCGCCCGAACCAGCTTCTCGGGTTTGTCGGCCCGGTAGAAGAAATCAGCCTTTCCACCGATGCCGAAGGTGGTGAAGGGGGCGAGAACCACGTCGTATTCTACGCGTTCTCCCAGCGCCTCAGATAGCTGCTTGTGAATCTCCCTCCTGTTATGAGAGATTCCCGGTACTATGGACGATTTCGACATCGCTACCCGTGCCCCACCTTCTAAATATTATACGATATACCCCCGAAAAAGCAAGCAAAATCGTGCCTCCCGGGGCCAAAACAGGGTCCGCAGGGGGTAAACTGAAAACCCCTTGTGGTTAGCTTCCAACTGATAAAGGAGTCGATTCCGAAGGGGTCAGGCATCACAGTCCTATTTTAATAGATGGTCTGTGCATCAAAAATGTGGCTGCCTGGAAGGGCCGACTCCATATATCCCGACATCCTCGCGCTGAATCTGCCCGCAGGCAGACCCGGCTTGAATTCGACCGTGCCGGTTGGAACATTGGCGGGTGCGCTTCGGAACGCAGAAGCAGCGATTCTTATCGGAGAGCAAACTGCAGGGCCCAAAACGCCTGCTTGCCTCTAAACCTAAACCTCGAACTCCTTGCGCAGCGCGCTCACAGCCTCTTTAGTCTTATCCTGGGGTATCATGCAGGTGACCGAGGACATGGAAGTGGAGATGATGTCGATGTTGATCCCGGCCTTGGAGAGAGCATTGAACATCTTGCCTGCGATTCCCGGCGTTTGCACCAGTTGATGTCCGGCTATGGATACCAAAGCCACGCTGGTGGTGTGAGAAATCCTCTCCGCCCCCATCTCCTGCATGACCTTCTGCAGAAGCGTCTCGATGGCGTCCAATTCCTTTTCCGCCACCGCAAAAGATATGTCCACCTTGCCCTTGTAGCTGATACCCGACACCACCTGTTCCACGTTGAAACCCTCGTTGCCCAACCGACCGAAGATGTCCGCCGCTATGCCCGGTTTGTCCGGAACAGAGTGGAGCGTGATCTTGGCTACATTGGTATTGCTTGCGATATGGACGTCTACCATGGGATCGCCTCCGGGTTCTTGACGAATAGATTGCACAACGCAGATGACTTCGCAGCCTCCGGACTGTCAATCCTCGGGCCGGTCTAAATCTACAATCCGATGCCCGGAAAGTCAAAGGAATTCTGGTCGGCGTGGCCACAAAAAAACGATGTCCAAGGATTTCAAACCGGAAACCAGTTTGCAGAAAGTCCTCACAATAGATTGACATAGAGCATGTGGAATGTTATCTTTTTCGAATTAAGGATTCGACCGAAGCACCGGCACCGGTTCCCTTGGCCCCGCACACCAGTTGGTGCACAACTTTGGCCCGACGAAGCGGGCAACTGCGAGAATCAAACCAGAGGAAGAGAGCCAAACCATGAAGTATAAGGCCATATACGGGACCCACGACATACTTCCCGATGAATCGTCGAAATGGCAGCATCTGGAGGCGGAGGTCAGGAGGATATTCGACCTTTACAACTACCATGAGATACGTGTCCCCACGTTCGAGGAGACGGACTTGTTCGCCCGGAGCATCGGACAGGATACCGATATCGTGCAGAAGGAGATGTACACCTTCTTAGATCAGGGGAAAAGAAGCATCACCTTAAGGCCGGAGGGGACGGCCGGAGCGGTCAGGGCTTACTTGGAACACGGTCTGGGAGAGAAATCGCCGCTGGTCAAACTCTACTATCTGGGCAGCATGTTCCGGCAGGAACGGCCGCAGAAGGGACGGCTGCGGGAATTTCATCAATTCGGGATAGAGGCCATAGGCTCGGCCCATGCCTCGCTGGATGCCGAGCAGATCGAGATGGGCGTTGCGATTTGCAGAAATCTCCGAATCGGCGACTTCAAACTGCACCTAAACAGCATCGGTTGTCCGGTATGTCGGCCGGTTCACCGGGAAAAGCTGTTGGCCTTTATGAAGGACCGGATCGGCGATCTGTGTGAGGACTGCAAAACCAGATATCTGCGCAATCCCCTGAGGATGTTCGACTGCAAGAACCAGCAGTGCATCGAGCAGCTTAAAGATGCTCCGGCCATGGTCGATTTCCTCTGCGAGGAGTGCCGCACGCACTATGACCAGGTTAAGGAATACCTGCGCGAGCTGAGCGTGGATTATTTTGAGGACAAAAGACTGGTGCGGGGTCTGGATTACTACACCAAAACGGCCTTCGAGATAAAGGCCGCCGGGTTGGGAAGCCAGGATACCCTGTTGGGAGGCGGACGATACGATCTTTTGGTGGAGGAACTGGGCGGCGTCAGTACGCCGGCCGTCGGCTTTGCTGCAGGAATGGAGAGATTCATCCTGGTAATGGAGAAACAGAAAACGGTTGATTTCGAACAGCGAAAGCTGAAGCTGTTCATTGCCGTTCTGGGCGACCAGGCAAAGGCCTTTGCCGCCAAGTTGATTTGCGACCTGCGAAAAAAGGGCGTGGCCTGCGATACGGACTATCTGGGAAGGAGCCTGAAGGCTCAAATGCGCGAGGCCAACCGGCAAAAGGCGGAGAAAGTCCTGATAATCGGCGAAGAGGAAATCAAAAAGGGCCGGGCTGTTGTGAAGGACATGCAGAGTGGGGAACAAGAAGAGATAGCATTGGATGGTGTAGGTCAGATGTGGCCGTGATTTCTGCGCGGCCGTCTTATGTTTTGGAGTGCGGAAGCTCGCTTCCGCGGTGTTGATTCAGTACAATGCGAAATCGTAAGCAGTTGGAGTGCAAATACGATGATTGATTTCTCTGAAATGCCCACAAGCGATTGGAGAAGGTTCGAAGATAACATATGGGCAGTATTCTGTTGGAAGGAATTTTCCTTTTGATGGGGTTGTACCGAAGACTCTCGAGCGAAACATGAACCAGGGTCTGAAGGATCTCTGCGCCACAACTGTTGCTTCTGTGGTCAGCATTATGTTTGGGGTGAAAGGAAAAGCAAAGGTGGCCAGGATATATCTTGCCGAGGAATAAGGCCCGCTGGACATCTGAGTTCTTGAAAATGCTAGAAGCGTACCAGCAAGCTGGTGCACTCCAAAGTCGATAGCACCAATGCAAATCTTCTACAAAAAGACGCAGAGCGGATGGCTGATCTTACTTAGCCTCATCCCCGTTTTGGTTTTTCTCGCGTTTTTGCTCTATCGGCAGGAGATATGGGGCAAGTCCGTTGCCGGGGAAGCAGCGCCGTTTTGGGTTTTCCCAGTCCTGCTTGTGTTCTTTTTCATTCTGCTGGCCTTATTTGCCACTCTCACTGTTACCGGCTTCCAGGATCATCTCGAGATTAAATTCGGCATTGGGGTTATCCGAAAAAGATTCTACTATAAGGACATCCGTTCGTGCTCAGTCGAGAAGAACTCCTTCATCTATGGCTGGGGCATCCGGGCCATACCAGGCGGCTGGTTGTACAACGTGTCGGGCCTGTGGTCGGTTCAATTGGACATGAAAAGCGGAAAGATCTATCGCGTGGGTACGGCCGAGCCTGAGAGGTTGGAACAATTCATAAAAACTAGATTGAGTCTGTATGGGAATTCCTAAAGGCCCTCTCCTCTGACTCCTCTCCCGGGAGGGAGAGGAGAACCACTGTCCCTCCAAC
>CAZWAO010000143.1:0-7019 GCA_964631815.1 uncultured Ignavibacteria bacterium | reverse complement strand
TTCTTGTCGGTGGGTTTGCCCCAGGAAACCTTGCCCGAGGGAGCGGTGGTGGTGGAGGCTTCGAACGGCGTCAGTCCGCTTCGCTGCACGCCGGTGTTCATATAGGCCTCGTTGTCGTAGCAGATATACAGGATGTTGTGTCCTCGCTCCAGCATGCCCGAAAGGCATCCTATTCCGATATCCGCGGTGGAGCCGTCGCCTCCCTGGGCTATGATGTGCGCCTCATCTTCCCGGCCCATGGCCTTAAGAGCCGCCTCTATCCCCGCGGCCACGGCCGCCGGATTCTCGAACAAGGAGTGTATCCAGGGCATTTTCCAGGCCGATTGGGGATAGGCGGACGAGACCACTTCCAGACATCCGGTGGCACAGGTGGCGATGGTGGCCTCACCGGCCGCATCCATCACTAATCTGGCTGCCAGAAGCTCTCCGCAGCCTGCACAGGCCCGGTGCCCGGGAGCCACCAGGCTCTCTTTGATCGGCGCCTTCTTTTTGGTAGTTGCAGATTTCTCAGCCATTGTAACCTTCTTCCTTTCGCATGGTTCAGTCCGTGCCTATTCTCCGATTCCGATGAGTTCCTCTCTCAGATCCACGAAATGATCTTCGATGGTTTCGGACTCGGCCTTCTTCACCACCTCGATGATGGATTTGGTGGGAACGTCCCTTCCTCCCAGTCCCACGATCACCCCACAGATTCGGGGTTGTTTCTTCTGGCCGTAAAAAGCCGACTTTATCTCGTTCAACAGGATGCCGCCCAGTCCCAGGGAGATGGACTTCTCCACCACCACGATGGTATCCGAGTCTTTCAAGGCATCGTAGACTGCCTGCTTGGGGAACGGCCGGAAGGCGCGAACCTTGAGCAGCCCCACCTTGTTTCCCGCCTCCTTCATCTCGTCCACCGCCTCACGCATGGTGCCCACCACCGAACCCATCCCCACCATGGCCGTTTTGGCGCCGTCCAGCTGATACTTGTCCACCAGGCCGCCGGAGTAACGACCGAACTTGTCGTTGAACTCGTCCGCCACCTGTTGGATTACCGGCAGGGAGGCCAGGATGGCCTGCTGCAGCCGGTACCTGGTTTCCATGTAGAACTGCGGCTCGGCCAAAACCCCGAAAGTCACCGGATCTTTCACGGTCAGGTGTTTCCAGGGCTTGTACGGCGGCAGAAACTCGTCTGCTGCCTTCTGATCGATCAATTCCACCGGCTCGAAGGCGTGGGTCAGGATGAATCCATCCATATTGACCATAACCGGAAGCGACACCTCCGGGTTCTCCCCGATCTTGAAAGCCTGAAGCTGCATGTCGTGGACTTCCTGACAATCCTCGGCGTAAAGCTGTATCCACCCCGAATCCCTCATGGTCATGGCATCCTGGTGATCGTTCCAGATGTTGATGGGGGCGGAGACGGAACGGTTGGCCACGGTGATGGACACCGGCAATCTCAAACCGGCGATGTTGAACAGAACCTCTCCCATCAAAAGCAGTCCCTGCGAGGTGGTGGCCGAATAGGCCCTGGCGCCCGCGGCGGAAGCACCCAGGATCACCGAGGCGGCCCCGAACTCGCTTTCCACGTTGATCGACTCCGCCTTCAGTTCTCCGTCCGCCACCATCTGCGAGAGATTCTCCACGATGTGGGTCTGGGGGGTAATGGGATAAGCCGAGATCACGTGCGGGCGGCAGACCTTCACGCCCAGAGCCACGGCCATGGATCCTTCTATCACCTTCTTCATTATCTCACCTCCAATACCATCTCGATGTCGTCGACCGGGCACTCCTCAGCACAGATTCCGCAGCCCTTGCAGAATTCCAGGTCGGCCCAGTACTTTTTGTCCTCGCCGAAGATAACGCCGTCCGGACAGACCATCACGCATACCCGGCAGTCCGTGCACTTGTCGTGTTTGAAAACCGGCTTCTTCACCCTCCAGCTGCCGGTCTTGTATTCTTTGCTGGAACCTGGTTTGACCACGATCCCTTCCGGTCTGGTGGATTTGGATTCGGACTTAGGCATTCTTTCCTCCTTTTCCGCCGGAGGCGGATCCCGCCTTCTGGCCGGACATCATGTCGTAAGCTTTCTGAATTGCCAGAGCGTTCTTCTCGCCGATTTCGCCGGGGAATCTGTCCTTGACGCTCTTGATGATGGCCTCCACCGAAATCAGTCCGGTGATCCCGGAAAAAGCACCCATCAGAGTCGTGTTTTGAACGGCCCGGCCGATGGTCTCCAGGGCGATTTTAGTTGCCGGAATGGTCCGAACCTCGGCGGAAGTTTCAAGGCCCAGCTCCTGGGGCGACTTCTCCGTATCCACCAGCACCATCCCGTCGGGCTTGAGCCCGCCCAGCACGTCGATGGCGCCGATTAGGGTGTTGTCCTGGATTATCAGATAATCCGGCTCGTAGATCTGGCTGCGATTGCGCACTTTGTGGTCGGCAATCCGCACGAACGACTGCACCGGAGCCCCCATGCGCTCGCTTCCGAACGATGGAAAAGCCTGGGCGTATTTGCCGTCCTCGAAAGCGGCCACGGCCAAAAGCTCGGCAGCCGTCACCACTCCCTGGCCGCCCCGACCGTGTATCCTTATTTCCTTAAGCATGATCCTCCTCTCCTTGAGATGCAAAAAAGCGGCTTGCCCGCTATCCCGATGTGCTACAACTTAGTGAAAAATTTCACAACTTAAATAGATTACGGAGCATCTTGGTTTTAGTTAGAAATAATTCCGTCGCCGGGTCGCAGAAACGAGCGGCTATTCGGCCGATTGCGGGAACTGCCCCGATGCAGGAGAACACAAAGGGAGGCTATAGTTTGGGCAGGGTGATCTCCTTCTGGGCCTGATACTTGCCCTTCTTGTCCTTGTAGGAGGTTTGACAAACCTGGTCGGCTTCCAGAAATATTATCTGGGCGATCCCTTCGTTGGCATAAATCTTCGCCGGAAGAGGGCCGGTGTTGGAAATCTCCAGCGTGGCGTATCCCTCCCATTCCGGCTCGAACGGAGTGACGTTCACGATCACGCCGCATCTCGCATAGGTGGATTTTCCCAGGCAGATGGTCAGGATGTTCCTGGGGATTTTGAAGTATTCCACGGTCCTGGCCAGAATAAAGGAGTTCGGAGGGATGATGCACTCAGTTGCTTTTACGTCCAAGAAGGTGCCCGGGTCGGAATTCTTGGGGTCGATCAACTTGGCGCCTTTGCCGCTGAACACTTTGAATTCATCCGCTACCCGAATGTCATAGCCGTAGGAGGAAAGCCCGAAGGAGATGACTCCGGGTTTCACCTGTTCGTCTGAGAAGGGCACGATCATCTGCTGCTCCCTGGCCATTCTCCTGATCCAACTATCCGATTTTATAGGCATGACAGTGACAAGTTCAAAATTCCAAATGCAAAATGAAAAATTGCAATCAAAATTCAAAAACTTGAACCAAACCAGTTCCCAGCCGTCTCCGGGTAATTGGATCCGAGAGACAATTTTGAATTTTGCACTGCAATTTTGACTTTTGAATTTTTCACTTTGAATTTCAGGTTCCGTATTCCGACATTATCCTCTTGATCTTCTCCGTCATCTTCAAAGCCTGATCTGAGTCTCTTTGCCACATGTTGCGGCCGAAGATCAAACCGGTAACGCCGGCTTCCATGGAGAACTTGACCTTCTCTAACAGGTCCTCGTCCGACATCTTCCCCCCGCCCGAGACCAACACCATGGTTTTTCCCGCGGACCGGACCACCTTCTCCATGGCCTCCTGGGGTTTCAGCTTCAGCTCGTTGTATGGCTTGGGAAGGTCTTTGGCCTTCGACTCGTCGTATTTGGGGAAGGTCAGTTTCACCAAATCCGCGCCCAGCTCGCAAGCCACCCGCGCAGCATAGTCCACGGCATACAGGCTTTCTTTTCCTCCCTTGGTCTCGATGGCCTCGCCCCGGGGATAGGCCCACATGATCAGCGGCATTCCGTACGCCTCGCAGTCTTCCCGGATTTCGGCGAACTGCCGCATGTCCTCGTCCTGAGCGGGCGAGCCCACGTACAGGGTGTAACCCACGGCATCCGCCCCCAGCCGCACCGCATCCTCCACCGAGGCGGTTTGGGGAGAGAAGGCATAATCGTCGCTGGGGATGTTGGTCTTCCCGTTCAGCTTCAGGATCAGCGGCACTTCTCCGGCAAACTCCCTCATATACTTCTCCGCCAAGCCCACGTGGAAGACTATGCCGGAATACCCGCCCTCCTTTGCCAGCTTCAGTTGAAAGCCGGGATCGGCCGAGTCCGGGTTGGCGAAGAAATCGACCGGGCCGTGTTCTAAGCCCTGGTCAATCGGCAAAAGTAGCAGGGTGCCGTTCCCCGGCCCGTACTTGTACAGCAATCGGTGAAGCCGAATCCTTTTGCCCGGACAAAGGTCCAACTCGCTCAGTTTGATCTTCTTTTTCATCTTTCCCCCTATCTCTCGAATTGTGGCGGCATCGGGAGACGAAGCTATCCCGGCCGTTTTCTCAATGTCTTACGAGTATAACACCTCCCCTCGCCCCTGTCAAGCAAGTTCGATCCGGTGAGGGAATTTATCGGGGGGAATGAAGCCCAAAACGCAGGCATCGCAAAATCGGAGCCCGGTCTTGCCCACAAAGCCCGGTCGGGAAAGGATTCTTTTGAGACCTATCGGATTGGCGTTCTGGTCCGCGGCATCAACGCTTTATGCCAGCAGGTCTGCCAGCGTTTTCTGGGTGAGGAGCTTCTCGGTGTGATCCTGAGCCTTCCGCAAAACATCGCGCAGTTTGCAGACGTTTTGCCGCTCACACTCGTCCAGCCGGCTGAGGCACTTGGAGAAGCAGATGGGACCCTGTATGGCTTCCAAAAGCTCCTTCACGGTTATCTCGGCGGCCGGTTTGGCCAGGGAGAATCCGCCCCTAGCTCCCCGGTGGGACCTTATCAGGCCGGATCGAGACAGATGCTGGAAGATCTTCGCCAAGAATTTTTCCGGGATATCCTCGGACCTGGAAACCTCAGACAATGATACGATTTTGCCCTTGGGCTGCCGAGCCAGGTATATCACTCCGAAGATTCCGTAATCGCCGGCCTTCGTAAGTACCATGTGAACACTCTCCTTCAGAAACAGGACTAAATTTACCCCTCTTTCTATTATAACAGACTTTTCGAGGTTGTCAACATAAATCCTCGACCCCAAAGCGGGATTTGAGCCCCATGCGTCCGTAATGCTGTGGTTATCAACCGGTTCGTGGGGGCCTAGTTTCTGACTTAGTGTGTCGGGGCGGCCACGCAGAATCTGATACCCCTCATATATGGCAGTTTCTCCGCCTCAGGCGGGCTTGCGAGCGGACCAATCATTCTTCATCGAATCCGGTCCTTGTCTCCGCTGTAACCCACACTCATGTTCTCAGGCATTCCGTACGCCTCGGGGTAAAGGTACTTTCCTCGTTCCGCGGCTGGCTTATCCCCTTCCACCGGTATCCTGTGTTTTTCGGCGTATACGTCCTGCCTAATGCCGGTTACCTGCCAGGAGACCTGCGTCCCCGGCTGCCCACCAGCTATCTTGAAACGATTATCACTGATCTTCTCGGCGATATAGACTGGTGCGAAAGCGCCAATGCATGTAAGTTGATAGCGGAAGTCCCGATTCAGCGCCTGGAACCACCCAGGCAGTTTCACCCAGGCTTCCCCGCCGGCACCCAGAGTCACATTGCCATTGTAAATATCCATCATGTCCGGACTCTCAACAAAAGCGTGGTACAGATATTTGTTTTCCGGTTCCAACGGATGATCTATCTTGAATCCGCCTCCAGTCTTATATAGGTATCCGACAACCTCAACCGTGCCGTCCAAGTATGCTGCATAGCCACTGCCGTCATTTTTAGCATAAATAGAAGGGCTTGTTCCATTGTTAACTGCATATACAGCTCCATAATTGTTTCCAGACGAGCTGTTTGCATATGCTCTGATTCCATCTCCGCTGCCGGAGTTCTCGAACCTTGCCCCGTAAGCGTTGTTATTGGAAATGGAATAAACTCCCCCCGTTGCCCGGATATTGAAGGTGTTGTTCCCTGTGGAGTAGAAATCCGCATCCGTGCTATCTGCCCAAACAAACGAACCGGCGTGGAGTGCCTTTGCCCTGTACCCCGCAGCAAATGAGAAGTTCCCAACCGCACTATCCTGTTCCCCCCCGGGTACGGTTGCTCCCCACGCGGCAGCCGTATTCTTATGCCCCCCGCCTACGGTTGCATAAGGGTATAAGGTGATGTTCTCCCACCCCCCCGCGATGGTTGGAGCAAAGTAATCACCATATGCGCGATTGCTCCAGCCGCCTCCGATGGTTGCATACGGCGCGTCGGATTGATTATCATATCCCCCTCCGACGGTTGCCATACCACGGGTGATGGAATTGTTGCTCCCCCCTCCTATGACTCCACCACCTCCTATCGAGCTTACCACGTTGTGGAAACCACCTCCTACGGTGGCATAATCACTACCGGCGGTATTCTGCTCTCCGCCTGCGACTGTGCAATTCTCGAAGTCTCCTGAAATGTTTCCAGTAACGCTGGCTGCTCCAAGGTTCACATGTGTGTGAGCACTGTCACCGTAGAGCACATTACCAGCGCCACCTCGGGCAATACCCCATTTCTTATTGGTATAAAGAACCGAGTCGCTGACGGCCCAATTCGAACCTGCGCCGGGTGTCGTTGCATACGCAGTGTCCGCCACCATAGCCCGATAAGCATAGCCCACGCTGGTGAACCTAAGGCGAGCGGGCATGTGCTCCCCTTGCACCGTGATGTCCAGCCAATAGTCTTGATCGAAAGGCAGATCTATGGGGTTCGAAGTCCCCAGAATCACGTTGAACAGGCCGTTAATGACTGAAACGTCGTACTGGGTTTCCTCCCATTTGATGTTTCCTCCGGTGGGCCCGGGATCGTCATAGATTATGAAGGTGATGTCCACCGTATCGGTTAAGGGACCGCCGGAATCATCCGTCAACATTCCCTGGTAGTTGATCAGTTTGGGGATTTCAGCCCGGCAGGGACTGATAGAGAACG
>CAZWAO010000142.1:0-7076 GCA_964631815.1 uncultured Ignavibacteria bacterium | reverse complement strand
CGTCACCTACAGCTTCGGAGAACCTCGTGTTTATGTCAAACTAGCACCATTGGTTCATAGACAAGCTGTGTGTTCGACCGAAAAGAGGCTCGGTACAGCCTGTTTGAGAAAGACGACAGGGGCCCGGACTGGAACCATTCAAAACCGCTCCTGAAAAAAGGGTTGATGCTGGTTATCCGGTGGATGGTTCGAATGGATTTGTCTTTACTGCCTAAGACCACCGGGTTGGCTGTCTCCGGGAGTCCGTGGTAGAGAGCATCGGTTACTCGTAAATGTCCGAGGCCCGCAGGAGCATAGGTAAAGACCAGTTGAAACTGTCGCTGGGCGAGTTTGTTTATCAGGGGATCATCCATTTTGAGGAACTCCGCTGTCTGATATCCAAACGGTCAGGTCGAGCCTCGCAAAGCCGAGAGATCGCCGTCCTATTGATCGGCGGGTAGCAGCCATACCTCCAGCCGTGTAAACGGGTTCTCGGTCCCGACAAACAACCCTGAATCGGTGGTCTCCATCGTGCGGATACCGTGATTGTCCGGATTGCCCAGCCCATCCATAAAGATGGGTTCCCAGTGAATACCATCAGCGGTGCGATAGAGGTCACCTCCGACCGGCGATCCCCAGTCCTGCGGGCGGTCGACTAGGTAGTTCAGCAGCGGGCGGAAGGGGACGGCGACGTTTCCTGCGTCCTGCCCCAGCCATTCGAGCGTTCGCGAGAGATCCCATGTTCCCATGTAGAGCTGGTTCTCGTGGACGTGCATGTACCAGCAGTAGACGTTCAGCGACCAGCCGAAACCGGGGCCGTAGCCTGACAGCGGGTTTTCGTTCTCCGGGCCCACGATCATTTCAGGCTGGTCGTCTTTATCCAGCCGGAATAC
Organism: uncultured Ignavibacteria bacterium; assembly: GCA_964631815.1. Taxonomy (GTDB): domain Bacteria; phylum Zixibacteria; class MSB-5A5; order MSB-5A5; family SM1-73; genus SM23-73-3. The sequence continues at coordinate 6,204 of CAZWAO010000142.1, read as the reverse complement.
CTCACAGCCACGGGGGCCGTGGCGTGTCTCCGGATCGAACCCCAGCGGGATGCCTGTGCCAAGGTACAACTGGTCCTGAAAGACCTGCATGCTCAGCACCGTCTCATTGTAGCGATGTCCTGCCCCGCCTGACATGACCTGGACTGGCGGTGCGGTGGGGTTGTCAGTGCAGCGCAGCTTCCAGACCTCAAACCCATGATGCGCGTTGTATGTCCCGGCGTACAAACAGCCATTGTAGCTGACCAGTTTGGCAATTCCTTGGTTGTCTGGGTTGCCAAATCCATCGGCCACGACCTCGGTGAAGCTGCTGCCATCCGTTGACCAGATGGTACCCACACCGCCAGGCAGGATATCGCCACGCGGTGTGGTCGAGACGTACAGTAGCCCATCATCATGCGTGACCATCCCGCGCACAGAACCGATCTTGGCCTCGTCTTGAGGGAAAGTGAACGCCAGATCCCAACTGCCGGGGTCACCTGTCGCGCTGCGCCAGATGGTTGGGCTGTGATCGGCCATGGTGCCTGCATAGAGGTAGGTCACCCCATCGGACTGCGCTTGATAGACCGCCATTGAACGGAAGCCCTCGTTGAGATAGGGCGGCTGCTCGTGATCCTTGTAGTCAAAGACCACTTCCCAGGTGTCTGAACCTAGATCGGGGCGGTAGCGCCGGATCTGCGGCGGCTCGACCGGCAAGGGTGCCTGGCTGTGCGACTTGAGCGCCGAGAGCGCCAAGCCGATGATGTTGTTGTCAGTGCCGACGTACACATAGCCAGCATCTGCACCGTCGGCCTTGAAGTAGCGCATCGACCAGGCCGAGTCGGCAAGCCGCGCTTGCCCATCGGCGTCAAAGCCCGGCTGGGCTACCTGCTGAAACTGGAGATTAGCTGGGCTGGCATAGGTCGGCAACTGCTGCGGGCTGCGAGATGCGGCGAACAGGATAGCACTGACAAGCACCAACATGGCTACCAGCAGAGCCAACAATATGATGACAATCCGCCTACCCTGTCTATGATGCTCCATTATCCTCTCCTTTTGTCTCCGGTTCAGTTGTCCTCACTTACCCAATCAACTGGGCAATCGCGAAGGCCGCGGCAGCGGCCAGCCCGCCAGTCAGAACCGTTTGCAGCCCCGCACGCAGGGGCGCAACGCCGGTGAACCTGGCCTTGACAAACCCGAACACAAACAGCGCTGCCAGGGTAACGCCCACCGAGAGGTAAAGCGCCGTGGTCAGGTTTTTCAGCAGGATGTATGGAAAGAGGGGGATCATCCCCCCGCTGATGTACGACAGGGCAATGGTCAGTGCGCTCTGGCGGGCGCGAGCCGGGTCGGGCGCTTCCAGCCCCAGCTCGAAGCGCATCATGAAATCCACCCAGCGATCCTGGTCGGCCCGGATGGCATCGACGACGGGGCCTACCTGCTCTTCGGCAAGGCCATAACCCCGGAATATCACGGCGACTTCATTGGCTTCTGCATCGGGCATGGTCTGCGTTTCCTCGATCTCGCGTAACCGTTCCGCGTCGTAGTGCTCGTAGTCGGTGCGGGCGGCGAGGTAGCCACCTAATCCCATTGCGATCGACCCGGCGACAATCACTGCCAGCCCGGCTGTTACCACGATGGTTGTCGCCTGTGCTATCCCTGACAATCCGGCGGCCAGCGCAAAGGGGACGGTCAGCCCATCAGACATGCCGATGACGACGTCGCGTACCGTATCGCTGGCCATGAAGTGCTGCTCCACGTGTGGTGTGGTTGGTATGTTTTCGCCTCCCTGGGAACTATGAGCGATTGCCAACGATCTGGATGCTGCTGGCGCTCGTGCCGTGGATTCCCTCCTCAGCAAAGCGCCTGGCCGCCTGCTCGTAGATGTCGAACTCGATCCGCTTGGCCTCTCCCGCATGTGCACACCATACCTGCAGCGTCAGGGTAATGGAATAGTCATCCAACCGCGTAACAGGGCAACCTTCGACTTCCTGAACCAGCGGATGCGCTTGCGCCAGATCAGTCAGGACGGCTCGTGCCTGGTCAATATCCTGCGCCTGCCCGACGGTGACCGGGATTGATGCTAAGGTCCGTGGGTCACCCTTGGTCAGGTTGACAATGACCGAACTGGCCATCACGCTGTTAGGGACGACCACACGGCGATGGTCGAAAGTGCGGATGACGCTGTAGCCGAGATTGATGCTCTCGATCTTGCCTGTCTCTAACCCTGTCGGCGCGTTGAGCTGTATCCGGTCGTCAATCTGGACCGGACGGTAGAGGACCAACGAAATGCCAGCAACCAGGTTGCTTAGGGTATTCTGGGCAGCCAGCCCAAAGACGATTGAGGCCACACTGACGCCCGCCAGCAGCACGGTGCCGAGGGAGCGCAGCGCTGGAATCAGGTGTGCATAGAACAGCCCTGCCAGGAGATAAACGCCGATTTGTGCTAGCTGCGCCAGGAAGGTGAGCGCCGTGCGATCGATGGGGTGTCTACGTTCGTGCTTGAGCGGTTGGAGGAGCGCGGAGCGTAAAAGGCGCGCAGCCACGATAGACGCAACTAGAAACAGTATGGCATAGAAGATGGCCCCTTCGATCGTCGAGGGGTTTAACACATCTTTGTTAAGGAAGTTTTGTAACCAGGTCATCGCCTGAGATCCTGCCCTTGGCAGCGCTGCCGCGACTCAAACAGCCTCGCAGCGAGCACCCCATGTACTAACCCACCGATAGGTACTATGTAGGCCGCATCACCCAGCGGAACCATCGCTCACCTTCTGCGACAACCGGCCATTTCTTGTAATGCGCTGTAGATACGGTATCAACGGCAAGCCCACCAGTGCGGGCAGCCAGAAGGAAATTGCCCGGTAGGCCAGAATGACGACCACTGTCACTGGATCAGGCACTCCCAGCCCGTCATACAGCGCGGCCATCGTCCCTTCGACGATGCCGACGCCGCCCGGCAGAAAACTGACTTTGCCGAGCAGCAGAGGGAGACCGTAACCCGCCAGCAGGACGCCAGGGCTGACCTCATGTCCGGCAGCTGCAAAGATCAGGTAGAGGGTGAGCATATCAAAGCCGATGTTCATCGCTGCGCCCAGCAGCGGACCACGCCAGCCGCCCGCTTCCAGGGCATCCCAGGTGGCGTAGAGGCGTTCCATCGCCTCCGCTGTCTGTGCTGGATCATAGATTGTACCGCGCAGCCTTGCCCATCTGGCGTTCATCCGGTCTGCCAGACCGCTCAGCGCTGGGCGATGAGCCATCCCCCAGGCCAGCCCGCCGACAATCCCGGTCAGGACCACCAGGATTATCGTAAAGGCAATCGCCTGAAAGGTCGACAGGGCATGGGCAATGAGCAAATGGGTCAAGCCGGCAATGGCAATCAACGCCAGCAGCAGGTTGTTGAACAACGAGGGCAGTGACCCGGCCAGCAGTGCTCCCTCTTTGCTAACGCCACTGGCACGGGACCAGCGATAAACTCCGGCGGCATTGCCGACCGCGCCGCCGGCCACCAGACCGATGTCGGAGGCCGCCATGCTGATGATCGTCGCGCGGAAGAGCAACAGCCGGTCCCGCACAATGCCCGTCGCAGCGTGCAGCAGGTAGCCCAGCCCTACATAGCTCAATACCTGGGCCAGCAGGGCCAGCCCGACTGTCCACAGCGTCATCCGCTCGATCACCCTGATCGAGTGTTCGAGGGCCGTGATCTGCGGCAGCAGGAGGTGCACCGCCAGGCCAAGCAGGACCAGCATGGGCAGGTAGCGCAGGGGGCGTATGGCGGCTTGCGGTATAGATAGTCTACGAAGGCGATCGGTCATTTAGAACTGTACCCTCTTGTAGAAGATGATCTTGGCGATCTCAGCAGCCGCAATGTAAAGCACCACGATCCCGACCAGCCACCCCCAGAAAGCGAGCGGCAGCACCTTGAAACCAAACACCGGCCCCAGCGGCGTCAGGGGCAGCACCAGTACCGCAGCCACGATAGTCAGCGTGGCTATCAGCAGACCCCGCCCCGGCTTGCTCCTGAAGAAGGGTCGCCGGGTGCGAATCACCAGCACGATCAGGGCGGCTGAGATCACTGACTCGGCGAACCAACCCGTGCGGAACTGATCGGGATCGGCATGCAACAGGAACAGGAGCACCCCGAAGGTGAGATAGTCAAACAAGGAACTGACTGTGCCGAAGGTCAGCATGAAATTGCGGATAAACCGGAGGTTCCAGCGCCGAGGCTGCGTCACCCATTCATCGTCGACGCTGTCAGAGGCAATTGTCATTTCCGGGAAATCGGTCAGCAGGTTCGTCAGCAGGATTTGCTTGGGTAACAGGGGCAGGAAGGGAAGTAGCAGCGAGGCCCCCGCCATGCTGAACATATTGCCGAAGTTCGCGCTGGTGGCCATGAAAACGTACTTGAGCGTGTTGGCGAACGTCATCCGCCCCTCTCGCACACCGTTAACCAGCACGGCCAGGTCTTGTGCCAGCAGGACTATGTCAGCCGATTCCTTGGCGACATCGACGGCGCTCTCCACCGAGATACCGACATCGGCAGCATGCAGCGCCGAGGCATCGTTGATGCCATCGCCCATGTAACCGACGACGTGCCCGGCCTTTTTGAGCGCCAGGATGATACGCTCCTTCTGATTGGGCTCAACTTCAGCGAACAGGTCGATTTCTCCAGCCCGAGCCCGCAGCGCCTCATCACTCATCTGCCGAATCTGTGGGCCAGCCAGTATCTGCGGGTCAGGCAGTCCGACCTGCCTGCCGACGTAGGCTGCAACCAGCCGGTTATCGCCGGTGATGATCTTGAGAGAAACCCCCAGGGCATTCAGCGACTGGATGATTTCAACGATGTCCGCTTTGGGTGGATCGTAGACCAGCAGGAAGCCCCGGAAGACCATTTGCGCCTCGTCATCCCTTGTCACATGGGTTACCGGTCCATCGAATTTCCGGTAGGCGATTCCCAGCGTGCGCAACCCCTGTGCACTGTAGGTTTCGTATCGCTCCTGGATCTCCTGCCGCACCGTGTCCAGCGCAATGGACTGCCCCGCTTCATCTTCAGCCTGGGAGCAAACCTCCAGCACGTTGGCAAACGCCCCCTTGGTAATCATCAGGCATTGGTCACCGTCTTCCACCAGGACGGTCAGCCGCTTGCGAATGAAGTCGTAGGGAATCTCGTCGAGGGGAGCAACCCCGGAGACGTCAAAGGGGCGATGGGTCTTAATCGCTTCGTCGATAGGGTTGGAAAAACCGGTCTGGAAACAGGCGTTGAGATAGGCCAGGCGAAGCACCATTACCTCGTCGGGCTGCTCAAGCCCCGGAGTGGAGTGTACCCGCACCGTCCCCTCGGTGAGCGTGCCGGTCTTGTCCGAGCACAGGACATCCATGCTGCCGAAGTTCTCAATCGACTCCAGCCGCTTGACGATGACCTGCTTCTCGGCCATCCGCCGCGCACCATGAGACAGGTTGACGGAGATGATGGCTGGCAGGAGCTGTGGCGCGAGTCCGACCGCCAGGGCCAGCGAGAACATGAACGAATCCATGACCGGGCGTTTGAGGTAGACGTTCACGGCAAAGATGAGAATCACCAGGATGAGCGTTACCGACATCAGGAAGTAGCCGAAGCGCCGGATGCCATGCTCAAAATCGGTTTCCGGTGGACGGAGCTTCAAGCGGTCGGAAACCTTGCCTAATTCCGTGTTTCTGGCCGCCTGCACGACCAGTGCCTGCCCGCTGCCGCTCACCACGTGCGTCCCCATAAACAGGATGTTTTCTCGCTTTGCCAGCGGCGTGTCGGCAGGCAGGGTGCCAGGAATCTTTTCGACCGGATACGTTTCGCCGGTTAAGGCGGCCTCATTCAGGAACAGGTCTTTGGAGGCAAGCAGTCGGCAATCGCCGGGGAGACTGGCCCCGGCAGACAGGAGAACGACATCGCCAGGGACGATAGCCTCTACCGGAATATCCACCGGATTTCCATCGCGCAGGACCCTGGCCCGGACTTCGACCATCTGGAGCAGCTTGTCGACTGCGCCCGCCGCACCGTGCTCCTGCCAGAAACCGAGCAGCCCGCTGACCAACACGATACTGAGGATGATGAGAGCATCCGCCGGGTCGCGGAGAAACAGCGACAGGAAGGCCGCGGCAATCAGGATCAGGATAATGGGGCTCTTGAACTGGCCGAGCAGCAGACCCAGCGAACCTGTTTTCTTCTTCGTTTTCAGCGTATTGGGTCCGACCTGA
>CAZWAO010000141.1:0-7116 GCA_964631815.1 uncultured Ignavibacteria bacterium | reverse complement strand
CCGGCATCCAGGAAGGCATATTTCTTACCAGATTCGTGAACAACATCACCGTGGTTGAGTTCATGCCTCATTTGAACGCGGAGAAGATTCTGCAGGAGAGGGCACACAAGAACGAGAAGTTCAAGTTTTTCCTCAACCACATGGCCACGTCCATCAATGGGAAAGACCAAGTCGAATCGGTCACCATCAAGGATCGGAAGACCAACGAGGAGAAGACCATTCCGTGTGCCGGCGTATTTGTTTATGTCGGCTGGGACCCCAAGACCGAATTCCTCAAGGGCCAGGTGGACCTCGACAAGTGGAACTACGTCGTCGCCGGGGAAGACACCAGAACATCCGCACCGGGAACCTTCGTGGTGGGCGACGTGAGGAAAAAAGAACTGCGGCAGATAACCACTGCGGTGAGCGACGGCACAGTAGCCGCTTTCATGGCAGAGAAGTACATCGAGGAAACTTGAGAATTTGGGGGTTTAACAATGCAGGGGCGGAGCTATAGCTCCGCCCTTTCATCCCTCCGTTCGTCACGGACACGGACGTGTCCCTGTCTGGGGATGCCCTCGTCCGTGACCTATTAGAAAGCAACATGAACACTGCGGCTATGGAACCATATGGACGGTCTCTCGTCGACTTCTTTAATGGGGACATTTCAGCCAGAGTTGTAGTTCATAGAGATGATGGACTTGCGGAGGACATGTCTCCGAGCATTTTCTTCCGCAAGCCTGCGGACTTCTCGCCTCTCGAGCAGAAGGCTATGACGCTTTGCCGAGGTTATGTTCTGGATATTGGTGCGGGAGCCGGATGTCACAGCCTGGTGCTTCAAGATCGGGGAATGAGAGTTCTGGCAATCGACTTTTCTCCTCATGCCATTGAGATTATGTCGAAACGAGGAGTCAAGGAGTGTCGGCAGGTCGATGTTTTCGAATTTCATGAAGAGCTATTTGACACCCTTCTGATGATGGGGCATGGCATCGGTATCGCAGGAGATCTGTCCGGACTGGATCGTTTTCTTCGCCACGCCCACAAACTTCTGAAACCGGACGGTCAAATCGTGTTCGACTCTCTTGATGTCCGTTGCACCGACAATCCCAGGCATTTGGCATATCAGGACGCCAACCGGCAGGCAGGGCGTTACTTCGGGGAATTCCGTCTGCGATTTGAGTACAAAGGACAGATGGGACCGTCCTTCGGCTGGTTGCATGTGGACCCGGAAACGCTAACAGATCACGCGGGGAGAATGGGTTGGTCCTGCCGGGTGGTTTGCCAAGAAGATGATGGAAATTATCTGGCACAATTGACTGCAATGAAACAGACATAGATTGCAGCCGGCTGTCGGGCAGTCTGACGCCCAGACGCCCATGCAGGCCCGTCCGGACGACAGCCCGACCCACCGGTTGACGAAATCTTCACCCTCCTCTTGGGGAGGCAAGAAGCTCCCTTCCATTGCCTGGTCAGGGAAGGAATCCTTTCTGCTTCATCCAGTCGTCATTGTATATCTTGCTTAAGTATCTCGAACCGTGATCGGGGAGTATGACCACCACGGTTTTATCTTCATCCAGATTCTTCGCCAGCTCCAGCGCTGCCCAAACGGCACCGCCGCTTGAGCCTCCGGCAAAGATGCCCTCTTCCCTACAGAGCCTTCTGGTCATCAAAAAGCAATCCTTGTCCGTGACCTGGATCACGTCGTCCATCAAGTCGAAGTGAAGAGTGGGACAGAGCATGTCTTCGCCTATGCCTTCCACCATGTAAACGTGCGGTTCGATCAGCTCTTTCGTCTTGAAGTAATCGTGGAAAACCGATCCCACCGGGTCGACGCCTACGGCTTTGACCTTGGGATTTTTCTCCTTCAGATATTTGGCCGTACCGGACATGGTTCCTCCGGTGCCTATGCCGATCACCACATAGTCCAGCTTGCCTTCGGTCTGTTCCCAGATCTCCGGTCCGGTGGTCATGTAATGGGCTTCCGGATTCTTCTGGTTGAAATATTGCTCCAGAATCACGCTGTTGGGCGTCTCCTTGTGTATTCTTCTGGCGGTCTCGTAGTAACTGTCCGGCGAGTCGGGGGGAACGTCGGTGGCGGTGACCACGACTTTCGCGCCGAAGGCCTTGAGTAGGTTTATCTTCTCTCCGCTCATCTTGTCCGGAATGGTGAATATGGCCTTGTATCCTTTGGATGCCGCATACATGGCCAAGCCCACGCCGGTATTTCCGGAAGTGGCTTCCACGATGGTGCCGCCGGGCTTCAGCCTGCCGGCTTTCTCCTCCTCTTTTATCATATAGAGAGCCATACGGTCTTTAACACTGCCCCCCGGATTCAAAAACTCGAGCTTGGCCAGGATCGTCGCTTTAACGCCTTTGCTCACCCGCTGCAGTTTGACCAGCGGCGTGTTGCCCACCAGATCGGTTATGTTCTCGTAGTACATCTTTCCTCCCATCCAAGAGCGCAGATTATTGGACTCGCGAATCGATCCGGCACAAAAAACCGGTTCTCTCACTTGAATATATGCGGACACACTCGGCGGTCAAGGTGTTTCTCCCGGATCTGAGTTCAGAGACGATAACCCTCCCTTATCAGGGAGTGAACCACACTTATTCACTCGGTAAGGGGATTGAGCACGTGCGAACGAAACGCGGCCGCTGAAAGACGGACTCCGCATCTGCGGGCATAGACTTCAGGACCGAGATTGTGTTCGATGTCGGACAAAAAACTTGACAAGACCACAGCGCGTGCTTTATTTAGTCACAGCAAATCATCTTAACCCGGGGAACGACCATGAAAGCAAGAATCTTGTTCGCCCTTCTTATTCTTTGCCTGCTTCTTTCGACCCACGCTTTCGGAGCAAGAAAAGCCGAGCCTTTTACGCTCATCGAACGCACCTATGACGACCGCTTGTTGGCCATCTACAAAACCACTTCGGTTGATTACCGAAGCACGATCTTGATCCGTTTTGCCGATACGGCTGCGGTGGATCAACCCAGAATCGGAGCCAGGGTCGAGGTGATCCGGGCAAACGGAGGAAAGTACGAGATTCCGACACGCGAGATGCCGCAGAGCTGGGATTCGGCGGGCCAGCCCATTCGCATACGTTTGAGGAGATGGGCAGTGGAGCCGGGCGACAAGTTGCATATCACCATTCACCCTCGTCCCGGCCGTTTCGAGGCTTTCGAGAGATACGTATCGGTGGAAAGGCACGGATTAGGAGGCGATCTCTCCTTCCCGGTGCTCTCCGTGCAAAGGGACGGGGATCATCCGGGGACTCTGGGGGCGGGAGTCAGCTATACCCTGAAGTACGTCCAGGCCGAGAGAACGCTGCTGAACCATCTGGGTCTGGGATTCAACCTCTCGTTTCTGGACTTCGATCCCGACCAGAGAATCGAGATCGGTTTGGGTCTAACCGTCACTTTCCCGGACGATCTTTTTCAGATCGGCCTGGGGAAAAATCTGGCGCTCAAGAAGGACTCCGGCTACTACTTCCTGGGAATCAACCTTCCCGGTATCAAAGAGAAAATCGGATTGTAGGCGGCCGCCGGCTCGACCGGCGTGCGTGAATCCGGAAGCTATTTCTCCGAGAGCTTCTTTTCCAATTTCTCCACGACCTTAGTCAGTTCGTCGATTTTCTTCTGAAGCTTGGCCATGTCCTCCTTTTCTCTCCCTCTCACCTTGGCGGTCACCTTCTCCACGCTCTCATCGATCTTTTTCTTCAGCTTCTCCATCCTCTCGTCGTGGCCTTTGAGCATCTCCTTGACCGCTTTGGCCTTCTCGGATTGATTCATCTCCCCCCGCTTGACCATCTCATCCACTATCTTCTCCGCCTTCTCCTTGGTCAGGTCGAAGACCCCCAAACCGAAGAGCACCGACTTCTTGAACACGTCCACGGTGACACCTCCTCCTCTTGAGATTAGTAAACGCACCAACTTCGTGGTTTGCCTCAGATTCTTCTTGTCCTGGGATAGCTTGTCCGACAGCAGCCGGGACAGAACGGATATGGTGACGTCCTTTCCGCTGGCATTGTCGATCACCTTGAAGTCCGCATTGTCTTTGACCAACCCCGCCAGATCTTCGAGCTTGATGGTTCTTCTCTCCAGGGTGTCGTATAGTCTCCTGTTCCTGTACCGCTTGATGATCCTGGTCTTCGTCATAAGTCTCCTAACGCTGGATCCTATGCCCTGAGTCTTTCTCAACCATCATTCTTCATCCGGCTGTTGTCAACATAGTGCAGCGCACAATAAATGTCAAGGGAAATCCGAAGATTTTGATTTCTCTGACCGGCTGTTTTGGATGGATTACAGGGCCATTCCGATCGACCGCGAACTCTTGAGTCTACGGACAGCGACATCGAGATTCGCGTCAAGACAGGCTCATTGGACATTGACAAATCAAAGAGGATGCGGCAGAAACGCCCTTGATTCGCCGCAGAAGCCTGCGGCCAGCGTAATGTGGTTGATTATAAGGGAATGTCCAGAATCCGTGATTAGGGTAAGATTCTGATCACGCAGTATTCTGCGTCCGAGCGTAGCCCGAAGAGGGACATGAGGAAAGTGACCTTGTGGCGGACGACCTAATCCACTGTCTCGCCATCACTTACGGCACCCAGCCGTTTTCATCCGCCAGCACCGTAGTTTGGCACGCTTTTTTCTAATATTATAGCTTGAGTTTCCTCCTTCTTCAAGTTTTCATATAGATGACTCAGGCCTGCCGGAAAAAGAGGCAGGCCTGAGTTCTTTTAGTTACTGTCAGGGAGTCACCGGAACCATTCCGGGGCTTCCGGTTTTAGATTTCGGACGGGATCATTTGTTACCGATCCGGTTTAGAAACCGAGTATCTCCAAGTTGGCGTATTTAGCCAATAGTTTCTTGCGAAAACCACCCCTGAAGGAAACGATGAGCTTGAGGTTTTCGCCCGCCCCCTCGCGATGCAGAATCTGTCCCTCTCCCCAGTGAGGGTGCAGAACCCGCGTCCCCGGCCTGAGCAAAGACTCATAATCCGACTCTCCGTCCGGGAAAAAGGTCTCTGCCCGATCCAGGTCCATCTCGGGTAGGTCTCCCGCCATTTGATGGACGTGGTCTTCTACAATCAGAAGATCCTGCGGAATCTCGTCTACGAACCTGGACTTGAGATTGGTCATGTCCGCAAATCTCTTGCGCCGGTAAGCGTAGGACAGGAACAACCTTTCCCTGGCCCGGGTCATGCCCACATAAAAAAGCCTTCTCTCCTCTTCCAGCTCATCCGGGTCTTCCAGGCATCGGGATAAGGGGAAAAGTCCTTCCTCCAGTCCGGTTATGAAAACCACCCGAAACTCCAAACCTTTGACCGCGTGCAAAGTCATCAGGGTCACGGCATCCCGGCTGCTGTCCCACGTGTCTATGTCGGTGATTAAAGACACCTCTTCCAAGAATGCTTCCAGAGATGGATGCTCCGCCCGCTCTGCGAACTCGGCAGTGGCGTTGACCAGCTCGCTGACGTTTTCCATTCTATTCTCCGCCTCGATGGTCTTTTGACGTCTGAGCTCGTCCATATATCCGGTCTTCTCCGCTACCGTCTCCGTCAGCCTGTCGATGGGAAGCTGGTCTTTGAGCGTGGCGAATCCATCCAGCATATCGACTAAGTCGGTTATCGTCTTCCTCAGCCTGGTGGGTATGGCTTCAACCAGTTCGATTTGTCGCAGGGCCTCAAACAGGCTCACATTCCGACCGGAGGAGAAACTCTCCATCTTGGCTATGGTCTTGGCTCCGATGCCCCGTCCGGCCACGTTTATGATTCTCTTCAGGCTCAAATCATCCCGGGGGTTTACCAGGATTCTCAAGTAAGCCAGAATATCCTTGACCTCCTTGCGCTCATAGAACCTCAAGCCACCCACAATCACGTATGGAATCCCGCTGTCGCGCAACCGCTGTTCCAAAACCCGCGACTGGGCATTGGTGCGGTAAAGGATCACGAAATCCGAGAGGGAATAATCGTCGTTGCGGATCAAATGCCGGATTCCTCCCACCACCGCTTCGGCTTCATGATACTCGTTTTCCAGTATCATCAACCCCACCTTCTCCCCTCCCGGAATGTGGGTATACAGTGTCTTGCCCTTGCGCCGGAAATTGTTCTTCACTACCGCTCCCGCTGCATCCAGGATCACCTGGGTGGAGCGGTAGTTCTGTTCCAGCTTTATTATCTTGGCGTCCGGGTAATCCTTCTCAAAATCCAGTATGTTATTGATGTCCGCCCCCCGCCATCCATAGATGGACTGATCCTCGTCTCCCACCACGCAGAGATTGCGGCTGCCGGATGCCACCTGATTCACCAGCACATATTGGGCATGATTGGTATCCTGATATTCGTCCACCAGGACGTATTGGAACCTGTCCTGGTATGACTTCAGAACGTGAGGCTGATTCTGGAACAACTCCACGGTTTTCATAATCAGGTCGTCGAAATCCAGAGCGTTTGCTTCCCGCAGCTTGGTTTGGTACAGCCGGTAAATTTTAGCAACGTTCTCCTCGAAGAAATCCTGGGTTTGCTTGGAGAAATTCTCCCAACCGATCAGTTTGTCCTTGGCTGCGGAGATGCGGTTTCCGGCCGCATCCGGCGATAGACTCTTGGTGGGAATGTTCAACTCCTCCATGCACCTCTTTATCACCGACTTTCGATCGTCGTCGTCATAGATGCTGAAGTTTCTGGTGTAGCCCAAGGCATCCGCCTCCCTCCTGAGAACCCTGGCGCACCAGGAATGAAAAGTGCTCATCCAGACATCGGTGCCGGTCCGGCCCAGAAGCTTGCCCACCCTCTCCTTCATCTCGCCGGCAGCTTTGTTGGTGAATGTCACCGCCAGGACGTTCCAGGGCTTGACCCCTTTAACGCCGATCAGGTAGGCGATGCGATAGGTAAGCACCCGGGTTTTGCCGCTGCCCGCTCCGGCCAATACCAAAAGCGGGCCGGATTCATAGGTAACCGCTTCCTGCTGGGCGGGATTGAGGTCTTGCAGAAGATCAATTGTCATGTCTGTCATTCAGGTTCGCTAATGATCGAGGTTCTCCTTGATGGAAACCAGAGTTCTTTCCCGGAATATAACTAAACTGTTGGCAGTCTCAAACGGGTTTTATGGTTAACCCATCATTGGCATTATCAGT
>CAZWAO010000140.1:0-7160 GCA_964631815.1 uncultured Ignavibacteria bacterium | reverse complement strand
CCTTTACGACCTGGCCAGCTTCGACGCCACTCTGGAGAAGGCCGACCAGGCCTGGTTGGGTTTGACCCATAACCTGTCCAAGAGCACCTTCTACGAGGTTAAGCTGGGATATTTCAAGAACGATTGGAACATAGGCAGGCGGCTGGACATGAACTTCCTGGAGCGAACCGCCCACGACATGTACCCCGACGATCCGGCGGCGGCCCAGGCGTTCATCGATAAGCACAAAGACGACGTGTGGGACGGCAAGTGGTGGCACGACTACAAATTCTGCGTCGCCACGCCGGATACCAGCGAATGGCGAAGGTACCGGGAGCGCAGGCAGGAACAGAACTATCCTCTGGCCGTGGACAATCTGTTCTGGTCCGAGTACGACACCCGAAACTATCAGATCAGAAACAGCGAGGTCTACACCGTCAAGGGCGACGTGACCAGCCAGATCAACTTCAACAACCAAATCAAGACCGGAGGGGAGATCAACTCCTACAAGATCACCCGCCATTACAACAGCCTTCCCTGGGATGCCCAGCCCTTCATCGACATCTACGAGTACAAACCCTTGGGAGGGGCTTTCTACGTGCAGGACAAAATCGAGTTCCAGGGACTGACCGTGAATATCGGGGCTCGCGTGGATTACCTGAGCAAGGACGCCAATGTTTGGAAGGACGAATTTATCGTTCCCGCCCGGCCCGATCTGGAGGCCGATTCGGTGGGCGGCAGAGACACCGCTCCCTACGGCGCCAAGTCCAATGACAATTGGGACTTCAGCCCCCGGTTGGGCATCTCTCACCCCATCTCCGACAAGATGACCATCTTCTTCAACTACGGTCATTTCGTTCAACAGCCTCGCTTCCTGGAGCTGTATGAATCGCTGGCTCCCAATCTTCAGAGGGCCAACCAGAGGGTGGGAAACCCGGGCCTGTATGCCACCAGGAACATACAGTATGAGCTGGGATTGACCCGGGCCGTCACACCGGATATCAAGTTCAACATCACCGCCTACTACAAAGACGTTTACAACATGATACAGTCCGAGAGGATCTTCATCGTACCCCAGCCCTACGACGTTTACAAGAACCTGGATTACTCGAACGTAAAAGGCCTGGAGATAACCCTGAGCAAGCGTCCCCGGAAATTCCTGTCATTCAACCTCTCCTACGTTTTGCAGTTTGCGCAGGGCACCAACTCCGATTACACCGACCAGTACGAGTACCACTCTCGTGATCCCATCGATCCGGTCACCGGTCTTCCCCGGGTTTTCCCGGAGAGCGTCAACCCCCTGGACTTCGACCGAAGACACAGCTTCGTGCTGGAGGCCAATTGGAGGTTTCCCGAGGACTTCGGCTGGATGCCCCTGCGGAACTCCGGCGTGAACATCATTTCCGAAGCCAACAGCGGTTTGCCTTACACCAAGAGGGACTATAAGGGCAACCGGGTGGGAACCACCAACCAGTACCGCAAGCCCTGGACCTATAACACCGATCTGACCGTGGACAAGAGCTTCTACGTCCTGGGACGGGAGATAGACGTGTTCATCCAGGTATTCAACCTGTTCGACCGGATCAACATCTTAGACGTGTATCCTGCCACCGGCAGGCCGGATGACGACGGTTACCGTCTGGATGCTTCCTCGGTCCAGGATCCCGGAGAGGATAGTAACAATCAATATTGGAGTTGGATAAAGGTCAAGGACCTCAACGGAGACGGCCACATCAGCGCGGAGGAACAGGCCATAGCCTATACCAACGCTTACCGGCTGTATGCCAATGATCCCATGAACTATGGCGCTCCCAGGCAGATCAGCGTGGGTTTCTCCGTGGCCTTCTAAAGCCGGCCTGACACGAAACGAAGATTCATTCGAAGGAATGAATGCTTAAAAAGGAGATTCGACATGGAGAAGTTAGCAAGCAAACGTGGGGTCACGGGCGGGTTGGTCTTTCTGTGCCTTCTGCTGATGCTGTTTTTTCCTCTGCGCAGCGAAGCTCGCAGGCCGGTGCAGAAGGTCACTCCACCGTTGGCCAAGGCGGCGCAGACTGAGCATTTCAGTCAGAAGACCAGATATATCAGGCACGGCCTGGACGTGAACGATTTCCGGATTCCCATGACCAACTACGCCATCTTCGGCCAGTTCATCGATCTGGGAGCCGCCGGAGGCGAGTGGCCCAAAGGCTCCAACGAGTTCTACATCTACGGTGCGGGAATATGGGTGGGGGGGACCGTGAACAACCCCACTCTGCAGACCCTGGCCTTCAGCAACGGCGGAAGCAAGAGGGATACGGTTCTCTTTGGGGCTATTACCGATCCACGGGTGGCCATCGGGTACAATCCCAGCGGCGGGGCCGAGGAGATGTCCGGGCTTACCGACATATTCATCACCGGTCACCCCGAGGATTATGACGACAATCCCGATTACTGGCCGCTGCCGGACATAGTGGGCATCCAGGACAGCTATTGCGAGTTCGACGATCAGGACCTGGAGCGCTGGGACACGGGCATCAACTCCAATGCCGGCGACGGCCAAGACATCGCCAAGTACGGATTGGGGGTACAGGTAATCCAGCGCACCCACTCCTGGGACTATGAGAACAACAAAACCATCCATTTCTTCGTCTTCGACATCGTCAACATCAGGGAGGATAAGGCTCCCATCAGAAACTGCTTCCTCTCGGTGATGTGCGATGCGGACATTGGGCCTACGGCCAACGACGATCTGGTGGGCTTCGACCACGGCAGGAATCTGGGCTACTGTTACGACAGCGACGAGGCGGAACAGGGATTTTCAAGGAAACCGGGCTACTTAGCCTACAAATTCCTGGAGAGTCCCATTGCCACCTACGATGTGGACCTAAACGGTGATGACCAGATCAGCGACGATTCAATAGATGTAAACGGCGACGGCGTTCTGGTGGGAGACGTTGTGAAGGGGCAGCGTTTGGGCTTGACGTCCTTCAAGACCTCCAATTTGCAGTCGGGGGACCCGGACACCGAGTCTGAGAAATTTATCATCATGGCCGGCCACAACTATCCGGATGTGGGCGACCAGCGATACGCCCCCTTCGATCTGGGGACCGGCACCACGCCGGTGGATCAGAGGTTTTTCCAGAATACCGGGCCGTTTCTTTTGGTTCCCCCGGGAGAGACGGTAATCGACACCGTGTGGAAATGGGACGCGGGCACCCAGGGCCTGACCATGGCCAGCATCGACACGGTGGTGGGTGATACGGTCAGGGTGGTGGTGGCAGTATTGATGGCCCCCACCGAGGCGGAGCTTCCCCAGGTGGCCGACATCGCTCAGTCCATCTACGATATCGGTTTCATCCTTCCCCGGCCGCCCACTCATCCCAACGTCAGAATAATTCCGGACGACCAGAAGGTCTACGTCGTGTGGGATAACGTGGCGGAGTTGTCGGCCGACCCCTATTTTGAGTTCACCAGCGACCCCACCAGTGCCCTTTATGATCCTTTGTACCGACAGTATGATTTCGAAGGATACAAGCTTTACCGCAGCACCTCCGGTTTGCCCGGTTCGTTCGAACTCCTGGGATCCTGGGACAAGATCAGCAACACACCCCGGCGCGTGGACATAGTGCAGGAGGCAGGGGTACCCTTCCAAGGACAGGTGACTTACGATGAGGCTAACACCGAGGGTTACATCCTGTCTTTCGGGGGAACGGAGCTTTTCTCCGGACATGAGTATCTGATTCAGGTCACCTCCGACCTCAGCTTCTCGGTCACCGACCGGACCTTGGGCGTGTCGGTTCCGGCCAGCGAGGAGGAGGATCACTGGTACAACACCGGAGAGCCGCCTTACGTTTTCGAGCTCTTCGACGCCGATTTCTACAGCTTGAGCACGCCGGAGAATATCCTGGACGGCACCTACGACAAGTACTTCGACGGCGTCAACCTGCTGGTGGGCGGCATGGTGATCAACTTCACCGGAGACAGCCCCACCGACATCCCTACCGAAACCATGATTTTCAGGGTCAACGGTCACCTGGAGGCGGAGGAGGGGCTGAATACCGAACCCAGCCACTCTTACGTGGATGAAGGCCTGATCAACGGCGTCACCTATTACTATGACGTGATTGCCTACGACTTTCAGCCTTTCTTCTCGCCGCGAAGTCTGGAGAACGGGATAACGCCTATCAATGCCACTCCTCGTTCCAACGCCACCGGAGTTACCCAGGCCAGTGCCTTCGACGTGGTACACAGCCAGGGCTCCAGCAGCGGATCGGTGGAGGTATTGGTGGCGGAGCCCGACAGCGTAACCGGCGACCGGTACGAGGTCGGATTCTACGACGGCGATCCGCCGCTTCTGTGGTACCTGAAGGATCTCGACAAGAATCTGGTGGTGCTGGACAGCATGGGCAACCAGTCAGGAAACGATGATTATCCGGTGGTGAACGGATTGGTGGTGAAAACCGTCGGCCCGAATCCGGGTATCTCCTCCTGGGAATACGTGCCTCCCGCCAACAGATGGATAACCGGAGTCAACTGGGGCGGCACGTACTTCTACGGCGGTTTGGATCTGGGTCCCGCCTGGGGTTGGGGAGCGGTGGTGGGTCCGGCCGATTACGTCACCGTGGAACTTCGGTTCAGCGCAACGGAAAGACAGAACGGATATCGCTATGTCCGGCCGGGCTACGGCTACGGTGGTTTCTTCGAGATTCCCTTCACCGCCTGGGATGTGACTTCGACTCCCGAGAGGCAGATAAACATAGCCTTTGTGGAAAATGAAGGCTCGGCCGTTTTCGACAGCACCTGGGACCCGGATAATTCCGGAGACGGGGGGCGTGAATATCTGTTTATCATGGACAGCGACTACGATCCCAATGGCGGAGTGTACGACGACGACAACTGGGCACCGGAATTGGACAACCTCTATGCCGGATGGTTCGCAGCCCGGAGCACCGCCGAGGGGAGTGCCCGCACCTGGACCGACGGCGACATCTTTCGAATCACGCCGTATTTCGTCAATCTGGTGCAGGATAGGTTCACCTTCAGCACCTCTGCCCGGGAGCTGGAGAGGAGCCTGGTGAACTTGGACGACATCAAGGTGGTTCCCAATCCCTACATCGTGAGGAACATCTGGGAGCGCAGCGACGACTACTCCGTCCTGGCCTTCACCCACCTCCCAGACAAGTGCACCATCAGGGTCTACACCTTAAGCGGCGACCATCTTGTCACTCTGGAACACGACAGCCCGCAGATGGGCGGCAACGAGAACTGGAACCTTCTCACCAAGAACCGGCAGAAGATAGCCGCGGGCATCTACATCTTCCATGTGGATTCGCCCTACGGCGAGAAGATCGGGAAGTTCGCCGTGATCCGGTAACTCACGAAACCATCTAGGAGGTAAATCAAGATGAAAAAGTTTCTTGTGTTTCTGCTGATGGCCCACCTGGCGGTTTTCGCGGGAAAAGCCGGGTGCCGGGAATTCGATAATCTGGGAACGTCCGGTGCGCAATTCCTTAAGCTGGACGTTGACGCCAGAGTGGTGGGCATGGGCGGGGCCAATGTGGCCACCACCCGCGGAGCCATGGCGCTCTATTATAACCCGGCCGGCATAGCCAATATGGACCGAAACAGCCTGGCGTTCAGTTACACCGACTGGATCGCGGACATCAAGTACAACTATCTGGCTTACTGCCGGCCCGTTTCCGGCTTCGGAAACGTGGGGTTCCATGTGGCCGTTCTGACCATGAACGACATGGAGGTGACGACCTTGGATGAGCCGGACGGCACCGGAGATATGTTCGGAGCCAACAGCTGGGTGTTTGGGATCAGCAGCGCCCACCAGTTGACCAACCGATTCTCCTTCGGCGTGACCGCCAAATACATAAGGGAAAGCATCTCCCAGCTTTCATCCGGATCGGTGGCCTTCGACGTGGGCACCCTTTACTATACCGGCTTCCACAGCCTGCGCATCGCCATGTCCACCCGCAACTTTGGGACGGACACCAAGTTCGGCGGCACCGAGTTGGAGACCACCCTGGATCAGGACAACGACCCCAGCACCCAGCCGGTTGAGGTAAGGCTGACCACCCTATCGCACCCCCTGCCCTTGACCTTCCGCGTGGGCATAGCCTACGATTTTGAGTTCGGCGCAGACAGCAAGCTGGTGGCCGCACTTGACGGTTACAATACCCGTGACCGAGGACAGCAGAGCAGCGTGGGATTCGAGTACAGCTGGCGGGATCGGCTGTCCATCAGGGCAGGCTACAAGATCAGGGCGGACGAGGAAGGCATCGCTGCCGGAGCCGGATACGACTTCGAGATTCCCGGATTCGGGAACCTGGGAATCAACTATGCCTGGGCGGATTTGGGCCGATTGGAAAGCGCACACAGGTTCAGCCTGACCACGAGCTTCTAAGGCTCAGACGCAGACGAACGGTATAATAAAAGCGCCAGCCACGGGATTTCCCGGGGCTGGCGCTTTCTTCATAGGAACGGATGGTTTGTGTTCGTACCTGTATCTGAGACGCCGGAGATGACCTATCGGTAAGCGTCCGGGATTTGTCTGGCCGGGGGCCCGTCGTAGTCGAAATTCCAGTCTCCCAGCCTGCGCATCGGCTTTTCCCTGACCATCTCCTCGTAAGCATGAGCCACCAATCCGGCCGCACGGGAGATGATAAAGAAACCCTTGCCCAGTCTCCAATCGAATCCCATGTCGGATATGACCGCAGCTATGGCGCCATCGACGTTTATGGGAAGCTTCTTGCCTAAAGAAACAGTCAACTCCGCTTCAATTGCCTGCGCCAGCTCCAAGTGTCGCCCGGAGAAATTCAGGTCCCGGGCCATCTGAAAGAGCTTTATGGTCCGAGGATCGGTTTCGTGCAAGCGGTGCCCGAAGCCGGGAACTCTGCGCTTTTGGTAGATGAAATCGGAAACCAGCTCTTTGGCCACGACCGAGATGGGCTCTGGTCTTTTGCCCCAGGTCTGCAGAATTCTGGCGCTTCTTTCGATGGCTCCCCCGTGCACGTCACCGATGGTCAGAACGCCTCCGGCCACGGCCGCATTCAGAGGATTTCCTGCTGACAGCACATTCCTGGCGGATAGCACCGATGGCGGGGTGGCCCCATGATCTATGCTGGAAATCAAAATCCCCCTCATCATCTCCGATTCCGCTTCGGTGGGAAGCTCGCCCTTGAGGATTAAAA
>CAZWAO010000139.1:0-7183 GCA_964631815.1 uncultured Ignavibacteria bacterium | reverse complement strand
GCCTATTCACAGCTGATTAAGCGGATGAAACGGATGAACCACCCGACCAAACCGGTGCTTCCCGCCAGGTCAGGGGACCTGGCGGGCACACGAATTAGTGATTTCTGGCATGCGCTCTCGCTCAGAGGACTTTGAAGCTCACCGCGGCTTCTCTTAGGCCCGTCTCCCCTGACTTGGTATCATTCAAATCGTCAAGGAGTATGTGGAGAATATACTCCCCCTTCGGAAGGTCCAGGCTGCCCGTTAGGAAAGGTTGGCTGTTGGCAGGCCATCTGGCATATCCTGTATCGGCTTGAGTATAGAGAGTGAACTTGCCTTTGGATGAGCGAGAAAGGACCTCGTAGACGATCATTGCACTGGACGTATCGTTCCTGCTCTCCAGCCCGTAGACTTCGCAATAGTAAGTGGGCCGGGAGTATGCTTCGAGATAGCTGTTTTGAGGGTGGGGTACGATTACCAAGGAGTTCCTGACAAACTTGTTTCCGTATCTCGCCAGGTAGGCGGAATCGGCAACCCAGACCGAATCTGCCAGAACGATTCTGCTGATCTTCTCTCCGGCGGCCAGGTCCTCATGGGGCACCAGGAAAATCGTGGTGTCCCCCGTGCCGATTCCATGAGTTATGTTGTCCCTCAAGCATACGCCCAAGGCATAATCACCGGGAGGGAAGGAATTCCAGATGAACTGTTCCACCAGATACGCATTATCTCGACTTACGTCTTTCCGAACCTGCGGCCTAACCGTCGCGCTGTCGCGAACGATGGGCTGCATGGAGCGGGCATCCAGCACTACCACTTCCTGCCGGAAAGAAAAGCAGTCCAATTCCGGATTCAGGGAATCGCCGATCGATCCGAGCCTGCTCAGAGGCACTGCTAAATTCACCCTCAGATCATAGCTGTCTCCTTCGCCCCAGAACTTCCAGGCATCCCAAACAAAGTCCAAAGGTTCACCCAGGTCGACCTCGATTTTGGCCCTGGCCACGTCGATTTTCTCGGTTCTGGTCTGCATATACTGCATCAGTGCATCCAAGTTGTCGTCTGATGATTGTCTGCCCGACAGGTAAGTCTTGTGTGGTGCCAGCTCCCAGCAGCCGGTGGCATGGTAGTCTTGAAACTGAAATTCTCCATACCGGAAATAGCTCCACACCACGGACCGGGCCTTCATATCCTCGGCCTTTTGATCCATTGGCGTGAAACCCTTTCCCCCGAACGAGCTCAGTTGATCGAAGTTTCCCTGCCGGTCGGAGTAATAGTCCGCCGGTCCCACCTCATCCGGCTCTCCATAGAGAATATACACGTCGCCCCTATCGTCCCAGGGCTTCTGTCCTGTGGGATCGTGAAAGTTATCCAGTGCGTAGCGGGCTCTGCGCACGAACTCCTCCTGAACCTCGTTCACCTCGGTGGTCAGGTTCGGGTCCTTCCGCTTCCACCAGATTCTCAGCCATTCATCCTGGAGAGAATCCGGAAGCAGCAGATATGCGGTCATCTCGGCATCGGAGGCCAGGAGCTTCAGAGAGTAATAGAGTATCCTTCCATCCTCCGTCTTCAACATCTCTTCTCTTTTTGCATCCTTCAGCTTTCCGATGAAACGTCTTCTTGACTTTTCATTCTTGAGAGACAAGTACTCCAACCGACACAGTGAATCAGCCGGTAGGGTCAGATAGACCGCTTGCTCTTGGTTGCTCAGGCTCTTGAGCCTTCTCTCCCAGAATTTCGTCCAAGTCGAGTCTTTACCTGTCTCCGATGCACCCGTGATGTGGTACACGACGTATCTATCCAACTCCTCTTTGCCGGCTCCGGCCTTCTTCAAGAGCTGGTACTGCCGCTGGTCCTCCGGCCCGAGCTTCTTGGGCGAGAAAGCGTCGTTGCCGGCGCAACCTGCAATGACCGCCAGTAATCCCATGACCAAAACCGAAAAAAGATACCTTCGCACTTTCTCATCCTCCCAACTTGGACGGTTCACAGAGTTGGGCAGCAACTAAGCGTGATCTTGGTTTGCCGATGTCAGTCGGAATCTGAGTGTATACATGATCCAGACTGCCACCGGTTTCCTGTTGCAGACCGCGGGGCGATACTTCCACCTCAGAGCAGCGTCCATCGCGGCCTGCTCGAATCCCACGTCGGCTTTCGACTTTCGGACAACGCGGACCTCAGCCACGTTGCCATGCTCGTCTACCAAAACCTGCAGCCAGACTTCTCCCTCGATTCCGCTTTCCTTGGCGGATTCCGGATATGGCGGCAGCACTGCGTTGATGCACTCCGGCATCCGGTCGGTCTCGACCAAACTTATTCTGGAAAGCGATTGGATGGAGGGCACGCCGATATGCACGTATCCAGAGCTGTCGCTTCCTGCCAGCGCCCCTGCGGCGCTCCTGTCGTAGACCATGCCGTATATCTTGCCGTAATATCGACCTTTGGAAAGCCTTTGAGTTTCGTGGGCATTCGGCACCGGCCGGAAGAATCCTCCGGCCAGTGCTGTACCACTACTCGGAGACTCGCCCAGGGTTGGCGGTGGCGGCGGGGATATCAGTTGAGTTATGCTTCTCACCACAACCATCCTTCGTTCATCGGAATGATCGTTGATACGGCCGAGGAAACCGAGACCAAAAGTCGAGATCATTAGAATAGCCGCGGAGATGGCGGTCCCCAAAGCGAGGTTCCTCTGGTAGCTCCGTTTCAGTTCAAGAGCGCCATATTCTGAACGATAACCGGCCATCTTCCACTCCATTCACTGGCGGTGAACCCGCCTTCTCTGTCAAGCTCAAGTTGCGTCGGGATATTGTTATCCCGACGTTAAGACAAAGTTTTTTCAAGGAGTGTATCGGGACTACAAAGTCCCGATGCAACAAGAGTCTCATGTTCGAGTCGGCTTGCTGAAAGCAGACTTGTGCGTCGCCTTGGATCGGACGGTCCAAGTTGTGATGCCCTAAACCCGATCTTTCGGAAAACCTACGCGGCTTGTATAATAAATCTAAGTTCTTGTGTGGGTCTGTCAAGCACTTTTGAGGGGATTTTCTCGTTCTCCGGTGACCAGAAGACTTCGACTACAACTCCCGATCAGGGGTGATCGTTCCTTCTCCCCTCGGTATGTACCATGCGGTTTATACCTTTTGCCGGTCGGGTCCCCGAGCCCACCCGTATTTCCCGCCAAGTCAGGGGACCTGGCGGACAGACAAATGGGAGAAAATTAAAGGGAGGGTGAAATACTCTGACACAGCACAGCTATGGGCCACCCCGCTTCCACGACTAACTCACCCCTTCGATTCCCCTCTCCCCGCCTTTGGCGGGATCTTCGACTTTCCAAGAGAGGGGACATAGGGGTGAGTTCGAACCTGAGTTATCCCACAGCAGAGCCATGTACCGTATGGTGCATGGCAGAGCTGTGGCCACACGACTGATACAACAGATAAATCAATTGCAGTTTACTCAAGTTGCGTCGGGATATTGTTATCCCGACGTTAAGACGAAGTTTTTTCAAGGAGTGCATCGGGACTACAAAGTCCCGATGCAACAACACATAACCCCCTGTATCCCCCTTATCAGGGGGACAAATTCATTAAGTCCTTGTTAAGGCGGATAATATGGGATTAACAATCAACTATCCACAGCAGAGCCATGTACCGTATGGTGCATGGCAGAGCTGCGGCCACACGGCTGATACAATAGATAAATCATTTGCAGTTTACTTTAGTGAACTGACAGGAGAAATCATAAACTGATCGGCTTTAGCCACATGGAAAGCCGGATTTGTGTGCCGGTCGGGTTCCCGACCCGATCCTATGGATCCAAATTCGGATCGGTGCTGCCCGCTTATGAACAACAAACCGGCGGATCGCCTCCTTTGAACAGGTAATTGAGGATGTAAATCGCATCGCTTAAATCCACGCCTCCACTGCAGTTGGCATCGCCGGCCTCCATCGGATCGGGAGCGGAGCCTTCCTTGAACAGGTAGTTGAGAATGTAAATCGCGTCGCTTAAGTTTGTCAGATCATCTCCATTGGCGTTACCAGGGAGCAAGTATCCGTTTTTGTCGAAGTACGCTCCCCACTCGCCCCCGCCAATCCATATTGAGCCGAAAGCGTGACAATAGGGAGACGGAGGAGGAACCCACTCCAGGGTCATGGGCGAGCCGGTGATGACGTCTGTCTCGTTGAATTGCTCCGGATCGGCCCAGGTCGCGGTACCGGGGCCCGTACCATAGTCCCGGTGCCTATACCAGCAGGGATCCGGCTCTCCGGCTTCCTCCTCGTACACCACAGCCACGCCGCCCCCTCTGCGCGCTGCTAAGTCCGGCGCGATGAATTGCTGCCCCGGTGAAGGTTCTGCCAGGCTGCCCCAGTACCAGTTGTCTCCGCCATCATAGGAGATATAATATTTGATCCCCTGCCCATCTGTATAGGTGTGTTCATAGGCAGCTATGATCCGGTCCTCATATGCCGCCACCGCAGTGATGTCGTTAGCCTGGTCCAATTTAATGTTCTGCCACTCGACCGACGATCTGCGCGCGACACTGACGGTGTCATTTCTGTCGACATAGGAGACATACAGGAAAAAATCCGAATAATCCTGGTTGCAGCAGGCATCAAGGCCGTGGTCGGCATCGGCGATATAGGTGGGAACATCGGTCCAGACCAGGGCATCCCGATCCGACCACAAGTATATCAGCGAATCGCTCTCTAAAATGGCCAACAGATAGATGCGGTTGTCGAAGAAGTCCGCATTGCTGGTAAGGGCTATGTCGAGAACGTTGAGGTCCCCGTCGATCACATTCTGATTAGAGTAGTCGCCGTCCGGGGCTCCGTTGCTGACGAAGAAACGATAGACAGAGACCATCTGATTAAAGCCGACAGTCACGCCCATATAGAAGAATCCATAAAGCACTGTCCCGCTTACGTCATTGATGGGATTCGGACCCCACAACCAGAATTTCTCCGACCAGGTCTCTCCGCCGTCTGATGAGAAGTTGACGGTCACGGACCAGATTTCGTCCGCATAAAACTTCGTCACGGCGAAAAGATTGCTTGTTCCGTAATCGAAATCCAGGCAGGTTTTCTGTATGCCCGACCTGCTTCCTATTCGATAGTCCGTTCCCCACTCCGGATGGATGACGGGCATGGGCTTTATCCAGGTTATTCCGACCAAAGCGCCCGGCCAATCCTCCGACGATTCCAGGTTACGCAATCTTGCTATAGCTTGCTCATAGTTTCCGGAGTTCCAAAGGATTTTGACACTATCCACCTCCCGCTTTGCCGACGGGGGCAAATCGCCCTGAACTGTAAGATCAAGCAAGGCGTTTTCTTTTTCCGAAAGGCTTAGTCGGCTCAAGCCCCTCCAAAGTGCGGCGTTTGGGTTAGGACTTGCCGGGGTTACTTTTAGGTCTTCACGCAGATCGACATTAGTTCCCGATGAAAGCAGTTCGCTTCCGAGCATGGGGGATTGATTTCCGTCAGGTAGTGCTGTCGGCCGGATGATACTTAAAGCTGCTTTCGCCGCTTCAATCGGCCCTTCTTCTTTTCCGCTGTCGTTCTGCTGGCAGAATGCAACACCGCAGAAGAGCAAGAGACTAAAGATAACTACTGCAGATTCTATGACGCGCCTCATCTGAATCCTCCTCTGCCCGCACCTATCGATTGGCTATGGTTGACACAGCGGCGGGCCGTTTTTGAAAAGTTGGACTACGCTTATGAGGAATCCTTTCTATAGTCTAAAATATGCAGATTGTCTCTATTGGCAAGAAGATTCTGCTGAACAATCGCGGGTTCTCAAGTTGCGTGGAGAATTATTATCCCGATGTGAAGAGGAAGTCTTTCAAGGAGTGCATCGGGACTACAAAGTCCCGATGCAACAACACATAACCCCCTGTATCCCCCTTATCAGGGGGACAAATTCATTAAGTCCTTGTTAAGGCGGATAATATGGGATTAACAATCAACTATCCACAGCAGAGCCATGTACCGTATGGTGCATGGCAGAGCTGCGGCCACACGGCTGATACAATAGATAAATCATTTGCAGTTTACTTTAGTGAACTGACAGGAGAAATCATAAACTGATCGGCTTTAGCCACATGGAAAGCCGGATTTGTGTGCTGATTGGGTCCCCGACCCGATCCTATGGATCCAAATTCGGATCGGTGCTTCCCGCCAGGTCAGGGGACCTGGCGCGCACAGGAAGTGGGATTCATTTCAGTCTAAAGACATAGATTTTGTGTCCGTCGGATGTTGTGCAAGCAAGCATTCGTCCGTCGGGTGACCATACAGGTGAGTCCTCTATCTGGTAGGGTGTCTCAATCTGGAATCTGCCGGTTCCATCGATGTTTTTGACGACCAGATCAGAAGCGACTATATCTTCCAGCGCAGTATCCATTGCTCCATACATGTAAACTACTTTGGATGCATCCGGCGAGAACTTCGCTCCAAGTCCACCGGAACTATATATCCACTTTCTATCGCTGCTCCCGAGAGTGTCTCTGACCGGAAGTTCCAAATTAGGATCGCTCAGGTTGGTCTCTTTTCCTTCAAGATCAATAACGTAAGGACCACCCCCTTCATAGGGGTCCCTGCCTGGGATCTTTTCCGCAAGGATCTTCCTGCCATCGGCCGACATTTCGGGGAATCCGAATCTTTTGTTGAACGTCACCCACCTCTTGTATGAACCGTCGATGCTCACCAGCCAGATGTCGCCATACATCACGTGAGATGTTTCGGGCTTTATTCTGGGAACAAGCTGCTTCAAGGCAGAATCAGGCGGAAGAGACCCCTGTTTTATCACCACGAAAGACTTGCTCCCGTCATCCATAGAGTGCCTGTAGTATCCGATGGTTCCGTCAGGCAAGAAAACGGGAGGCTCAAACCTTATTCCCTCCGGTTCGGTGATTGTCGGCTCGTGCCTGCCGTCAAGCGTGACGACCCCGATGTTCCTCAAGACTCGCGGTGTGCCGTATCCTTCCTGGTTGAAGTAGATTATGGATGAGTCACTCATCCACTGGAAATCAAGCGCATTCATCCGTGTTATCTCCTTGACGACACCGGTACCGTCCGAGTTGCGCACACACAGCCAACCCCCGTTCAGAAAGGCCACCTTCTTGCTGTCGGGTGAGAAGCGTGGGCTGGTGCCCTGGCCAATCTCGATAATATCACAGCCTCGGATGGTGTCCGGCGTTTGGGCCGGTGCCAGCCGCCAAGGG
>CAZWAO010000138.1:0-7249 GCA_964631815.1 uncultured Ignavibacteria bacterium | reverse complement strand
TCCTCTCGTCTGGACCCGTGACCTTCCGTACGGATGCTCTACCAACTGAGCTACCCGGGCAAAGTTCAAATGCCGCAACTGTTGTCTAGTCCCAAAAGATCACACCGTCTTCAAACCTGACTTGGTCCTCTCGTCTGGACCCGTGACCTTCCGTACGGATGCTCTACCAACTGAGCTACCCGGGCAAAGTTCAAATGCCGCAACTGTTGTCTAGTCCCAAAAGATCACACTGTGTTCGAACTGGCCTTCTCTGCCCGACGGCGGCAGAAAGACAAAAAATCTCCTTATAGGCCTCTGAGGCCCCGAAATGTGAAACCAATAAAAAACGGAATTAACATCCTAAAGATGCTAATTCGCAATATAACAAGTTCGTAATATATTCCACACCTTCTGCTTGTCAAGAAGAATTTTACGTTTTTTCGGCGGGTTGCGTTTGGGTTTCTTTTGCCCTGGGCAAATTCATTCCGGTCTCCCGTCCGTTCATTTTCACGATTCTGCCGGGGGTACCGGCCACCGTGACGTTGTCCGGGATGTCGCGCATCAGGATGAAAGTGTTGGCCCCTATCTTCACGTTGTCTCCCACGGTTATAGGTCCCAGCAGAATGGCTCCGGTTCCCACCATCACGTTGTTTCCCAGGGTGGGGTGCCTCTTGCCCTTGTGCTTCCCGGTGCCTCCCAGGGTTACGTTATGAAACAGAACGCAGTTGTCGCCAATCTCGGCGGTCTCTCCCACTACCACTCCTATGCCGTGGTCGATGAAGAATCCCTTGCCGATTTTAGCTCCCGGATGGATTTCGATGCCGGTGAAGAATCTGGAGATCTGGGAAAACAAGCGGGGAAAGAAAGGTATGCCCAACTTCCAGAAAAAATGGCAGAAGCGGTGAACTGTGATGGCATGCAGGCCGGGATAGAGCAGGAACTCGATGTTGCGTACTGCCGGATCGTTTCGGTATATGGCTTTGATATCCTCGATGATGGTCAGCATCTCAGCACCTCGGAGGTGTGGTTTCCATAATTGTTACTCTCTTTGGAACCGAACGGAAGATCAAGTCCCTCTCTTTTTAAGAGAGGGATTTAGGGTGAGTTCTGTTGTTCCGTCCACTCGCTTTGGTCGCACAGATAGCTCGGTCCGAAATCTCTCCTATAATCGACCTTCGACATCACTCCTCAAACAAATCCGTGCTCAAATATCTCTCAGCCGAGTCGGGCAGGATCGTCACCACCAACTTCCCCTGTCCTTCTCTTCGGGCGATGGCCAGAGCAGCCCACAGGTTGGCCCCGGCTGACATTCCCGCCAGGATTCCTTCTTCTTTCGCCAGCTTCCGCGAAGTGGAGACGGCATCCTCGGAGGAGACCTGAATGATCTCGTCCACGCTTTTGGCATCGTAAACTTCCGGGACAAAACCGGCGCCTATCCCTTGTATCTTGTGCGGGCCGGGCTTCCCGCCGGAGAGAACGGGTGAGTCCTTGGGTTCCACCGCCACGTTTTTGTTACCGTATTTTTGTTTCAGGATTTGACCCGCTCCCGTGATGGTCCCTCCGGTCCCCACTCCTGCAACGAAGTAATCCAATTTCGAATCACCCAGGTCCTCGATGATCTCGCGCGCGGTCGTGCGCCGATGAACCTCTGGGTTTGCCGGGTTGGTGAACTGCAGCGGTTGAAAGTATCCTGGCTGCCTGGAAAGCTCCTCCGCTTTTGCGATGGCGCCCTTCATTCCCTTTTCCCCCTCGGTCAATACGATCTGTGCGCCCAGAAACTTCAGCAGTGCTCTTCTTTCCACGCTCATGGTCTCCGGCATGGTGAGAACGCACTTATAGCCTTTCACCGCGGCGACCATAGCCAAAGCGATGCCGGTATTGCCGGACGTAGGCTCCACGATGGTCATCCCGGGCTTGAGAAGACCATCTTTCTCTGCCGCTTCTATCATGGAAAGCCCGATTCGATCCTTCACCGAGCCGCAAGGATTGAATGACTCGATCTTGGCGAGAACCGTGGCATCCTTCTCACCTACCAGCTTGTTGATCTTAACCAGCGGGGTCCGTCCAATGGTCTCCAGCACGTTATTGTGGATCATCGAGCGTTTTTCTCTCGAAACAAAACTGTTTTTATCCTAATTCCGGCGGATAGACTCCATCATAAGTTATATCGTCACAAACCGTTATCTCTGAACAAGGAGACTCTACTGCTACGTGACGTTTTGCATCATTGTTGGGATTGCACCCAAGCGACTTGAGCAAGACCACAGATCGCCAACCACGACCCCGCACTTCGCCGCTTCTATTAAGTTCAGCGTCTCACGTCCACCCTTACGGAGATATTGCATAGTTCTCTCTCCCCATTGGGGAGAGAGATAGAGTGAGGGGGGAATAAGCCTCTTGATACCCCCTCACCTTAGTCCTCCCGTACGGGTCTTCGCCTCCCCTATGGGGAGAGGAAATAGAATTCTCTCTCCCCTTCGGTATGTACCATCCGATTCATACTCTGGGCGGATGTGTAGGTCGGGCTGTCGTCCAGACTGCCCGACAACCAGTTAACTTCGATTCTCTCCATTCCAGTTGCTTTCAAGCAATTGACAAACATGCTTCACGTCCAATCGGCTTTAGCCACATCTCTTTTTGCATAGTCTGGGGTATGAGCCGATTTCATGGGTAAGACTGAAGTGTAGGTCTGGCTGTCGCCAGACTGCCCGACAACCAGCTCTCCGGAGATATTCTGTGGTTCTCTCTCCCCATTGGGGAGAGAGCTAGAGTGAGGGGGAGAACAAACTCCTTGATACCCCCTCACCTTAATCCTCCCGTACGGGTCTTCGCCTCCCCTATGGGGAGAGGAAATAGAATTCTCTTTACCATCTGGGGAGAGTCAGAGTGAGGGGTACAGAACCCCTCCACTAACCGAATTTGTGCTTGGAATACTTCCCCTACCATTATATTATATAGCCCGACTTTAGAAAATCACCGGAGAGCGCGACAACAACACTCATTGCACTCGACAAACCCGTTCGACAATAACGAAAGGACTTGTTCAAATGCCCATCACCAATCTCGATTCTATATTGAAAAAAGCTGAAGACGGGATCAAGGGATTCCTTGAATCGTCCAGAGAGTCCGGACGGATCGACCAGCAGTTGTACCATGACGCGCTGGCCAACACCCTTCCCAATCTCGAGCAGTGGCTCAAGAATCCGGATATAGACAAAATTTCATCCAAGCTAAAGAAGGGAGTCGTGGAGGTTATCGAACAAGAAAAGTGGGAGGAGATCGTCAATGCCTTCCGTCAAGGTTTGAGATTCGGCACCGGCGGCATCCGTGGCCTTATGGGAATGGATAAGCCCTCGATCATCAAGCTGAAACAGGAAGGCGTGGATACGGACATTCTCAAAGGTCCCAACACCATGAACGATCTGGTTATGTTGTTGACCTCCGCCGGCGTGGCCAAATTCGGCAAGAATCAGCCCCAGCCTTTGGATAAAGTGGTCGTGGGTTACGACAGTCGCGTGCGGGGCCAGGACTTTGCCGAGCTGGTTGCGCAGTTATTCTTAGCCTACGACTACACGGTCTACTTGTTCGACGCTCCTTGCGCCTATCCTGAGGTCACGTTCGCCATACCGGATGAGTCCATCAAGGCGGACGTCGGAGTCTTGATCTCCGCCAGCCATAATGATTACCGGTACAACGGATACAAACTCTCTTGCTCCAACGGCTCGCAATTCGATCCGGAAGATCGGGACAAGATGTATAATCAGTACATCAAAAACGCCACCACCAAGGACATAAAGCTCCGATCGTTCAAAGAGGCGTCCGAAGGCAAGCTGTGGTTTCTGGGCGGCGAGAAACCCGTCACGGGTTTCGACTATGCAGGGAAAGAGAAGTTCCTGATAGACATCCACGGGAGACACCGGCGGCACATGGAGAGCTTCCTGCTGACCGAAGACCTTGCCAAGCGACAGAAGTCGGCCGCCGATCCGCTTCACATAGGCTATTGCGCATTCCACGGAGCGGGTTACCTGACCGTGCCCCGGCTCCTGCATGAAGTGGGATTCGTGGATATCAAATCGATCAACGGCAACAAAAGCAAAATGGGGTTAAACGAACCCAATGGACTATTCCCCGCCTTCTGCAGCGACCCCGGCCATGAACAGCAGCCCGACCCCGGTGACCCCAGAGCGGCTGAAATAGCGGTGCAGGCTTTCAAAGAGGATTATCCCGGTCAGTTCGACAAAATGGACATTCTGGTGGGTACCGATCCGGATGCCGACCGATGTGGTTTGGTGGTAAAGGTGCCCAAGAATCAACGCCACATCTACGATGACAAAGACTACTACCTGCTTCCCGCCGACGACATGTGGACTCTGGTAATCTGGTACCGGCTGCACAGGGAGATTGAAAAATACGGACACGTACGGGATGCGGATAAGAAATTCGTGACTCTCTCCCACACCACCTCCGACAGCATCACCTTTCTGGCGCGCAAGTACGGCCTGGGTGTAATCAAGGGTTGGGTGGGGTTTGCTGCTTTGGCGGCCGCTACCAGAGACGTCTGGCAAGGCAAGATCGATCACATGCTGGGGCTGGTGGATGGCCGCGATGAGGAATACAAGGACCTATGTCATCCTTTCGTGTGCACCAGTCTGGGGATGGACAACGGCAAGCGCTCGTTCAACGTGGCCACCATGGAGCAAAGCAACGGTTTCTCCCTTTTGGGAGGCCCTCCACCGGACAACAGATCGCTGGGGACCGGCGGTCATGTCCGCGATAAGGACGGGATCTTCGCCTCTCTGCTTCTGGCGGAGATAGCCGCCTGGGCCAAGGAGCAGGGACTGGGCTTAATCGACCTGCTGGACAAACATGTGTACCTGGATCCGGATATCGGCTTGTTTGCCACTTTCTACGAGCCCGACCCCCTGGACGGGGAATATCCCGGCATAGAGGGAGACCGGCTCAAGAAGAACATCCTGCGAAGAGCGCTGGGCTATTACCAGCTTGCTCTGGTGGGCGATTTGGAGATCGCAGGGCATCAGGTTAAGTCGGCGGCCATCTATCGCACCGGCAAGTACGACCGGATATACCCGGCCTCTTACGATTTCCAGTTCCCGGATGAGGGGGTGCGGTTCTTCTTCGACGATAAGAGACTGCAGCATTTGACCATCAGGCCGTCGGGCACGACCAATTCCCTTCGATTTCATATTCAGCTGCACGCCCAGCCGACGGCGGAAAACCTGTTGTCGGTTAAGGAGGACATCCGCAGTCGCGGTCGCAACATAATGGACCATTTGCGGGAAATGCTTAAGGCGCCCAGACGATGAGCATGGCGCTGTAGGCTTCTGCCATGCCTGGACACGCATCGTGCGAGACTCAGCCGGGTCTGTAGGCGAAGGAAAGATTCACAGACTCCGAACCCCAACAGCGGATAGAACTGTAATTTCGAAGCCTTCCCGAAAAACCTTTTGATTTCTTTCCGTCATACATTATAATAGTGCCCGATCGAGTTGCTTGGTCTTCGATAAGCACATCGACTCCAAATGTCGCGTCAAACCGGAGGAGAGAATGGCTTTTAAGATGCCCCGGCTGCTGCCCAGGGATAGGAAGTTCTTCGACCTTCTAACCATGTCCGCGCGGAATCTCTTGAAGGGTGCGGAGGCTTTGGTGGATCTGGTTCACAACTACCAGGACGTGGAAAATAAGGTACGGAACATAAAGAAAATAGAGCACGATGGTGATGCCATCATTCACGACATAATGGACAAGCTGGACAAAACCTTTATCACTCCCATAGACCGCGAGGACATTCACATTTTAGCCTCGGAACTGGACGATGTCCTGGATGCCATTGAGGGAATTGCCAGCCGACTCTACAATTTCAAGATTCCCCAACCTACGCCGCAGTGTGTCCGTCTGGTCAACATCGTTTACCAAGCCGTGGAGCAGATCGAAAAGGCCATCTCGGACCTGGAGCATTTTCGAAACCTGCGTCCGTTCTGTATCAACATAAACAGCCTGGAGAACCAGGCCGATCAAATCTCCCAGCAGATGATCGGGCAGCTGCTGGACCGGGAAACCGATTGGCGGGTGGCCATCAAGTGGAAGGAGATTTACGGTCGGCTGGAAACCGCGGCGGATCATTGTGAAAACATCGCCAACGCTATAGAGAGCATAGTGGTGAAAGGTGACTGACCTTCTACTTCTTCTGGCCATAATCATCGCGGCCTTAGTTTACGACTTCTTCAACGGCTTCAACGATTGCGCCAATGCCATAGCCACAACCGTATCCACCCGAGCCCTCACCCCCCGAGCCGCCATCATCATGGCTTGGGTGCTCAATTTCTTCGGAGCCTTAAGCCATACGGCCGTGGCCGCCACTGTGGGCAAGGGGGTTATTGATCCTCAACACGTCAGTCTGACTCTGGTTTTGGCGGCTCTGATCGGCGCCAGCATGTGGACCGGCTTGGCCAGCTTTTCCGGGATACCGGTGAGTGTGACTCACTCCCTGATAGGTGGGCTTCTGGGGGCCGGCATAGTAGCCCATGGATTCGGGATAATCGTCTGGACGGGAATCAGGAAAATCATCCTGGCCATGATCTTTTCGCCCATCCTCGGATTCCTGGGGGGATTGTTTCTGATCGTCCTGGTTTCATGGATTTTCAAGAACTCATCTTTCAGCAAGGTGAACCACAGTTTCAGACGATGGCAGATACTCTCCGCCGCGTGGATGGCCTACTCCCACGGCATGAACGATGCGCAGAACGCCATGGGAGTAATCGCCATGGCCTTGGTCAGCTATGGCACGTTGGCCACTTTCAAAGTACCCTTGTGGGTCATGCTGGCTTGTGCCACCGCCATGGCTTTGGGGACCAGCATCGGGGGCTGGAAGGTGATTCGCACCATGGGAAGCAAGATGTTCAAGCTGCAGCCGGTTCACGGCTTCTCGGCGGAAACCTCCGCGGCGGCGGTGATTGCGGGCATGTCGTTAATCGGCGCCCCCATCAGCACCACTCACGTCATCTCCACCGCCATAATGGGAGCGGGATCGTCTCGAAGGCTTTCGGCGGTGAGATGGGGGATAGTTCTGAACATCGTAATCGCATGGATTGTCACCATCCCCGCCTCCGCCGTTGCGGCTGGATTGCTGTATCTGCTCTTTCGGATTGCGTGGTAATGCTCAGATCGACTCAGGGGGGAAAATTCTCGAACAAAAAAAGCGGGAGACGGGACTCGAACCCGCGACCAACAGCTTGGAAGGCTGTGACTCTAC
>CAZWAO010000137.1:0-7268 GCA_964631815.1 uncultured Ignavibacteria bacterium | reverse complement strand
CCAGGCCTGGTCGGCCTTCTCCAGAGTGGCGTCGAAGCTGGCCAGGTCGTAAAGGTAGCTGTGGTTGTACCTCTCGTATTGCCTCCGGTTGTAAAAACCGCCGGCTCTTAAGGTAACCGCCGGGGTAAGGTGATAGACCAGCTTCCCCTGGGTACGATAGGTCTGCTGATGGTGGTGAGGCAGCGTGTGAAGCCGCGGACCCCAATCGTTGGTGAGGTAGAGATTGCCGCTGAGGTAATAGGTCATCTTCCCCATGGTGCCGGGCACGGGCCCGCCCAGGGTTAGAAAGTGTTCGTTGGTTCCCAGGTCGTATTTATCGCCCAAAAGCTGGTCCGTGGAGTACTGATACCTCCCGGAAAACTGGGCTCCTCCCTCCTGGGTAACGTAGTTGACGATACCGGACATGGCGTTTCCATATTCGGCGTTGAAGCCGCTGGCGATGAGCTGCACCTCGGAAATGGTGAAGTGATTCAGGTTGGTGGCCTGGCCGGACAGGATGGGATCGGTGATGGACAGACCATCCACCATGTACACTACCTCCTGAGGACGCCCGCCTCGGAGGGTTATTCCGGGATTGGCCGAATCCGTAACCCGGCTGCCCTCGTTGCCGATGACGGTTCCCTGGGTGCCCGAGTTGATGGGGCCCCCGATGGGATCAAAAACCACACCCGGCGTGCGGTACACGATGCCGTCGGTGCTGATCACCGGCATGTGAACCACCTCCGCGCTGGTGATTATGTGGGTGGTGGAAGTGAGGTCGGGCTCGAAAATGGGTCTTTCCGCGGTCACCGTCACGCCGGTCATCTCCACCGCCTGGGGTACCAAAGTGAAGTCGATGGTGGTGGTCAGATCCACTGAAACGGAAACGTTATCCACCTGCATGGGGGCATAACCTATAAGCTGAGCCCTCAGGTTGTAGGTTCCGGGAATCAGGTTCAAGATGAAGTACTGCCCGTTTTGGTCGGCTGCCGCTCCCATGGTGGTTCCCACTATGGTCACGGCCACTCCGGGCAACCGCTCGCCGGTCTCCTTGTCGGTGATGGTTCCTGCTATCTTTCCCGTGGTTCCGGCCTGCACCAGGGAGGAGAACGTCACAAGGAGTATGATGCCCGCGAGCATCGCTTTAAGTAGACTTTTGCTTTCCAATTTCCTTCCCTCCTGATGAAGAGTTGACCTTTGAACTGTTGACAGAAGACTTAGCTTTTGTCCAGGGTCACTCACCTCCTTCGGGGTTGACCGCACGTCAAAGCACTTGTGCGGCGGCGGTTATAATTGTCCTCTGTTTAGTTTGATGACCGTCGTGGTGATGCAGCTTCTTGGATTGACGTCTGTTCTATCCCATGAACGAGTGTGTGCAACGCACCGCCCACTCGGTGCCAGCTAAGCCTCATGCCGGCTTCATTGAACCGGCTTCAGCAGCTCTCAGTTGATCAAAAACCGCACATCATGCAGAAACGTTGTGACTTCGCCATTTTCGATCCACGTTGCAGCAATTCCCCAACGCAGATTTAACCCGTTGTCGATTCACCTGTTATATGATCGACATCCGGCTCGAAAAGTTTAGGGTGCAAACTGTGCAAGACGGTGCACAAATCGATCCTCTCCGAATCTTAGCCGACAGGTCCTTAGCACGCAGCTAATTCCCGGAGGTCCGACAAGAGGAGTCATTCCGATGACTTAACTGATGTGAGATGGTGAATGTCTGAAGTTTTACCGAACGTTCATTTTGTTAAAACCACCCTCCTATGTCAAAATGTCGCTTTTGCCTGCATTCGGCACTAAGATAATCCTATCTGAAAGTTTGTAAAGTGTTTTTTTCGATCCGGAGCTTTTTTTTGTGCCCCCTGTCCGGCGCGGCCTATCGGTCAAAAACCGAGCTTGAAACCCTATTCATTTGATCTTGTCCAACGCCTTTTCCATGCGCGCCAGTCCCTCTTTTATGTTCTCCACGCTGTTGGCGTAAGATATGCGGACATATCCTTCTCCATATTTCCCGAAGGAGGTCCCGAAAAGCACCGCCACGCCGGCTTCATTCAGCAGGTAATCGCCCAGCCTCCTAACGTCCCATCCGATTTCGCGGACATTGGGGAACACGTAGAAGGCGCCTTTGGGCGTCTTGCAGCTTACCCGGGGGATGGCGTTCAGTCCGGCCACCACCACGTCCCTTCTCTTCTTGAACTCCGCCACCATCCTGTCCACTTCGTTCTGGGGGCCGGTGAGTCCCTCCACTCCCGCCATCTGGGTGAAGGTGGCGGTACAGGAGTTGGAGTTGGTCTGCAGTTTGGCGATGAGAACCGCCAGATCCTCCCTCATCACTCCGTAACCCAGCCTCCAACCGGTCATGGCGAAAGTTTTGGAGAAGCCGTCTAGGATTATGGTTCTTTCCTGCATTCCGGGGAAGGATGAAATGCTGTGATGGCTGCCTTCATAGATTATCCGGCTGTATATCTCATCCGACAAGACCATCAGGTCGCGCTCCTGTGCGATGTCGGCTATGGCTTTCAGATCCTCCTTGGTCAACATGCCCCCGGTGGGATTCTGCGGGGAGTTGACGACCATCATCCGGGTTTTGTCGGTGACCAGCTTCTTCAGCTCCTCGGTGTCCAGGCGGAAGTCGTTTTCCTCTCGCAGCTGAATGGGCACGGCCTTGGC
The DNA here is from genome assembly GCA_964631815.1 of uncultured Ignavibacteria bacterium. Lineage (GTDB taxonomy): Bacteria > Zixibacteria > MSB-5A5 > MSB-5A5 > SM1-73 > SM23-73-3. The sequence continues at coordinate 4,616 of CAZWAO010000137.1, read as the reverse complement.
CCCTATGAATTTTATCATGGATTCGTAGATGGGAAAACCGGGGTTGGGGTATATCACCTCGTCTCCCTCGTTGACCAGCGCCATTATCACAAAAAACATGATGGGCTTGGCTCCGGGGGTTATCACCACCTGATCCGGACTGACCTGGATGTTCCTGGTCTTGGCAACTTCCTCTGCCACCGCCTTGCGCAGCTCGACGACTCCGGCCGACGGGTTGTAGTGGGTGTACCCTTCATTTAGCGCCTTGATTCCCGCATCCACGATGTTTCTGGGTGTGTCGAAATCCGGCTCACCGATCTCCAGGTGAATGACATGCTTTCCTTTTGCCTCCAGCTGTTTGGCCTTGGCCAGAACTTCGAACGCTGTCTCGGTCCCCAATCGGGACATTCTGTCGGCTAATCTCATTTCTTCTCCTCTCATTGCCAATCCTCGCTGCCGGACGCCTTCCTTTATCTAAACCAGGCTCACACAGGGATGCATCCCTCGGCGAAGGTCTGGATCTATTTGCCTTTCTTGATGTCGTAAAGCTCTTTTGCTTTCTTGGCGATGTGTTCTGCGGAAACCTCGAATTCCTTTATCAGTTCCCAGGGCTGGCCGGATTCTCCGAATCTGTCCTTGACGCCCACCATGCCCAATAGCATCGGTTTTTTATAGAGTTCGGTGGCCTGAGACACGACATTGGCGATCCAGTTTCCGAATCCCCCCACCTGATGCTCCTCGGCGGTGACAATGACGCCGGTCTCCAACGCGGCCCTGATGATCGGCTCATGGTCCAGCGGTTTCAAGGTATGAAGGTTGATGATCCGGCTCTCGATCCCGAAGTCCTCTTTCAGTATCCAGGCGGCCCGCATGGCTTCCGGGACCTCGGGACCGCAGGCGACGATGGTCAGATCCTCATTCTCGGATCGGTATTGGGAGGCGAGCTTAACTTCGAAGGCATCTTTGAAATTCGGCTTCTCGCCTCTGAATCTGTAAACGTTGGCCTTGCCGAATTCAAACGGCGTGTTCTCATCGGTGACGATGGGAGTGGCCTCGCGGGCGAACCTGATATACTTGGGTCCCTTGATGTCAAAAAGCAGAGCCTCCGTGGCCCTCTCGGTCTCCACAGAATCACAGGGCACTGAGACGTGCATATTGGGCAGCCCACAGATCTGGAAGAGGTCCTCCAGGGCCTGATGAGTGGCGCCATCCGGTCCCACCGACACCCCGCCGTGGGCGCCGGCTATCAGAACGTTGAAATTCCCGTAGCACACCGTGGTCCGAAGCTGGTCCAAATTCCTCCCGGCGGCAAAAACCCCGTAGGTCCCGAATACCGGAATCATTCCCTCTTTGGCCAGGCCTGCGGCCACACCCGTTCCGCTCTGTTCGGCTATGCCCATGCTCAGGAATCTATTCTTCCTCTCCGCATGCTTATCGTAAAACATGCTGATGGCTATGGAACCCGAGATGTCCGCTCCCAGACAAACGATCCTGGGGTCGTCCCCTCTCTTCTCCAGTGCCCGGCCGAAGCCCTTGCGGGTGGGATCCATGTCCACCTTCATAACCTCCTGCACGTTCCAGAAGTAATCCTTCTTGAACTTGGGCATCTTGGCTTCCAACTTCCTGGTGGCCTCGGCCTGATAGTCGTCGGCGATCTTATGCAGCTTATGATAGTCGAGCTGCTTGCCCACACCCAACTGCTCCAGTGCTTGCTCCATCTGCTCGCAGATGGGAGCCTTACCGTGCCATCCCGCCACGTCCTCCATGAAGTCCACACCCTTGCCCTTAACCGTGTGGGCGATGATGACCGTGGGTTGGCCCTTGTGCTTTTCGGCCGCCTCCAGCGCCTGGACGATCTGCTTCATATCGTGGCCGTCTATCTCCATCACGTTCCACTTGAAGGCTCTGTATTTATCCGCCAGGGGCTCGATGTCCATCACGTCTTTCACCCAGCCGTCGATCTGCAGCCGGTTGTTGTCGATGATGTTGATCAGATGGTCCAGTTTGAAGTCGCCGGCCTCCATGACCGCTTCCCAAATCTGTCCCTCCTGATGTTCCCCGTCGCCGGTGAGACAGAAAACGTGGTACTCCTTTTTCTGCAGCCTGGCGGCCAAGGCGATCCCATTGGCTATGCTCAGTCCCTGTCCCAAGGATCCGGTGGAGGCCTCGACTCCGTCCAGCTTCAACCAGTGTGGGTGTCCCTGGAACGGGCTGTAAAGCTTCCTCAGCTTGACCACCTCTCGCACGTCATAATAGCCGGCCATTCCCAATCCCAGGTACAAAGAAGGAGCCTTGTGTCCGGTGGACCAGATGATCCTGTCTCTTCCGTCCCAGAACGGGTCCTTCGGATCGTGCCTGGCCACGTGGAGATACAGCGCAGCCGTGATGTCCATTACGGACATGGTTCCGCCGGCATGCCCGGAACCCGCGGCACAAAGGGAGATCATGTTATATCCCCGCATCAAGTTGGCCGCCTGAACCAATTCATCCAGGCTGTAGTTCTTCCTCACCTTGCCGGTCTTGGAATCAACGATAGACATGTTTCCTCCTGTGGTCCACGATAGTGAAGCCGTCAGTCCAGAAGCCATTTAATAGCATACGCTTGGCCACAACGGCGCGCTTGTGGAATTCGTAACAAACGGCTAATAAGATAACGCCGTGCCGGGAGTTGTCAACTCATTTTTGAGGGAAATCGCACCTGGAATCAAGCTGCGGCAAGTCTTCCGCGACAGGGGACGTTTCCAGCTTGTGGTGTTTTCCACCGCAGGTCGAATGCACTTTCTGGAATTCCCTGGTTGTAAGAGGGGATTTCCAGCTCGACTCGTAACACTCCGGCGGCCATTTCTGCAGACAGCATTCGTGGAACCCCCGGCCGGGCAAGGCTCCGACACTGCCCTATGGATCTGCTCTGTAGGGAAGAATATGGTCGACCGCGCGGGATCAGGCGAGAATAGGGACAAGTCGCGTCAACAACTCCAACTCGGATCGAATACCATTGCTGTTTGGGAGATGAAAAGAGATGGACCCAGCCGCCGGTCAGTTGCCCACACAGCCCCTTTCCGGCGTCGGCCCCAGGCGGTAGAGGTAATTCAAGATGTAGAGCACGTCCGCCAAGCTGACCTGGCAGTCGCCATTGGCATCCCCGGCCGACGGGGGATCGGGAAGGCTTCCGGATCTGAAAAGATAATTCAAGAGGAAAATCGCGTCTGCTATGGTGACGACGCCGTCGCCGTTGGCATCCCCGTAGACATACGTGTAGTTTGCGGCCAGAGTCACAGCCTGGTAGCAGTTGATCCGTCCGTGGCCCAGTTCGTAGCTCTTTCCGGTTTCTATGTAGTACTGGTAGCCGCCTACCTCGTCTGCGCTTTCTTCGATTATCTCTCGAAGCTCATAGGGACCGAAACCGGGATCCACTGCCAGCAGAAGGGCCGCCAGCCCCGTGACCATGCCGCAAGCCATGGAGGTCCCCGCTATATAGCCGTAACTTGGGGTCAGAAAGTAAGGCGACTCGCTTAAGGCCACCGGATAGGACGGAGTGGTGGAGAAGATGTCGTTTGCATCCCAGGGCAATCCCTGTCCCCCCGGGGCAGCCACGCTGATCTGAGGACCGAAGTTGGAGAAGTCGGACAGACGATCGCTGCAGTTGGTGGCGGATACGGCCATGACGTTTCCGTACCTGTCGGCATAGTGTGCCGGGTAGATGACCGAATCTCCGAAGCTGTTGCCGGCCGAGGCAACCAGAAGGACATTGTGGCTGTCGGCATAGGCCACCGCCTGTTCCTTGGTCAAGGAATGCAGTCCCCCGCCGCTGTAATTGATCACCCGTGCGCCGTAATCCACGGCGTGAAGCACGCCGGCTCTGAAAGTGCTGTGGGTTCCGATTCCGGAGCTGTCGAAAACCTGATCGATCAATATCCGGCAGCTCCAATCCACGCCCGCCACCCCTGCTGAATTATTGGTTCTGGCGGCGATGATTCCCAGGACGTGAGTACCGTGTCCGTAGTTGTCCTTCACCTGCTCACCGTCCCCCACTATATCCTCGCCCAGTATATACCTGCTGCTGTTGCTCAGATCGGGATGATTGAGAAAACCCCCCACCATGGGTATCCCCGAATCCAGGATGGCGATGAGGACCTCCGAGCTCCCGGGCGTGATGTCCCAGGCAGACGGGGCGTGGATGTCCGACCCCGAGATGCATCCGCCGGGCTGGCCCACATTGTACAGGCTCCATTGATGACCGTCGGCGAAGTAAGGATCATTAGGGGGATACTGGGCTCGATCTATCATGTTCGGTTCGGCGAATTCGATCAGGGGACTGGCATTCAATTCATCCAGGACCTTGAAGACATCGAGCGGAGGCGGCACCTCCAGCTTCCCCATGTTGATCTGATCCAAGCCTTCCACCAATCGGGACCTGCAATCGGAGAACACCTTATCCAGATCGGCAGCCTTGGCACCGGAGCGGGCCTTGAAGAGTATCTCCCCCTCCACGTATTCGATCTTCTCTCCCTTCCAGACGCCTTCCGAGATCTTCTTGCCGTTGAATGACGCTGCCCGGACTGGCAAGGATAAAAGCAGTACCGCCAGCACTGCAAATGCCGTCGAGATTGTTTTCATACCGGCCTCCGCAATCAATG
>CAZWAO010000136.1:0-7284 GCA_964631815.1 uncultured Ignavibacteria bacterium | reverse complement strand
GCCCCAACTCCAAGGTGGTGGTCATCGGAACCTCAGAGCACGGCCTGCCTTTGATTCTGGGAGGAGAGAAGTAGATCTCCGTCCGGCTCCATACGTCCCTGGTGTGGAAAGAGTGGGCGCAGAGCCGTAGCCCTGATCCAGACTTTCACTTTGCGGCACCGGCACTGGAGGTTTATCCATGCTCTCGTGTGACAGCTTGTTTTTGATTCAACCGCTGCCTTCGTGAAGTCGATACAAGTTCCAGGGGGAGAAAAAAACCAGTTTCGTTTTCTTCCGGCCACGGCGTTTGAGCGGACTTTTGGAATCTCGGTTCACTCAGGAGGTACTTTGGAGAGCCACCATCTGGCCATAGCCTGGTGCTGGGAATACGATGCCGACTTCGTCCGCCATGTAGATCGGGAGTGCGGCAGCCGGGAAATCAAGTCGTATCTGATTCACTCCGACAATCTGTCCGAGGCTCTGCAGCAGATCCGGGACGGGGAGCTTCGGTTCAGGACCTTCTTCGACCGGGCATCGGACCAAGAGGAGGCTTTCGAGAAACTGGTGTCGGCCATGCAGCGTCAGCATGCCAGAATGATCAACGACGCCGGTCGGCTGAAAATGGCCATCGACAAAGCAGCTATGCAGAAGAGGTTGTCGTCGCTGGGAGTGGGCGTGCCACAGACCTTCGTCCTGCCTCCCTGGAACAGACGCTTGCGTATCGACTCGCTCCTCAGCGAAACGCTCTCTGCGCCTTTTGTGGTCAAGCCGGCTACCGGAGGCTGCGGCGACGGCGTGGTCAAGGATGCCTGTACTGTACAGGACGTGCAAAAGGCCAGACAGCTGTTTCCTCACGACCGGTATCTGCTGCAGGAGAGGATTGAGCCTGCGCTGATAGGAGATCGGAGAGCCTGGTTCAGGGTCTTCTTCGCCTTCGGAGAAGTGCTTCCCTGTTGGTGGGATGACCAAACCCGGGTGGCGCATGCCATGCAGCCGCTGGAAGTGGATGAAAAGACCTATTCCGGCTTAAACGCCATCATGCGCAAAACGGCCCGCATCTGCAAGCTGGAGCTGTTTTCGACCGAGATCGCTCTCACCCCTGAAGGCGAACTCTTAGTTATCGATCCGGTGAATGACCAGGTGGATTTGCGAAAGAAATCGTCCCACGCCGACGGGGTTCCGGACCAAGTGGTGGATCGCATCGGGTCCAACCTGGTGAGCTGGGTGGAGAAAACGGTAAAACGCAACTTAAGGCACGATTGATCTGCGGATGAAGGAGGCCGTGCCGCCGCAGTCGTAACAGATGAGAACCGGGCGATTCTGCTGCTCAGAGCCAAGGTAAGGAGCGGATCTGGCGAAACACTCGAAAAACCTCTTCCCAACCAAGCTTCCGGGACGTATCTTTTAGTCGGGATGAGCAACCTGCTTCGGACGCGCAAAACGTGAGAACGCACTTAGGAAGCGTATTGTGGAGTGATCCATAGGGGATAGAACATGTGCGGCATAATCGGATATGTGGGTAAGGAGAAAGCTGTCCCCCTCTTGATCGAGGGGCTGAAAAGGCTGGAGTACCGGGGATACGATTCAGCCGGCATAGCCCTGCTTGAAAATCACGGCCTGATATACGAGAAATGCGCGGGCAAAATAACCGCACTGGAAGCCCTATTGAAAGGCAAGGATTTCAAAAGCACGACGGGAATAGCTCACACCCGATGGGCCACCCACGGCGAGCCCACCAACCTCAACGCCCACCCTCACTTGGACTGCCGGGGCAACATTGCCGTGGTGCACAACGGCATCATAGAGAACTACCGCAGCTTAAGGGAGCTTCTGGGCCGAAAGGGCCACCAATTCAGCTCCGACACCGACACGGAGATTTTGGCTCATCTCATCGAGGAGTATTATGACGGCGACCTGATGGAAGCCACCCAGACGGCTTTGTCTCAGGTGGAGGGGACCTACGGCATAGCTGTGATCTCCAAGGACAATCCCCATCAAATTGTGGCTGCCCGACACGGCAGTCCCCTGGTGATCGGCACGGGAAAGGGCGAAAACTTCGTGGCCTCGGATGTGGCTGCTATCTTAAGACATACCAACCGGGTGGTCTATTTGGAGGATCGGGAGGTAGCCTTGGTGGATTCCGACAGTTTCGTAATCTCCACGGTGGACAAAACCGAGGTCACGCCGCAGGTCCAGGAGATCTCCTGGACATTGGATCAGATAGAAAAAGGCGGTTTCCCCCATTTCATGCTCAAGGAGATCTTCGAGCAGCCCACCACCCTGCGCAATGCCATCCGGGGACGCTTAAACTACGAGGAAGGAACCGCCCGCCTAAACGGGCTCAACCTGCAGTATGAGGAATTGCATCTGATCGATCGGATAATCTTAACCGCCTGCGGCACCGCCTGGCACGCGGCGCTATCCGGGGAATACATGATCGAGAATGCCGCCCAGATTCCGGTGGAGGTGGAATACGCATCCGAGTTTCGCTACCGCAGCCCCATAATCAACGAGGGCACCATTGTATTTGTGATCAGCCAGTCGGGCGAGACCACCGACACCCAGGCCGCCTTAAGGGAGGCCAAGAGAAAGGGTGCCACCGTCCTGGGCATCTGCAACGTGGTGGGAAGCACCATCGCCCGGGAAACCGACGGAGGGGTTTACATCCACGCCGGGCCGGAGATCGGGGTGGCCTCCACCAAAGCCTTCACCTCCCAGATGATGATCCTGGCTTTGATCTCGCTGCTTCTGGGCCGCATGCGGAGCATGTCCTTAGAAGGGGGCAGGGAGATAATCGACGCCATCTATAGGATACCCGACCAGGTAGAGCAGATTCTCGAAAACAACGAGCACGTGAAAGACATCGCCGAGAAGTACTATCAGAAGAACAATTTCCTCTACCTGGGGAGGGGGCCCAACTTCCCCATCGCCCTGGAAGGCGCTCTCAAACTTAAGGAGATTTCCTATATCCATGCAGAGGGATATCCCGCGGCCGAGATGAAACACGGCCCCATAGCCTTGATCGACGACAACATGCCGGTGGTGGTGATCGGCCTGAAGGACAAAGTCCACGACAAGGTGCTCTCCAACATAGCCGAGATAAAAGCCCGCAAGGGAAAGGTGATCGCCATTGCCACCCAGGGCGATAATCAGATAGAGGATAAGGTGGATCACGTGATATACGTCCCTCAAACCATCGAGCTTTTAACTCCCATCCTTTCCGTGATTCCCTTGCAGCTTCTGGCCTATCACATGGCGGTCATGCGCGGGTGCAACGTGGACCAACCCAGAAACCTGGCCAAGAGCGTAACCGTGGAGTGAGAATTCTGTGAGTAGGTCGGATATGTCCCCCGTAAGGTGGCCTATCCGACATTTCTTTATAGCTTGTCGATCGGACTCGACCAACCGGGAGATTTTGATTGACAAAAGAGGGCGTAGACCTATAATGATCCTCTGCCAATGGAGAGGAATATGATAGCCAGCATGACAGGATACGGCACCGCCGAGCTGATCCGCGAGGATCTGAAGGCCACGGTGGAAATCAGCTCGGTCAACAACCGCTTCTGCGAAATGCAATTCCGCCTGCCCAAGAATCTTTCGCCTTTGGAGCCCAAGGTCAAAGAGCTGATCCTCGGTCGGATCACCCGGGGGAAGGTCAGCTTCAGCCTCAACTGGGAGGAGGCCGCTCCGGCGGCATCCTTCGTAAAATTGAACCAGGAGGCGGCGGACGTCTATTTCAATATCATGCAGGAATTGAAGAAAAGATACGGCTTAGCCGGGGACGTGAGGCTGGATCAGTTCTTTAATCTGCCGGATTTGGTGAAGGTGGAAAAGGAGGAGCCGGATTTGGACAGGGCCTGGGAGATCGTATCAGGCATAACCCGAAAAGCCCTGGAAGAGTTTGACGGCATGCGAAGGGCGGAAGGCGAAAAGTTGGCCCAGGACATGATCCAGCGCATATCCAAGCTCAACCACACCATAGACCAAATCGAGAAGCTTGCTCCCTTGAGCATAGATACTTACCGCAAAAAGCTGGCGGGAAAGATAAGAGAGCTTGTGAGCGATTCGCCGGTAGATCAACACCGGCTGGAGTTGGAGGTGGCGTTAATGGCGGAGAAGTGCGACGTCACCGAGGAATGCGTCAGGTTCAAAAGCCACAACCAGCAGTTTTTGGCCGCTTTCCAGGAGGATGCTCCGGTGGGCAAAAGGCTGACCTTCTTGCTGCAGGAGATGAACCGGGAGGCCAACACCATCGGATCCAAAGCAGCGGACGCGGAAATAGCCAGGAAGGTGATTTACCTCAAAGAGGAAATCGAAAAGCTCAGGGAACAGACCCAGAATATCGAATAGTCCTTGGTCGAGCATGGGAGCCATGAAAGGTCCGATTCATCCGGAATACTTGAGAGCGCTCCGCAATATGTCCCCTGAAAAGAGGCTGCTTAGAGCATTCGACCTGTCGGAATTCACCCGGCAGCTTTTCGCCCACGGATTGCGGAAGAGATTTCCTCATCTGTCAGATGAGGAGTTCAGGAAGTTGCTGCTGGAGCGTCTGGATAAATGTCACAACAGGAACTGGTGAAAAGATACCCAGTGGAGTTTAGCCGGGGTCGAAATGTGGGATGGTTTGAATTGAAACATCGCATCTTAGTCACCGGATAACCATGACGATTCTTCTAGCGATACTTTGGTCGAACGCCGAAGTCCAACTGGCGGCAAAAGTGGATTGACGTGTTCACATTCTCATGACTAAACGAACTAAGGGACTGCTGGTAGTTCTCTCTTCCCCCTCGGGCGGGGGAAAAACCACCATCTGCGAAAAGATTCTGGGGAGGCATAAGGATTACGTTCGCTCCATCTCCGTCACCACCAGAAAAAGAAGAAAAGGCGAAAAGCAGGGGCAGGACTACCTGTTCGTCACCGAAGAGGAGTTCAAAAAGAAGATAAGAAAACGGGAGTTCGTGGAGTGGGCCTGGGTGCACGGCCACAGATACGGAACACTGAGGCGATCCGCTACGGAAGCCCAAGCAGGCGGAAAGGTGGCTTTCTTCGTGCTGGACGTGCAAGGCGGCATGGCCATGAAGAAACAGTACCCGGACAGCGTTTTGATTTTCATTCTGCCGCCGTCGCTGAGCGAGTTGAAACGAAGGTTGATCCGACGCGGGACCGAAAGCTCGCAAGAGGTGAAGGACCGACTTCAAACCGCGTTAAAGGAAATGGACTTCCGGTCGAAGTATGACTATGTCGTGATAAATCGGAACTTAGGTCAGACCGTAAAGTCGGTGGAAGAAATCATCCGGGTGGAGAAGCTCAGATCCAGCCGATTTGATCACGCCCGCTGGAGCAAAGACAACGGCCAAACCGAAACGCTTGAATCTTAAGGCCGGTCTGATCCTCAGGTTCCGGAGGATCGAAGTTGCTTTTAGCGTGACAGGAAACCAAGTCCGCCACTTCGCAAATGCGGGCTCTGATGCGTACCCCTCTTAAGATTCCTGCTCCCGGTCAGCCGGGTTGCCAAATGAGGCAAAGATTTCGAAGCTGACCATCGTTTAGTCTTTTGCTCGAAAGATGCATATAAAGGAGGAACCGATGGAGCTGGATCGCACCAAAGATATTGAAAAGGCTTTCAGAAACAGATACGAGTCGGTGTTGAAGGTGGCCAAGTATGCCCGACGTTTGAATTCGAAGAGGCTGGACGAAAAATCGGAGAGCGGGGAGGAGGAGGCTGCGGTGGCCGACAAGAAAGCGGCCAAGGTGGTGGCCGAAGCCTTAAAAGACGTGTTGGAAGGGCGGGTGGAGTTCGAAGCATCTTAAAGATCAATGGGGTTAGGCTCGCTGCGGACGGCCGATGGCCTTAAAGTCGAAAAAGGCGCGCCAAGGAGAGATGGTATTGGATAAGAATCTGGTGATAGTCGAGTCTCCGGCCAAAACCAAGGCGCTCAAGAAATTCTTGGGCAAAGAGTACATGGTGGAGGCCTCGGTGGGACATATCAAGGACCTGCCCCAGCGGAAACTGGGAGTGGAAATAGAGAATCACTTCGAGCCTGAGTACGTGATCATCAAGGGAAAGAAAAAGGTGGTGAATCACCTCAAGTCTCAATCCCGCAAGGCCAAAACCGTCTATCTGGCCCCCGACCCCGACCGGGAGGGCGAGGCCATCGCCTGGCACATCGCCTCCGAAATCCAGGACATCAATCCCAGAATCCTTCGCGCCTCATTCAACGAGATCACCAAGCAGGCCGTGCTGAGGGGAATCCAACAGGCCGGAGAGATCGACGCCAACCGGGTCAACGCCCAGCAAGCGAGGCGCATATTGGATCGTCTGGTGGGATACAAGATATCCCCTCTTTTGTGGAAGACGGTCTACCGGGGTTTAAGCGCCGGGCGCGTGCAGTCGGTGGCGCTGCGCATAATATGCGAAAGAGAAGTCGAGGTACAGAATTTCCAGCCCAAGGAGTACTGGAGCATCTCCGCGGTTTTGGAAACCGAGGGCCAAGAGTCTTTCACGGCCAAACTTGCCAAGATCGACGGCAAGGACCTTGAAATCGGCGACCAGGGGAAAGCCCAAGAGGTCTGTGCGGACATTCGGACCAAGAAGTTCCAGGTATCCAAGATCACCCGCGAAGAGAAAAAACGTCACCCCTATCCTCCTTACATAACCAGCAGCCTGCAACAGGATGCCGCCAGACGACTGTCCTTCTCCCCCAAAAAGACCATGCAGATCGCCCAGCAGCTCTATGAGGGAGTGGAGTTGGGAGAGGGCGGAAGCGCCGGATTGATCACCTACATGCGTACCGATTCATTCCGGGTGGCCCAGGTGGCACAGGAAGCGGCTCGGGATTTAATTAAGAAGGAGTACGGGCAAGAGTATCTGCCCTCCAAGCCCCGACACTATAAATCGAAAAAAAGCGCTCAGGAAGCTCACGAGGCCATAAGACCCACCTACGTGGAATACCACCCCCAAGAGGTGAACAAGTTCCTGACCAAGGACCAGCAGCGGCTGTACCAGTTGATCTGGAACCGGTTCGTCGCCTCCCAGATGAGCTCGGCCCTCTTCAGCCAGACCGGCGTGGAGATCGAAGCCGACAAATACCTGTTTAAGGCCTCCAGCTCACAGCTTCTGTTTGACGGTTTCCTCAAAGTGTATCAGGAGGTCAAGGAGGAAAACTCGGAAGAGGCCGAAGCCGCCAGGCTGCCTTCCTTGAAGGAGAAGGACCGGCTGAAATTGCTGGAGCTTTCTCCCCGGCAGCACTTCACCAAGCCGCCTCCTCGCTTTTCCGAGGCCACGCTGATAAAGGAACTGGAGGA
>CAZWAO010000135.1:0-7345 GCA_964631815.1 uncultured Ignavibacteria bacterium | reverse complement strand
ACCATCGGCGTGACCAACGGCCTGACGCCGGAAAGGCTCAAAAAGCAGATGCAGGAAATCGACAAGCTGAACAGGAAGTTGGCTCGGGGAAAGAAGCCTTTCAGAATACTCAAGGGAATCGAGGTGGACATCAGATCCACCGGCAAGCTGGATTTGGAGGATGACGTTCTGAAGCAGTTGGACATAGTAGTTGCGGCGGTTCACACCAAGTTCGGACAGCCTCAAGACGAGATGACCAAAAGGATCATAAAAGCCGTCGAGAATCCGCATGTGGACGTGATCGCTCATCCCACCGGAAGGCTTATCGGAAGGAGAGAGCCTTATCAGGTGGACATGGACAAACTGATGGATGCGTGCAAAGCCAACGGGAAAGCTTTGGAATTGAACTCCTACCCGGAAAGACTTGATCTTTCGGACTTAAATTGCCGTAAAGCCAAAGAGAAGGGTGTGAAAATCGCCGTCTCCACCGACGCCCATCGGGACGGCCACCTGGACTGGATCAGCTTCGGGATAGCAACCGCCAGGAGAGGATGGATCGAACCTGAGGATGTTATCAATACACTGTCTTTATCCAAACTGCAGCAATGGCTTAAGCACTGAGCGATTTTGGTTCTTGTCGAGAGAAGAGCCGACCTGAAATCGAGGGATGTCAATGAAGAAGAATACGTCATTGATCGCAACCGTCAACTTGGCTATTTGCCTATGGGCTGTTCTCGGCGCGGCAAGCTGTTGGGCAGAAGAAGCCAAATCATGGACCCAATGGTTCGACCTGGGAGCGTGCAGTTTCTCCTCCACGGGAATTAACCGGTACTTCTTATTGGAGCCAGGCTATCGACTGACATTGCAGGGAATGGAAGATGAGGACAGCATCAGGCTCGACATCACCGTGCTGGATCAAACCCGGATGATCGGAAAGGTTGAAACCAGAGTAGTTGAAGAGAGGGAAACGGCCAACGGTGAGTTGGTGGAGATATCCCGGAACTTCTATGCCATTTGCACGCAGACCAACAGCGTCTTCTATTTCGGCGAGGAGACGGATATCTACAAAGAAGGGAAAATCGTCGATCACAGCGGCAGTTGGAGAGCGGATTCTGCAGATGCCAAAGCCGGCTTGATGATTCCGGGAATGGTGCTGTTAGGCGCTAGATACTACCAGGAGGTGGCCCCCGGTTTGGCCATGGATCGGGCGGAGATAGTGAGCATAACCGACACTCTCGCAACTCCTGCCGGTACTTTTCGGAACTGCCTGAAGACGGAGGAGACGACGCCGCTGGAGCCCAAAGCCAAGGAGTACAAATACTATGCACCAGGAGTGGGACTGATCAAAGACGGTGAGCTACTATTGACCAAGCATGGCTTCATCAACAGGTGAATGTATTGTACACGTCAATCCGGCCACAGCGGTTTTCAACGGAGCGCCTACCATGACCGCCTTGAAAGAACGTATCATTTTACCGTCGTCTGGCCGATGCCCGCGCCATTGGCAGCAGGGCCGGCAGGATCATTTGCAGATCGTCCTCATCGGAGGAAAGATGGGCGAACCGTCAATCATAGAGCTTAGAGGTTAAGCGCGATGAAGGAATACAGACAATATCTTCCCTTGCAGAATGTGGCTCTTCCTTTCGTGGCCGTAGCCGCGGCGACGGCATTTCTTTACTTCGCCAGCCCCATCGTGATCCCTTTGGTGATTTCCATCTCTTTGGCCTACGTTCTCAGTCCGGCGGTATCCGCCCTGGAGAGGATCAAGATTCCCCATTCGGTCGCCGTGGTGATAGTGCTGGCGCTGAGTTTTTTCATCATAGGCATCATCGCCTATCTTCTGATCGTCCAGGCCAACAGCCTGGCGCAAAACCTCCCCACTTACTGGAATGCAGCGGTGGATTATATGGGCCAGACTCTGAGCAAATACAAGCACCTCCTCCCCCAGGCGGGCGGGTTGGATACCAGCAGCTTTCAGCTTAAAGACCTTTCGGGAGTAACCGGCTATCTGTTTCGCGGAATAACCTCCACCCTGTCTTTTGTATTCACCCTCGGTTTGATTCTGTTTCTGACCTTTTTCGTTCTCAATGACCAGCGCATGTTGAAGGCAAAACTGATCAGGGCCTTCGGCAAATCCAAGGAGGATACCGGCTCGGAGATCTTAGAGGAGATAAACAGACAGATCAGGGGCTTTATCCTGTTCAAGTTCGGCGAGACCGTTGCGCTGGCGGTGATCTTCACCCTGGGGCTTCTGATTATCGGCGTAGACTATGCGTACATCTGGGGGCCGCTGGCCGGGGTCTTGAATTTGATCCCTTACGTCGGCTCCATTCTGGGCGTATTCCCGCCGTTGATCATGGCGGCCGTGCAGTTCAAGGCTGTGGGGCCGGTGATCTGGGTTTTGGTATTGTTTTTGGTTTTTCAGAATCTGGACGGAAACGTGGTGGCTCCCAAGCTGATGGGAGATAAATTGAACCTAAATCCGCTGGCGGTTTTGGTGTCGGTGATGTTCTGGACCTGGCTGTGGGGTGCTATAGGCATAGTGCTGGCCATACCCATCACCGCCTCGATCAAGGTGATCTGTGACCACGTGGAGGCTCTTGCGCCCATCGGGATACTCTTGGGAGGCAGAAAAGACAGATGAAAGTTGTTGCAGGACCTCCCGGCTGTGGGCCGATTGTCTCGCCAGCACATGTGACGGAGAAACGATACAGTCTGACTGAATCTCGAAGCCTGTAGATGGGTGAAGATGCTCGTATCGAAGCTCGTCTTTGAATGGCCGATGCTGGCAGACAGCTCTTAGAAAACTCATCCAGCATCGAATTCCAAGCCTCGCGAAACGATACGAGCACGGACGTGCCCGTCTGGGTTTCGTTAACGTTAAACGAGCTTCCTATACCGGCAGCATGTCAAGAAAGGACAGACAAGAATGATCAACACCATCATCTTCGACTTAGGGGGAGTACTGGTGACCGACGTTCCTCTCAAGAAGATTGCGCGCGATTTGTCCGCAAAATTGTCCCGTTCGGCGGATGAGCTTCATTCCCATCTTTATCCCACCGATCACTGGACAGCTTTGACCTCGGGCAACATATCGGAAGACGACTACTGGAAAGCTTTCCTCAGGACGGCTGGATTGGATTTGGACAAAGATCAATTCAAGCAGATGGTCCGCTCCGAGCTTCGGCCGCTCCCGCAGAATGCTGAAGTGATCCCTCTGCTGGATGGCTCATACAAGCTGGGGGTTTTGTCCAATCACGCCCGGGAATGGGCCCAGTTCATGCAGGAGCAGTTCGATTTCTTCGGATACTTCGACCAGGTGGTATTCTCTTGCGACGTGCACCTGAGGAAACCCGACCCGCAGATTTATCGCCTGGCCCTGGCCCAACTGGACTCCGAAGCCGATCAGTGTCTGTTTGTGGATGACAAGAAGAGAAACACGGACGCAGCCGCCGCGCTGGGAATGAAGGTCCTCACTTTGGATAGAGATTCCGGCTTGCGCGAGCAGCTTCTGCTTTCGGGCATTAGGCTGGCAGAGCGCGCGGGCCAAACCAAGCGGAGCCGTTGAAACGCATGTCGCTCCTTTCCTGGATAGCGAAGCTTACCTCGTCTCCTTTCTACTCCCTTTTGAAACGAAGGCCGGTCTTCTTCTGGACCTGGATGAAGGAGACCTTCCTCCACAGCTTCTACCGGGACAACTGCGCTCTGATGGCGGCGGCCATCTCCTTTTACGCCATTCTTTCCGTGATACCGCTTTTTTTGCTTTTCGCCTCGGTATCCGGATTCATCCTGCACCGCTCCGACCAGGCCTTTCAGGCCGTAACCGACGTTCTGCTCAAGGCCTTTCCCGATTCCACCGCGGCGGTCTTCGGATTGCTCTCCGGCCTGATCAGGCGCAAGGCGGTATTCGGATTGATCGGTCTTTTGGGTCTCACCTGGGCCGCATCGCGCATCTTCTCGGCGGTGGAAAACGCCATGAACGTGGTGTGGAAGGTGAAAAAAGGCCGGGCCTATTGGCACAGCAAGTTCTTATCCTTGCTGCTGGTGCCCATTTCGGTTTTGATAATGTTGTCCTCTTTGGCCTTCACCGCCCTTTACACCCTGGCCAAGGATACTCGCGTTCCCTTAATCGGACTGAAGCTCAGTTCGGCGGGCTTTGAAAGCAAGCTGTTTGCCGTGATTCTGCCTCTGGCTTTGGGATTCGTGCTGTTCTTTTTGGTCTACAAGATCATCCCCGGCCGGAAGGTGAACACCCGGGCGGCTTTGATCGGCGCCTTGTGCGCCAGCGGGCTGTGGGAGATAGCCAAATTGCTTTTCGATATCTACATCAAGAACTACGCCCACCTACACCAAATCTACGGTTCGTTCGGAACGCTGGTGGTGATGTTCTTCTGGGTCTATTATTCATCCTTCATCGTGCTGATCGGCGCCGAGATCGGCTCCAACTACGAGGAGACAAAAAAGCAGGCTGCTAACGCATGAAGCAGACTTGTAGCTTGCCGGTCGGGCTGTCGTCAGACTGCCCGACAATCAGCTTGGATTCATTGCCACGGCCTTCCCCGATGGGCAATCCGGCAGGTCGTGGATCCCGGAATCAAGCGCCCCTTCCTCCTATGGACTTCAGCCCCCAGAACCAGCTTCAATTTATTGCCACGACCTTTAGGTCGTGGAATAAGGAATTAAGTGCCCCCCACCCTCCTGTGGGCTTTAGCCCACGCAACGACATAATTCTTGACAAGATGGCACAAATATCTATTATGAGTAGTGCAACCAGAGAGGATTTGAGAAACCGGGCTTCAAAAGGAGTGTTAAAAAAGCGCCCCAAGTGTTTGTCAGGAAACAATGGGGGGTGTGGGGACAGCCCTTGTGGCCGTCTACACTAACTTAGATGCATGATTGAATTGGTCTTCTGAGATGAGTGAAATCCCCACTCTTGAAGATGACGGTTTGAAGGTCCTGGAAGTTGGGTCTTGGACTGAAACCAAATACCGACTAGTCGCGATTTACTCCTTGCTATTCTCAACTTCAATGAAGGACAAGTGGGAGAATCGCGTTTACATAGATCTGTTTGCCGGACCAGGTAGATCAAGAGTCCGCGAGTCCAATCGAATCATTCCGGGCTCGCCAACGATTGCAATGACCGTCAGGAACACATTTACACGATACATATTCTGCGAGGAAGACGGGGACTCCCTTCGCGCACTGCAAGAGCGACATGCGCGCGACTTTTCCGCATTGGATGCCAGGTTCGTTCTGGGGAACTGCAATTCAAAGATCGACGAAATCATGTCTCATTTGCCTCCACACAGCCCTCACTCCAAGGTCCTATCGTTCTGCTTTGCTGACCCGTTTAGAGTGTCAGATCTAGCATTCTCCACCTTGGAGCGACTTTCTTCAGTATTCATAGACTTCCTGATCCTCATACCGACCCAAATGGACGCCTCGAGGAATTGGACTCGCGAGCTTGAGGAAAAGAATGAGACACCAATTGACGTTTTTACTGGCACACGGGCTTGGCGTGAAGAGTGGATCAATCGATCCATAACCAGCGTCACGCCTGACGCCTTCTTAACGGAATTCTTCTCTAAGAGAATGCGAACGATTGGCTATAGGTATGGCGGTGTCGACAAGACCGTCCTCATCCGCAATCCAGACAGAAACCAGAGGCTTTATCGTCTGGGTTTCTACTCAAAGCACCAGCTGGGCGAGGACTTCTGGAAGCAGGCTATGAAGTATAGTTGTGAGCAGTTGAACTTTGGTTTATAGGCACGAGGAGACCACCTTTGGCTCATGCATCTTCAATCGAGTGGACCGACTCAACCTGGAATCCGTTGACCGGGTGTTCAAAGGTGAGTCCTGGCTGCAGGAACTGCTACGCCGAACGAATGGCACTCAGGCTCAGGGCAATGGGGCAACCCCGCTATGCCAAGGGCTTTCGCCTTACCCTGCATGAAGACCTTTTAGAACAGCCACTTACATGGAAAAAATCCAGGGTCGTTTTCGTAAATTCGATGAGTGATCTCTTTCATGAAGACGTGCCACTTGGGTTCATCAAAGAAGCGTTTCGCATAATGAAGAAGGCGAACTGGCACATTTTTCAGATTATCACAAAGCGTGCCCAGCGCCTTCGGGAGGTGGCCCCGCAACTCCATTGGCCAGAAAACGTTTGGATGGGTGTAAGTGTTGAGAATCAATACTATACCAATAGGATAGACCTGTTGAGAGCTGTGGATGCATCTGTTCGGTTTTTGTCTCTCGAGCCGCTCCTCGGACCTCTCCCATCACTCAATCTCGATGCAATTGATTGGGTAATTGTGGGTGGCGAATCAGGGCCGGGAGCAAGGCCAATGAAAAAAGAATGGGTAGTACAAATCAAAGAACGATGTATTGAAGAAGACGTACCGTTTTTTTTCAAGCAGTGGGGTGGAATCAATAAAAAGAAAATCGGAAGACTCTTGGAAGGCCGGACATGGGACGAGATGCCGGTGTACCATCTGGACGTAGGTTGCAAGTTGTGCCGGACACAAAGGTAATATCGTTTGGGCTATGGTAGATGGCCCACCGCTTGCGGTGGGTAGGTTTTCAGTCAACGCCTCTGATTTCTCCATCCGTTCAATCCGTTTCATCCGTTGACAGCGTGAGCAGCCGGGTGCCCCGCCGCTTACGGTGCCCCGGTGTTTTGCGGTGGACGGCGGACTGCCGACGGCTTAAGAAGCAATTTCACCCCAACTTCAATGGTGAACCAAAAAGGTGCGGAGTTTATAGAGGGCAGGCTTTCTGCGTCCGCCTTGGCAATTCTCGTTGTACCAGGTCTTGCCCTACGGGCGCAGCCCGAAAGGTGTGACGTGACACGGTCCGTAACTCATAATCGGATGAAACAGGACATTTCAAAAAAGTGAAAAACAGCATCAGAACGTCCAGAAAGTCCAGAACGTCCAGTTTCCTGGTGGTTCTTGCATGAGATTTGCACGTCGCCCTCTTGTCAGATTGCCCGAGAATGAGTTGGTTGGCGAGAGAAAAAAAGGCACCAGGATGCGTTCCCGGTGCCTTCCAATGGTCATTGTCAGTTCCAGGTCGGGCTGTCGTCAGACTGCCCGACAATCAGCTTGGATTCATTGCCACGACCTTTAGGTCGTGGACCCCAGAATCAAGCCCACCGCGCTCCTATTGGGTTCAGCCCACCCAACATAATTCTTGACAAGATCGCACAAATATCTATTATGAATAGTGCAACCAGAGTGGATTTCAGAAACCGGGCTTCCAAGGCGGGTGTTGAAAAAGGGCTTTCTGGTGTTTGATAAGAGGAAAACGGGGGTTCGTAGGGACAGCCTTTGCCCGGACGGGCCCCCAGACGTCCTACGGACCT
>CAZWAO010000134.1:0-7365 GCA_964631815.1 uncultured Ignavibacteria bacterium | reverse complement strand
ATCCCAGCTCGATATTGGCCTGCACCGTGTCCAAGCCGCAGTCCTGAAGCTGATAAGCCCTGATCTTGTTGGAGAGGCCAATTCCCCGGCCTTCCTGCCTCATGTACAGGAAGACGCCCAGACCCTCTTTTTCGATCATGGTCAGCGCATGCGAAAGCTGGTCGCCGCAATCGCAGCGGACCGAGCCGAAGACGTCGCCGGTAAGGCACTGGGAGTGCACCCGCACCAGCACGTTCTCCTTCCCCTTGACCTCGCCTTTCTCCAGCGCCAGATGATGATGCTCGTCGATCATGCTCTTATACAGGTGCAGCTTGAAATGCCCATACTTGGTGGGGAAGTTCACGCTCACGATGCGCTTGACCAGCTTCTCCTTCTTCATCCGGTAGCCGATCAAGTCCCTCACGCTGACGATCTTCAGATCAAACTGCTTGGCGATTTCGGTCAGTCTGGGAAGCCGGGCCATGCGCCCGTCCTCGTCCATGATCTCGCACAGAACCCCGGCCGGATACAAACCTGCCAGCCGGGCCAAATCCACCGTGGCCTCTGTATGGCCGGCTCTGCTCAGCACGCCTCCGTCCTGCGCCTGAATGGGAAACACGTGTCCCGGTCGAGCCAGCTGATCCGGCTTGGTGTTCGGATCGATCAAGGTTCTGATGGTCTGGGCGCGGTCGTGCGCCGAGATGCCGGTGGTGGTGTTGTAGACCGCATCCACCGACACGGTGAAGCGCGTGCCCAGCTTGGCCGTATTGACCTTGGCCATGGGACCAAGCTCCAGCTTCTCGATGCGGTCTCTGACCATGGGGACGCAGACTAAACCCCGGGCGTGCTTGGAAATGAAATTGACGTGCTCCGGAGTCACCTTCTCCGCAGCGAAGATCATGTCGCCTTCGTTCTCCCGGTCGGCGTCGTCCACCACGATGACCATCTTGCCTTCCCTGATGTCCTGAATCGCTTCTTCAATGGTATTCAATTCCGACATAACAAAATCTCCTTTTCCCGTCACATCACAACATGCTTTCGAACAGATGCGTCAGCAGGGCTTTGTCTGCGCACTCTGAAGAGTGCGGCTACAAAACACAGCAACTCTAAAGGCTGCTTGCTACCATCCTTTTTCCTTCAGCCATTCCTCGCTGATCTTGGATTGCTGTTCTCTCCTGCCCAGAATCCTCGCGACGTACTTTCCGATCAAGTCGGTTTCAACATTCACCGAATCGTCCACTCGCTTGATTCCCAAAGTGGTGCTTTCCATGGTGAAGGGAATGATGGACGCGCTGAACGAGTCAGTCGTAACGTCGACGACGGTAAGACTGATGCCGTCAACAGCCGCCGAACCTTTCTCCACAAAGTGCGTCCCATATTCCTCCGGAAAAGTGAACTGGAAGACGTAACTGTCGCCCTTCCGAACAATCGATCTTATGCCACCGACGAAGTCCACGTGCCCGGTGACCAGATGTCCTCCCAGCCGGTCAGTAGGGCGCATGGCCCTTTCCAGATTCACCCAATCGCCGATCCCAAGCTGCCCGAGATTGGTTCTCTCCTGCGTCTCCTGCACTGCCTCCACCACAAACTGACCCGGCTTTGCCTGGATCACCGTTTGGCACGCTCCGTTAATATTAACACTGTCCCCGACCTTCAGGTCTGTCGACACACGGGGAGCCTCGACCGTCAGAAGCAGGTTGCTTCCCGTCGTCAAAGTCTGTTTCACTTTGCCGATTTCTTCTATTATTCCGGTAAACATATTAGAATGTTATTTGCGGTTGATGACCCACCGTCACATGGCGGTCTTGCGACTGCCGGCCTGGGTCGGATATCCGACTGCCAGGATACCGTCTTTGTATAGCTTGAATTCACAATTCCTGACGATCTTGCATTGCGATACTTTTCTTATGCCCAAATCGCCGAACGGCTCTTCTCCCTCAGCCAGTATCTGCGGCGATATGAGATACCATATCTTGTCCACGAGATTCCGTTTCAAAAGTGCAGTAGAAAGCTCCGGTCGGCCGTCCACCAAAAGGCTGGAGATGCCTTCTCTGCCCGCTCTCTTGAGCAGCGACACCGGATCGACCTTCCCGTCTTTGGTTCTGCCAACCGCCCACGTGGTGAGTCCCTTTGGTGTCCGATTTGCTCCCGTGCTTTTGCCAGCAGTCACCACGATGGTTCTGTCACGGATATTCTCCGGCAATTCCTTCACCGCGCCTGCGATCTGGCTTCCTGCGCCGAGCAGAATCAGTTTGGGTTGGCGGGAGTCTGCCGATGCTAAGAAGGTTAGATCAGGGTAAGCATTCCAACCATCGGCATCAAGAAGCACGGCATCGAACGGCTGATCCTTTGATGATGGCAATCTCGTTCCATTAGTCTTTGGTCTTCTGCGGGATGATTTGTCCTGCCGGAGAATTCTGCCGTCCAGACTTTGAGCCACCTTCAGCACCACGAATGGAAACCGGGTGGTCATGTACTTGAAGTGCACCTCGTTTAGCCTCTTGCTCTCTTCTTCCAAGAGTCCCAGCTTGACTTGGACGCCCTTTTTGACCAGTTGTTTTAATCCCTTTCCATTAACCCTGGGGTTGGGATCGATGGCCGAACACACGACCTTGCTGATTCCGCTTTGGATTATCAGATCGGTACAGGGCGGGGTCTTCCCGAAATGACAGCACGGCTCCAGCGTGGTATAGAGAGTGGCCCCTTTGGCCGTTTGGCCGCAGGCTTTGATGGCTACCGCCTCGGCATGTGGTCCGCCGAATTTCTTATGATAGCCGGTAGCCAGCATCTGGCCCTTTTTTACCACCACTGCGCCCACCATCGGATTGGGAGAGGTCTTCCCCCTTCCTTTTTCCGCCAACTTAAGAGCCAGCCGCATAAACTGCCGGTCTTTTTCGGTCCAGCGGGTTCGATGTGCGCTCATAAAAAAATCCCGGGCTTGTAAGCTTCCGGGGTGAGATAATACATCGGCGATCGAGTATACACTACTCGATCTTCCGTGTTCGGCCTTCTTTCATCCGGACTTTGACCCCGCATGCTGCGGAGTGAACCGTCGGCACTGGAATCTCACCAGTTCTGCCCGTACGGGCGCATGGGCTGTAACCACCGATCGAGGAATCTCACCTCACCCCGAAGGCTTAAGCTAATATACGAAGATTCCTTTCTTACGCAACAAGAAAATAAGACTCTTGCGAGGCTGCTCGATTCCCGGACAGGGCGGCAGACGATGCCCAACCGGACGCAGGACAAAAATCGGACGGTCATAATTGGGAAAGTGAATTGGAAACTGATTGACAAGAGGAAATGGTTGACTATAATTCGTATTGACCACACGGCAATACACAACGCCAATGTGTCAGGAGTTTTGTGTCCATGACAGGAAAATTCTCACTCGGTTCTTAAGAGAAAGGAGACAGACGTGCCGGATTTTGGAACTGCCTTTTCCGGACTGAAAAACGACCGGAAACTGACGCATGAAGAGCTGGTTCGAGCCATACGTTTCATGATAGCCGCCGAGTACGAGGCGGTTCAGCTTTACATGCAGCTGGCGGAATCCACGGACAACAAGCTGGCTATCGACGTGCTGAAGGACATAGCCGACGAGGAACGGGTGCATGCCGGTGAGTTCCTTCGTTTGCTGCGAGAGCTGGCGCCGGACGAGGAGAAATTCTACGCCCAGGGCGCGGAGGAGGTGGAGGAGGAGATAGAGAAGAACAAGAGTTAGGCCGCAAGGCCCGTAGTGCACGTATTTTTGTGAATAGTCAACCCCCAATTCTCCCCTTCGACAGAAGGGAGGAATCGCTTCGTCCCCCGGACAGCGGAAGACAGGGGTTTGAGTGTCGAGACGAAACGTGTCTCGGCAGTCCGTAGCACCTGATTGTATCGTCACTGGTATGGATGGTTAGCCGGCGGATAGCGTCCGCGCGGCCGGAAAATCGCACCCTGTGAGAGCGAGGTTGAAAATGCAATTCATAGTCATAGCTTACGACGGCGTGGATGAGGAAGCGTTCGAAAGAAGGTTGACCGTGCGGGACGATCATCTGAAGCTGGCAAAGCAGATGTTCGAGAGGGGCAAATGGCTGTATGCAGCGGGCATATTAAGCGACGATGGAAAGCCGATGGGATCGATGATCGTCTGCGACTTTCCCTCTCGGGACGAACTGGAACGGCAATGGCTGATGATCGAACCCTACGTGTTGGGGAATGTGTGGAAGGAGATCAAGATCAACCGAGCGGAGGCCGCGCCTTTCAGTGTCGGGAAGAAATAACCGAGGGGCTTCCTGGACCGGTCGAGGCCGGTTACTTGCGTGAAATTAGTAAGTCAGGGAACGCGTGCTGCTGACAGTCACCCGCGTGTCTGGCTGAATATTGAGAGAGATTCAAAGGGGAGTTCCAATTCATTGGTCCGAGGCCTGGAAACCGTCAGAAGGGCGGAGGAGGGACTAGATGAGCAGAATCAGGAAAATCCGCAAGGTTCTGAAAAGCAAGCCCACACTGGAGGGCGCGGGCGTTCATCTTAAGAGGGCTTTCGGCTTCAGAGAAGTTCCGCTTTTCGATCCCTTTTTGCTCTTGGATGATTTTCGCTCGAACAAGCCCGAGTTCTATCTGAAGGGTTTTCCGTGGCATCCTCACCGGGGCATCGAAACCATAACCTACGTTCTTAGCGGCAGGGTGGAACACGGCGACAGCATGGGAAACAAGGGGGTGATCCATCCGGGCGAGGTACAATGGATGACGGCCGGCAGCGGCATCATCCATCAGGAAATGCCTAAAGGCGAAGACTCCGGCCTGATGGAGGGCTTTCAGCTCTGGGCCAATCTGCCCCGAAGCCATAAGATGATGGACCCCCGCTACCGGGAAGTGAAAAGCACTCAGATTCCGGAAGTTACTCTGAAAAACGGGGTGAGAATCAAGATCATCTGCGGGGAGGCGGGCAGCAAGAAAGGGCCGGTGAGGGATATCGTCACCGACCCGGAGTACCTGGACGTGACCATCCCGCCCAAAACGGAGTACGTCCATCCGGTCAAGGAGCATCATACCGCCCTGGCATACGTAATCCAGGGCCGGGGATATTTCTGCAAAGAGAAGAATCCGTTTACTTACGAAGTGGAAGGGATGAATTACTTCGACATTCAAAGGGAATGGTTCATACCCAACGAGACCGTGGTTCTTTTCGACAAGGGAGACCAGATCTTCGCCATGACCGAGGATGAGCCGCTCAGGTTCCTGTTGATGTCAGGCCGGGCCATTGGTGAACCGGTTGCCTGGTATGGGCCGATCGTCATGAATACCCAGGAGGAGTTGAGGGTCGCCTTCGAAGAATACAGCAACGGAACATTTATCAAGGCCAAGGGAAAGTAACCTTCGGCGATAGAGTTGAACTTTGGGCTCACAGTGATTTCGGCGGACAAGCCGGGATGAAGGGTTAAACGACGAAGTCAGCTTGGGAGACGGTAACATGTTGGGTGCAGTTGCGGGAGATGTGATCGGGTCGGTTTACGAATACTTCGGGACCAAGGATTACGACTTTCAACTTCTTCACCCCCACTCGACCTTTACAGACGACACGGTGTTGACCTGGCTGTCGCCTTTGCCATCCTAAACGGCGAGGACTACGGTGTGTCGCTGAAAGCATTCGGGCGCAAATACCCAGGTCACGGCTATGGCTCGATGTTCAAGGCCTGGCTTCGGAAAGAAGAGAGCGAACCTTATTACAGTTGGGGCAACGGGTCGGCTATGCGGGTGAGCCCGGTGGGTTTTGCCTTTGACGATGCGGATGCCGTTCTGAAGGAGGCCGAAATGAGTGCGGCCGTGACGCACAATCACCCGGAGGGAATAAAGGGTGCCCAGGCCACGGCATTGGCCATCTATTTGGCCAGGACGGGGCGAGAGAAGGCGGAAATCAGAGAACAGATAAGCTCGCGGTTCGGCTATGACCTGTCCCGGACGCTTGATCAGATCAGGCCCGGTTATACCTTCAATGAATCCTGTTTGGGGACCGTTCCGGAAGCCATCATCGCGTTTCTGGAATCGGAGGATTACGAAGATGCCATAAGAAAGTCCGTATCCTTAGGCGGCGACAGCGATACCCTGGCTTGTATAACCGGCGGCATCTCCCAGGCTTACTACAGGGCCATTCCGAAGAAAATAGTCCAGCATGTGAGTCGGCTTCTGCCGAAGGAGTTCAGAGAGATAATCCAGGAATTCAACCTCAAATTCAAAGTACGTTTTTCGATGTCTTAGTTTCGGATCAATGATATGACCAGAATAAGCCTGGGTTGCCTCTTACTCATGATTCTTGTGCCGATTTCGTGCCCGGCAACCGAGCGAGTGCAGGAGACCAGTGTACCGGCATCCGGAGTAGATGAAGGAGCGGGGCATGTGCTCACCTCCGAGGAAGTCGCGAAGTTGCTGGTCATACCCGAGTGCCTGAGTTCTCCCGGAGATGCAGCCGGATCTCGCGTGATTCGTGAGTACGCGATTCCATCCAAAGGCATTTCGCTTTCCGCGCAGCTCTATTTGCCGGCGGAGACCGGCCAATGGCCGTTGGTGATTCTGGTTCCCGGCGGGTTCAACGAGACCGAATTGATTATGGGGTCTCCGCGCTATTATGCACCGAGGCTGGCCCGCTGCGGTTTTGCGGCCTTAGTTTATTACAAGCGGGGCACGGGGCCCTCCGGGGGCATATACGCCGATGCCACCAACGACGATTTCATTGATGACGTGGTGAACATCGCCAGGAAGTTGGCGCAGGACCCGCACATTGATTCCACCCGGATCGGCGCTATGGGCGGCAGCGGCGGCGGATTGGTCGCCCCTTTAGCCGCAGCCCGCTGCCCGCAAATCTCTTTTGTAGTGAGTAACTCCGGCCCGATAGTGTCGGGAGAGGAAGAAGCAAACTACAACATCGAGGGTGCTCTGAGAGTCCGCGGCTACAGCGATTCGCTGGTGCAGATGGTCATGCCCTTGTGGCGACGCCATCACGCCGCCTGGGCGCACGCCGACACGGCGGAGCTTGAGGCGGTCGCGGCCGAAATCACCGAGATGCGCGAGCAGATCGATACATTCGCGCTGCCCACGCCATACCAGGAGGTGTTCACCGACAGCAACCTGATCTTTCTCTGGCCCAGTTTCCGCTCGGCCTCCCGCGACTACATGTCGGAGCTGAAGCACATGCATTCCCGATGGCTGTGCATCTACGGAGCGGAAGACGCCATTGTGCCGGTGGGACCGAGCGTCAATAACATAGGGCGGCTGATGAAAGAAAGCGGGAACGAGGATTACAGCATTATCGTATTACCGGGAGTGGATCATTCTTTCTTCGATCCAAAGACCAGAGAGCAGGTGCCGGTGATCAGAATCATCGTCAATTGGCTTGAGCATGCC
>CAZWAO010000133.1:0-7546 GCA_964631815.1 uncultured Ignavibacteria bacterium | reverse complement strand
GTCCGCCGCTAAATCCACAACCCATTACATCCGTTCTATCCGCTTAATCCGTTGACAGTCTTCAAATGTCCGCAGTCCCCCGCCAACCTCCGAACCCGAATCCTGCGTTGTCTGCAAGGCGTCTTCCCCTTTTCGGACCTGAAGAGACAAAAGAAAAACCCCGGCTCTCCCGGAGCCGGGGCCACTGAGTTGACTTTCTGACTCCACTGCTATTTGAGCAACAACATCTTCTTGGTCTCGCTGAGACGGACCGCGTTTCTCTCGCCGTCCGACCCTTGGACCTCCAACCGGTAGAAGTAGATTCCGCTGGCCACCGGCTTGCCCTGATCGTCCTTGCCGTTCCAATTCACCGAATGGGCTCCGGCCGACTGTTCCTGGTCTACCAGCGTCCTCACCCGTCTGCCCAACAGATCATAGACGGTCAGCCTAACCCTCCCGGACATTGGCAGGCTGTATGCGATGTTGGTCGTGGGATTGAACGGATTGGGATGATTCTGATTCAAAACGAAATCCGTAGGTCCGGATTTCACCGAGTCATCGTCCGTCACGCCTGAAACCAATACGGTGAAGCCTGCCGCGTTGGAATCGCATAGTCCTCCCGGATCGCAGGCTTTGAACCAGATGGTCTCAAAACCGTCCCAATCCGGACTGGGTGCGGTTACCGTAGCCACCCGGTCGGTAATATCCACCGACAGCTCCACCTGGCCCCGGTGAGTCCAGGTCATAACCGAATCCGGATTGTCGGGGTCGTCTACGTAGTCGTCCAGGTTGATGGGGGCGAAGCTGCCATGCTCTCCGATGATCTGGTCGGGAATGTCCGAGACCATAGGCGTATCATTGACCGTGAAAGTGGCCTGGTTGGAGTCGCACAATCCGCCCGGATCGCAGGCTCTGAACCAGATGGCCTCGGAACCAATCCATTGTGGATCGGGTGTGGTTATGGTGGCCACCCCATCGGTTATGTCGACCGAAAGCTCGGTTTCGCCGTGGTGCGACCAGATCATGACCGAGTCATGGTCGTCCGGGTCCGACACATAGCTGTCTAAGTTGACGGGATCGAAACTATCCCCCTGGTCGATGGTTTGGTCGGGAATGTCGGAGACCACCGGCGTATCGTTGAAAGCCGCCACGGTGAAGGTGGCCTGGTTGGAATCGCATAATCCGCCCGGATCGCAGGCCTTGAACCAGATGCTTTCGGAGCCATTCCACTCCGGGTCGGGCACGGTTATGGTGGCCACCCTATTGGTGATGTCGACCGAAAGCTCCACCTCGCCCCGGTGTGACCAGATCATTAGCGAATCGTGATGATCCGGATCGGAGACGTAACCGTCCAGGTTGATGGGAGTGAAGCTCTCCCCCTCGTTGATGTTCTGGTCGCCGATGTCGGAGACCACGGGCGGGTCGTTGATGGGGTTGACGGTGAAGGTGGCCTGGTTGGAATCGCACATTCCTCCCGGATCGCAGGCTTTGAACCAGACTGTTTCAGAGCCGCTCCACTCCGAATCGGGCACCGCAACCGTCGCCACCCGGTTGGTTATCTGCACCGACAGATCGCTTTCTCCCCGATGGGACCAGATTATGACCGAATCCGGGTCGTCCGGATCGGTCACGTAAGAGTCCAGATTGATGGATGCGAAATCTTCATTCTCCTGGATGATCTGATCGGGAATGTCGGAGACCACCGGCGTGTCGTTGAAGGCCGTGACGGTGAAGGTCGCCTGATTGGAATCGCACAGACCGCCGGGATCACAGGCTTTGAACCAGATGGTCTCGGAGCCTGTCCAGCTTGAAGTGGGAGGCGTTACTGTGGCAACTCGGTCGGTTATATCCACATTCAATTCCGTCTGGCCCCAATGAGACCAGATTATCGTCGAATCATGATCGTTGGGATCGCTTACGTAATCGTCCAGGTCTATCGGATCAAAGCTCCCGCCCTCCACGATACTGGTGTCGGGAATGTCGGAGACCGTGGGCGGTGCATTTCCGCAGACGAAGAAGGAGACGTCGAAATCGTCGATTCCCGCCTCCACCACCGAGCCGTCGCCCAAGTCCGAAGCCTCGAAACGAACCTTCACCTGGCTGGTGGGCGTCAGGAAATCATCGACGGTGAAGCTTTGCTCGGTCCAGCCGGATGAAGTCACCGGCCCGATGGTCTGGACCAAAGTCCAATTCGAGCCATTATTGTTGGATAGGTAGACTTTGAAGAGATCGTTGTTGGGGTTGCTCCCGAAATTGTTGGTGTACCATAAAGCATAATGCACCATGGCGTCGGTTCCCGAACCCAGATCAATAGACGGCGAAATCAGCCAGGTGGTGCCGTCGTCCACGTCGGAATTGCCATATACATTACTGGTGAGATAGCAGCTGCCCGATCCGTCGAAATCCTCCGGCGGATCACCGCGATCTCCCAGGCCGACGGGAACGCCCCGCTCCCAGGCGCCGGCCGTGAGATAGGCATCGTTCACCACGGTCCATCCCAGGTCGCTTTCGAAATCGTCGGCGAACACCGTGCTTAAAACTCCCACCAGCGAAGAGTAAACCGTGGCCGGAGCGTCCGACGGGATGTAAATGGTGCCGGAGGCGGATCCCTGAGCGCTGAAGTAGTATTCGGGCTCATCGCCGCAATCCGGCGAGGGCAGCGTGGCCTGGTACAGATCGCCGCCCAGAGGCGTCAAGGCCGAGGTCAGGTAGGAGCCGCCGTCATAGCGATAATGCAAAAGAGCCGTGCCCGGGACGTAGGTGTCGCCGATTTCCTCGATCTGCACGGCGATGGTGGGCGACTCGCCGGGAGCGATGATCTGGGGAGTCCCGTCCGGAAGGCTGAGCCTGAGCATGGACGTCCCCTGGTAGACCACATAGCAGGCGGCGTATCCTATGTTGGAACAGTTGTAGGGTATGCGCATGTACCCTCCCTCGCCCCATCCCGAGCCCCAGGAGTTACGCATGATCCACACGCCTTCGGTTCCCTGGTTGTCGTCCCACCCCACCAACACCACGCCGTGATTTATCGCTGCGTCCTCACAACCGTTGAACACTCCGCCGGTGTAGGCCTGAAAGGCTGAATTGACGTAGATGGTCACCGAAACCGGACCATAATCTAAAATGGCTTGTTTTATGGAGGCGACCGGCGGCACGCCGTAGCTGGTGCCCACGTAGCCCCAATCCTCGATTAAGTAATCGTGAGGATAAGGGCAATTACAGGGAACATCCGAAGCGGTATAGGGAAACGAGGCTTCCGGCACGGCTCCGGTTCCGCCGCAGGGATCGGTCTTCCACTCATGATAGTCGTGGGCCCACCATCCGCCCCCGCAGCCCCAGCCGTCGCTATTGCAGGAAACCAGCCATTGCTCCGAGAGATCGACGGTTATCTTGTCCTTGATCTTGATGTTACATTCCAAAGCTCCCACCGTGCTGAAAGCCCAGCAGCTGCCGCAGGAACCCTGATTCCTGACGGGAGGGCATCCGCCCGCCGAGTCGCACCAGCTAAAAGCCACCGGCAGACTCTTAGGGGAAGGACTTGCGCTGAACTTGGCCCCCACCCACCAGTCCTCCGGGGCCTTCATCCCGCACAGCTCGTCCAGCGAGTAGGCGGTGGCCGGGTTTTCGCCCACGGTGAAGGTCCAGCCTTCGGCCTCCCCCTGTTTTCGCAGAGAGTCGATGTCGGCGCTGGAAAGACCCCGGGCAGGGGATATGTTTGCCGTCCAGAATAGCAGCGTGAAAGCCAACACAAAGCCGGTGACCACCTTGGTTCGTTTCATCATGTCCGTCTCCCTCCAACACCCGTTGGCGTTTAAGTTGAATGACAAAGCCGCTTACGGAAAACGGGCCATCCCTTGCCTCCGCCGGCAAACCTTAAGAATCCAAAAAAGCGATCCGGGGTTTTTGCCTCCTTATCCGTGTCACTTAATGAACAGCCAGCCGCACAAATGCAAAAAGCTGCAGAGACCGGATTCAAGACCACGATCTCCCAGCTTTGAAAGAGGTTTCTTACTGCCGAGGCCCGGCTTCGGGCGCCCAGCTTGTGTTCCACTAATATAGATCGGCAGATAAAAGGCCAAATCTGAGAAAGATCAACTCCTGAGAGAAGTACGAGAAAACGATTAAGAATCCGGAATCGAGCATTTGAAGCCGAGGCCGCAGGAATACTCCACCACGCGGCAAAGGATGCTTTTTGTTTGACAACTTCGTATTTTGGGGCTATCATTGTTCGGAGGCAAATCCGTTACATGGGAACGAACAAAAACAGCTTAATCGGCAGGGTCAGGGAGACCATGGGTCGTTTTGGACTTGTGAAAAAGGGAGATCGGATTCTGGTGGCGCTCTCCGGCGGCCCGGATTCGGTGGCTTTGCTCTATGTCCTTCTGGCCTTGAAGCCCGAGTACGATTTGACGCTCTACCTGGCCCATTTGAATCACAAATTGAGGGGAGCCGAATCCGATGGGGACGAAAGTTTCGCCCGCAAACTGGCCTCCGATCTGAAATTGAAGTTCTTCTCCAGGAGAGTGGATGTCAAGAAAGAGGCCAAGAAAAGGAAGCTGACCATCGAGGAAGCGGCAAGAGAACTTCGCTACCGGTATCTTCAGGAAGTTGCAGAGAAGGTTAAGGCGGACAAGATCGCCTTAGGACATCAGGCGGACGATCAGGCGGAAACTTTTCTGATGAGGCTGATCAGAGGAGCAGGAGCAAGAGGGCTTTCCGGCATCCCTGCGAAGAGAGGGAAAATCATCCGTCCCTTGATACAGATCAGAAGAGAGGAAATCGAGAATTTCCTGAAAACCAAGCGGATAGCCTGCCGGCAGGATTCCTCCAACTACCTGACCGATTTCAATAGAAATAAAATCAGGCTGAAGCTTCTGCCGATCCTCAAAAGACAGTTCAATCCGAAAATCGTGGAGTCTTTGAATCGGGCCGCAGACATCCTATCCCTGCAAGCGGAGTACGTCCGGGAAAAAAGCCGGCAGACGCTCAAGCGGATCGGCACACGGGAGAAAGGCCGCATGATCCTTAATTCAAAGAAGTTCACAGGACAGCCCACTTGCCTGCAGCGGGAGATGGTTCGGCTGTGCGTAAGTGATCTGGGCGGCGATGTCGACAAGCTCTCGTTTGAGCTGGTGGATCGCACCCTGAACCTTGCCCGCGGGGGAAAAAGCGGGCGAAGGGTGCGGTTGACCAAAAACCTCTGGTTCGAGGTGGGCGGAAAGCAGTTGGCCTTCTATGGGGCGAAGGGGGAAACGCCGGAGCGCACCATCAGGCTGCCGGGCCGACAGACTTTGAAAGACTGGGACCTATGCTTGGAATCGGAAATCCTCAACCACGGAGCGCAAGGGGCAGCGATTCGCCAAAGCAATCGGAACGTCGCCTTTTTGGACTGGAATAAGCTCAAGGCGCCTTTCGCGCTGCGGGTCCGGAAAAAGGGGGACAAATTCAAACCGCTGGGCATGAAGGGAACCAAAAGTGTTGCCGATTTTCTAATAGACGGCAAAGTTCCCCGACACCTGCGGGACCAGGTGCCGCTTTTGACCTCCCGGGATAAAATAGTATGGCTGGTGGGACACCGGATAGGCGACCAATTCAAAGTAACGGCGAAAACCAAACAGGTGCTAAAAGTCGCGGCCATCAGTTCGAATCTCTAAACAGGTGGGGAGTCGTCTGAAAATCATCATCCCCCAGAGGGAGCTCAAAAGAAAGGTCAAAGAGCTGGCCGCCAGGATATCGCAGGATTACCGCGACAAAAATCCCGTGCTGGTGGGCATACTTAAGGGAAGCTTTGTCTTCATGGCGGATCTGGTGCGGGAGATGAAGATTCCTCACCAGGTGGACTTCATCGCCGTGGCCAGCTACGGCGCGCACATGCATGCTTCGGGCGTGGTCCGCTGGCTAAAAGATTTGGGCACAAATATCGAAGGCCGGGACGTAGTAATAGTGGAAGACATAATAGACTCTGGTCTTACGCTGGATTACATCCGAAAGAACCTTCTGACCAGAAGTCCGAACACCCTGAAGATCGTAACTTTGCTTGACAAAAAAAAGAAGCGAAGTGTACGAATCCCCCTGAAATACGTGGGGTTTTCCATTCCCGACCGGTTCGTAGTAGGTTACGGGCTGGATTACGACGAGAATTATCGGAATCTGCCTTACATCGCCGAACTGGAGGACCAAACCGATTCACTTCGTTAGGGTTAACTCGTTGAAAGATATGATAAAAAGAGGCATGAATATATTCCGGCGCCGCGATCCGGGCGACGAAGGCGGCAGAAAAGGCCGTCCGCCGGACGGACCCCAGGGCGGCCGAAGGCCGCCGGACGGAAAGAAGGACGACTTCAAGTGGAAGAAGGGGACTCGCACGCTCATATTCTGGGTTTTCCTGCTGCTCATCTCCATCTCCGTGTTCCAGTTCTACTCCCGCAGCAAAACCGAGGCGGTCACCATAACCTACACCGAATTCATGCATGAGTTGGATGATTCCAACATCAAGAAGGTGACGCTGGTGGAAAAGAACATCCAAGGGGAGCTGAAACATGCCATCACCAAAACCGAGGGCAAAGATACCAAGACCTTCACCAAGTTCGACCTGCACATCCCCTTTGACGATCCTTCGCTTCTGACCAAGCTTCAGGACAAGGGAGTGGACATAGACGCCAAGCCGGCCAGCACCAACTGGTCGGGCATCATCCTCACCTCCCTCCCCTGGATAATCTTAATCGTGTTCTGGCTTTTCATGATCAGGCAGATGCAGGGCGGGCCCAAGGGGCTTTTCTCCTTCGGAAAAAGCCGGGCCCGGCTCCTCTCCGGCGACAGGCCCAAGGTGACCTTTGCCGACGTGGCCGGGGCGGAGGAGGCCAAGCAGGATTTGCGGGAGATAATAGACTTCCTTAAGGACCCGGCCAAATTCCAGAAGCTGGGAGGCAAGATTCCCAAGGGGGCCTTGCTCCTGGGCGCGCCGGGAACCGGCAAGACGCTTTTGGCCAAGGCCGTGGCCGGCGAGGCGGGCGTGCCGTTTTTCAGCATGAGCGGATCGGATTTCGTGGAGATGTTCGTGGGAGTGGGAGCCTCCCGGGTGAGAGACCTTTTCGACCAGGGGAAGAGAAACGCCCCCTGCATCATCTTCATCGACGAGATCGACGCGGTGGGAAGACATCGGGGAGCGGGGCTGGGAGGCGGTCACGACGAAAGGGAGCAGACCCTAAACCAGCTTTTGGTGGAGATGGACGGGTTCGAGTCCAACGAAGGGGTAATCCTTTTAGCCGCCACCAACCGGCCGGACGTTCTGGACCCGGCGCTTCTCAGGCCGGGAAGATTCGACCGGCAGATCGTGGTGGATACCCCGGACGTGAAAGGCAGAGAGGGAATATTCAAGGTTCACACCCGCAAGATTCCCTTGTCCTCCGACGTGGATCTCTCCATCTTAGCCCGCGGCACTCCGGGACTTTCCGGAGCCGATCTGGCCAACATCGTCAACGAGGCGGCGCTTTTGGCCGCCAGAAGAAACCACGACAAGGTGGACATGAAGGATTTCGAGGATGCCAAGGACAAGGTGATGATGGGC
>CAZWAO010000132.1:0-7626 GCA_964631815.1 uncultured Ignavibacteria bacterium | reverse complement strand
ATTGGACTTTTCCCACAGTCAACTTGAGGTTGTTGCTGCCCGAATTGGTGATTTTATTCTTCGCCATCTTCATTCTGGTAGTGGAGCCGTTTCTGGAGAAGGGCAAGAAGATAATTACCGCCCATCTGAGCTGGATAGCAGTAGCGCTGGCGTTTATCGCGAACTTGAGCCTGTGGGACTTTCAGGCTGCTACTTTCAGCGACATGTTCTTAGTGGACAACTACGCCTGCTTTTTCAAGATGATCTTTCTGGTCGGTTCCTTCCTGATCATACTTGTTTCCATGGGTTATCTCAGGCGAGAAGACCTGATGCACGGGGAATACTTCAGCCTGATTCTCTTCTCCACCCTGGGCATGATGCTTCTGGCCTCGGGATTCGATCTGGTGGTGATCTTCCTGGGCTTGGAGATAATGTCGGTTTCCTTGTACGTGCTTGTGGGATTCAAAAGGCACGACCTGAGATCGAACGAGGCCTCGCTGAAGTATTTTCTGATGGGAGCCTTTGCCAGCGGATTTCTGCTTTACGGAATCGTCCTGCTTTATGCCTCTGCAGGCAGCACCAACCTGGAGCAAATCATCAAGAGCATCGCTTCCAGCGAGGTCGGTCTTAATCTGATGACCGTAGCGGGCGCAGGACTTCTGCTGGTGGGTTTTGGATTCAAGATCGCCTCGGTGCCTTTCCATATGTGGGTGCCGGACGTTTATCAGGGCGCGCCCACGCCGGTTACGGCTTTTATCTCTGCAGGGCCCAAAGCAGCCGGATTCGCGGCATTGCTCAGAGTGTTTCTCTTCTCGTTTGCCAGGATAGAGTTAGACTGGGTAACCATTGTATGGATCATGTCCGTTCTGACCATGACCGCCGGGAACATCATCGCCATAATGCAGTCGGATATCAAAAGGATGCTGGCTTACTCATCCATCGCTCATGCGGGTTATGTGCTGGTGGCCCTGGTGGCCGGAGGGGCCAACGGCGTATCCAGCGCCCTCTTCTACCTGTTGGCTTATACCTTCATGAACGTTGGCGCTTTCACCGTGGTGATTCTGCTCGGAAAGAAAGGGGAGGAAAATACCACTCTAAGTGACTACTCCGGCCTGGTGAGCAGGTCTCCGGTCCTAGCCGTTTTGATGTCGATATTCATGTTCTCCTTGGCAGGATTTCCTCCCACCGCCGGATTTATGTCAAAGTTCTACGTTTTCAGCGCGGCCATCAGGTCCGGGTTCATCTGGCTGGTGATAATCGGAGTGATGAACAGCCTGATCTCGGTATACTACTACCTGCGTATCGTGGTTCTCATGTTCATGCGCCCACCGCAGCCGGAAGCCGCCAGGGTTCAAGTGGCACTCGGCGCAAGCCTGGTCCTGCTGATTACACTATGGGGGGTCCTGCATCTGGGAATACTTCCCAATAGCTTCCTCGCTTTGGCCCAAGCTTCGGTTTCCTCGGTATTCTAAGACATACCCCGATTAAAGATATACACAAAGAAGCGTCAACGGATTAAACGGAAGCAACGATATGCCGTGTTGCGTTTCCATCCGTTTCATCCGCTACATCCGTTGACCGGTCATTCCGTCCGTGGTCCGTAGTCCGTCGCCAACACCTTGATTCGTTCGAACCACTGACCGGTTATAGACTGTATGTGTCGGGGAAGGCGGCGGAGATTTTGTAGCCGCACTCTTCAGAGTGCGCTGGGTAGGGGAAAGATGTCTTTGGGGAAGCTTACCGTAATTGCCCAATTCATTGGGCCAACACCGCTCGATAGATCGAGCAACTACTTCTTGGATTTTAGGACAAGCTTCTTGCGGCTTCGCGGTTGGTGGGCGGCTCTCTTTTGGAATTCCCGGGCTTGATGCATGAAGGCTTCCAGTCGGGTGATCTCGCTTGAATCCTCAAGACCCTCGTAAGCCAAGTTCAACCAGGGTACGTTGTCGAAATCCTCCCGCAGCTTCTTGGACATGGCGGTAACCACTGTTCCGGGCATGCAGGTGAAAGGCATGGTGTTTACAATCCCGGAAAGACCCTGGTTTACGAAATCTATGGCTTTGCCGATGGACAATATGGCCTCGCCGCCAAACGACTCGTGCAGGTAGGGGCCGGCAAGCTGCAAGACTTGGGCGATTCCGGGTTCGCGGCATTCGAGAATGGAGCCTTCAAGCACTTTCTCCAGACGATGCTCCTTTCCTCTCTGCACCCGGTCGGTGAGCCAGCCCTTGGCATAGTCCTTGTAGGCTCTTTTCAAGCGGCTGGAACTTTTGTACATGTAGGTGGTGTAATTGATCCACTCGGCCATGCCGGCCACCCAGGCCTCGCCGCCCAAAGCCTCGATTTTCCTCACCAGGTCGTTGTTGGAGAACCTGTTGGATCTGATGTATATCTCGCCCACCACCCCAATGATGGGTTTCCTTTCAGAATCACGCTTTTCGATTTTTTCGAACATCCCCTTCGCCCAACTGAGCGTCTCCTCGATGTCCCCCTTGGATTGTATGGTTCTGGTCAACTGCTCCAAACACCGTTGGTAGACCCGGTCGGTCTCGCCTTTGTTCTTTTCATAGGGTCTGGTCTGATGAAGAAGCTTGAGAAGAAGATCCGTTGCCACCATCCCTTTCCAGGCGAGTTTTCTGAAATCCCCGTCCAGATTCGAAACGGTGGAATAGGAATCCTTGGAGTCGGGAGATATGATGGGAACGTCGGAGTATCCCAGCTCATCCAATATTATGCGATGCAGATTATGATATTGCCCGAACCGGCAAGGCCCATTGGCCTTGGGCATGAAGAAAGCAACCTTGCTGTGGTCGATGTTTTTGGTTCTCAGAAATTTCACCAAATCGCCGGTGGTCAGGATGCAAGGGTAGCATTCCTTTCCGGAGGTGAGCTTCCTTCCCAGAATCAGCGTTTCCTCGTCCGACTCGTCCATCACGTGCGCTTCCTGGCCGCAGGCTTGCATGGCGGCCTGGAAGCTGAAAGCGTGATCGCACATGTAGGGGATGTAGACGGTTCGATGATTCTCGAATCCCCGGAGTG
The DNA here is from genome assembly GCA_964631815.1 of uncultured Ignavibacteria bacterium. Classification (GTDB taxonomy): domain Bacteria; phylum Zixibacteria; class MSB-5A5; order MSB-5A5; family SM1-73; genus SM23-73-3. The sequence goes on along the minus strand of CAZWAO010000132.1, from coordinate 4,608 downwards.
CGGGCACCGGGGGAACCGGCTGGTCCTGGGTCTGGTGTTTCTTCAGGCTGTCCAGAAAAGCCTCGCAACGGGTGATCACCCCGGCATCGGCCGAGTGCTCGTCCAGCTCGATCTGCAAATAGGGCTGGCCGTTTAAATTTTTCCTGAAGAAGTGGGTGATGAACGAATCCGGCCCGCAGCCGAAATTGGTGACGTACAGCCCGAAAAGATTCTTTCGATTCTTCACCACCTCCGACGCGGCCAGAATCTTCTGGCCATATTTCCAATACATGCGGGGCAGATGATCCCTTTTGATTCTCGGATCATGGATTAGGAAATCCATAGGTATTGCCAGAACGCCCAAATCCGCCAGCTTTTTGGGCAGGTTCAGGCTAAGCTCGGTATCACAGGTGTTGTATGGCCTTCCCACGATCACCAGGGCTTTCTGGTCTTCCTTTAGATTCAGTAAAGCCTCCTCACCCTTGACAGACAGCCTCCTGTAAAACTCCTCCTGACATTGGTCTGCCCTGATCTGGGCTTTCTCTATTTGCTTTTTGCTCACCCGCAACTCCTTGCCAAGCTGACGCATGATTCTGAGCAAAACGCTTCTGTCAAACTGGAAATAGACAGGAAAAGTGATTATTCGGGTAGTGTGTTTCTGCAAGTCCACGGCGGCTTTAATCACATAGGGCAGGGACTGAACATAGGGGCAGGCGTAGTTCTCATAATTGTGGTCATCTTCCTTTTTCATGTTGATCAGGCTGGGCAGAAAGATGTAGTCGACCTTCTTATTGAGCAGGTTCAGGACATGACCGTGCGCCACCTTAACGGGAAAGCAGGTCTCGGAGAGAACCTGCTCCACTCCCTGTCGGATGATTCCCTTGTTGGTGCGGTCGGAAAGGACAACTTGAAAGCCCAACTCGCTGAAGAAAGTGGCCCAGTAGGGGAAGAACTCATAGAAGAACAGAGTCCGGGGAATGCCGATGGTCTTCCTGCTTTTGGAAGTCGAATCGGTCGGGGATGTGACGAACTCCTTGTGCAGGCCGAAGAGCAATCTTTCCCGCTCGCGGAAAAGATCCGGGATATCGGTCTGTGCGGACTTTCTCTTGGTGTCGTATTTCTCACAGCGGCTGCCATAGAACAAAGGCGTTTCGCCCTCGACCTTCACTTCCTTTATCTCGCAGTTATTGGCGCAGTCGGTACATTCGAAGGTGGAGACGGAATATTCCTTCTCCGACAAGTCGAATCCTTTGAAATTGCCGGCGCCGCCCTGATGCTCCTCCATCGCCAGGATGGCCGCACCTATGGCGCCGGTCACATCGTGATGCGGGGGCACGGTTATCTGCTTGCCGGTGACCTTCTCGAAGGCGGCAACCACCGATTTGTTCCAGGCTACACCCCCCTGGAAAAAGATGTGATCGCCGATTTTCCGATCCCCCACCACCTTGTTCAGATAGTTGTAAACTATGGAATAGGCCAGACCGGCCACCAGGTCCTCTTTGGGAACTCCGGCCTGCTGGTGCGCCACTAAGTCGGATTCCATGAACACCGTGCAGCGCTCCCCGCAATTGACCGGGCACTTGGACGCCAACGCCAGGTCCCCGAATTCCTCCTCAATGTTGATGGAGAGCTTCTCCGCCTGCTCCTGCAGAAAGGAGCCGGTTCCGGCGGCGCAAACCTTGTTCATCTCGAAATCGACCACGGCTCCATCCTGCAGCCCGATGTACTTGGAATCCTGGCCTCCGATTTCGAAAATGGTGTCGACATGAGGGTCGATGCTGACCGCCGCAATGGCCTGGGCGGTGATCTCATTGTGCACCACGTCCGCCCCCACGAAATCCCCGGTGAGGTATCGTCCTGATCCCGTAGTTCCCACGCCCAGCACGTTTACCTTATGCTTGATTTGATCGCCGACTATCTTCAGCCCGCGTTTGACCGCCTCGATAGGACGCCCTTCGGTCATAAGATAGATTCTGGCGATAACCTGCTTGTTCCTGTCTATGGCTACCACGTTGGTGGACAGGGAACCGACATCGATCCCCAGAAAGGCATCGATTCGGTCGTCCTGCGGAACGCGGTGCTTTTGCGTCGTTTCGTAATACTTGCTCTCAGGGAAAGCAAAGACCAGAGGCTCCTTGCCCTTATGTTGCTTGGTCCTGGACTCCAAATGACGATTCAGACTATCCAGTCCGCAGAAAGGAGCGGAGGATAGATCTGCCTGCATGACGGACAAGGCCGCCCCAATGGCACCCATCTCCTTATGGTACCGGGGAATAATCAATTCATTTTCCGAAAGCCCGAATACCTCTCGGAAAGCCCTTCTCATTCCCGGATTGGCCGCCACGCCACCCTGGAAGGAGATGGGTTTTTGCACGTTCTTTCCTTTGGCGACGGAGCCTTTGAAATTCCTGGCCATGGCAAAGCACAGGCCGGCGACGATGTCGTAGTCCGGGGTGGCTATCTGCTGCAGGTGGATCATGTCGGACTTGGCGAAGACGCTGCATCTTCCGGCAATCCGGGGAGGAGTTTTGGACTTCAAAGCCAGTTGGCCGAACTCCTCTTCTATGGATATCTTGAGACGGTTGGCCTGTTGATCCAGAAATGAGCCGGTGCCGGCGGCACAAAGGGCGTTCATGGAGAAATCCTCCAGAACCGCCGCCCCTTGACCCTCATCCCATCTTAATTGAATCAGCTTGGAGTCCTCGCCGCCCATCTCGATGACCGTTCGCACTTCCGGATGCAGAAATCCGGTGGCGTTGACCTGGGCGATGACCTCGTTCACGAAGGCTCCGCCCAAAATAGAGTTGACCAGCCGACCGCCCGTGCCGGTGGCGGCAAACGCTCCTATGTCGTCGGGAGACACATCTCGGAAGAGATCTTCCAGAATGGCCTTGAGGGTCGACAGGCTCTGCCCCTTGGACCTGAGGTAGAAGGTGCGAAGGATTTCCCTCTCGGGCGAAAGCAATGCCAGCTTGACGCTGACCGATCCTATGTCAACACCCAGACTGAGTTTGTTATCCATATTTCAGATGGTACAGACGAGTTCGATCCAATGAAACAGAGGGAGTTCGGGTATCCTCCATCTTTAACTCCGTTAAGGAAAGATAATACGCCGTCAATCCGGGCTTGTAAAGCATTTTTTTCCGAATCCAACCGATTACTCGCAACTGCTTGAAGTTTGATCTTTCGTATTTTGGAAAATCCCTTAGATTGTGAGAAGCTTTCTCGGTTAGGCCGCATGGTCGGCTTGAAGTTGACTTCCTCTGACGCCAGGCGTCGGCCCGCTGAATCACCGGAGTAGTCCGTATGCCGCTATCAGCCGTTGTTTTGGTTTTAGTCTCCGCGTTCCTGCAGGCTGCTCTGAACCTGTTGATCAAGGCAAGCGCCAGAAAACTGGCTTTCGTCGCCGTGGCATCTTTGATGTCGATGATACTCTTTTTGCCGGTTTTGATCTGGGGACGGAACCTGCTCGGGGAGGGCAGTCTGCCGACCGATCTGTGGTCATGGGTGGGAGTGTTGGCCTGTGGCGCAACCGGCTTGGTCTACTACCTGTTCCTGGCCGGAGCTTATGAAAATGGAGACCTCTCTATAGTCTTCCCCGTGACCCGCAGCTTCGGTCCCATCTTCATCCTGATATTCGCTTTGACCTTGTTCAAAGAAAAAGTCACCTGGCTGGGGCTGCTGGGGATTCTGATTACCATCCTGGGATCATATGTGATACATCTGCCGTCCTTCAAGCCTCGACATCTCTCCCTGCCATTCAAGGCACTGAGAAGCAAAGCCTTTCTTTTTTCGATGGGTGCGGGAGCATGCACCGCTGCTTATTCTTTGATCAACAAGAAGAACCTGGACTCGGTGGAGCCGTTCACCTTATACTATCTGATAATCTGCGCCATGACCCTGGGCCTGGTTGCAGTCCTGGTCGTCAGGGGGAAAGGCAGGCAGATGCCGGAGGAATTCAAAGCAAACTTAAGAGATTTGATTCTGATGGGACTGTTTGGCTTCGTAAGCGCAGCCTTTTTTCTTTATGCCCTGCAGATGAGCAAGGTCAGCTATTTAGGCGCGGCGAGAAACGTGAGCATCGTATTCGGGGTGATCTTGGGCAGCTTATTCCTGCGCGAAGGATACGGAAGGATAAGGCTCTTCGGCTCGCTCTTGATCTTGGCGGGCATATTCCTTCTCTCAGTGACATGAAACACTGATGACTCGGGCCTCAGACTCGCGCCTCAAGTGGTAAGCCGAGGTATAGGTTTTCGATTTTGTCCAATACCAGCCGCAAATCGTATTCCTGCTCCACACGCTTGCGGGCATGATGGGCCATACTTCTGGCCAAGTCGGGGTCTTTCAGATATTGTTTGGTGGCTTCAGCCAGCGGGGGGCTTTGACGCGGGGGTATTAGAAGGCCGCACTTCCCGTAATCCAGGATCTCCGGGACCCCCCCGGAGTCGGTGGCCACGACCGGGACGCCCATGGCCATGGCCTCCAACAGAGACATGCCGAAGGTCTCCTTATATGATGGAAAAGCAAATATGTCCAGTGCTCTCAGTATTCGGGCAGCATCAGGCCGAAAGCCGACCAGGATCACTTTATCCTCCAAGCCAAGCTCCCGTATCAATCCTCGCAGCCTGT
>CAZWAO010000131.1:0-7645 GCA_964631815.1 uncultured Ignavibacteria bacterium | reverse complement strand
GGGGGTTCGAGTCCCTCCAGACCTGCTTGGAAGGATACGTTCCGGCCATGTTCGAAAAGATAAAACAGTTTCTAAAAGAGGTGAGACTCGAGCTTACCAAAGTAACCTGGACCACCAGGGAGGAGCTGATATACTCCACCATCATCGTGATCGTGGTTTCCCTTGTGTTGGCCGTGTTCATCGGCCTGGTGGACATGGTGCTCTCCAACCTGGCCAACATTCTGCTGGGGTAGGCTGGTTTCCTTTCCAGGGGAGGAGGGGAAAGACAAGGATAGATGGAGAAAAAATGGTTCGTGGCTCATACCTATTCCGGTCATGAGCAAAAGGCGAAGAGGTACCTGGAGAACGTCATAGCCACGCAGGGTCTGGAAGATACCATGGGAAGGGTGCTGGTTCCCACGGAGACGGTGGTGGAGATGAAACAGGGCAAGAGATCCACCACGGTCAAGAAATTCCTCCCCAGCTACATCCTGGTGGAGATGGTTTTGACCAAGGAAACCGTGCACCTGGTGACCAGCACGCCGGGAGTGACCAGTTTCGTCGGCGCCCAGGGCAAGCCCGTCCCCCTCAAACCGGAGGAAGTGGAAAGACTGCTTAAGCAGGTGGAGCGGGGAAGAACCAGAGATTACGAGGAGGTGCCTTTCAAGAGCGGAGATCAGGTGAAGGTGATCGATGGTCCGTTCACCGATTTCTCCGGCTTCGTAAGCGAGGTGGACCAGGAGAGGAAGAAGCTCAAGGTAATGGTAAGCATCTTCGGGCGACCCACTCCGGTGGAGTTGGACTTCCTGCAGGTTCAGACGGTATAGGCCGGTCGACCCGAAAGGCTCCATCTCGAGTAAGAGAGTGAAAAAACAGGGAATCGATCCGCGGCTTTGACCGGGTGTTTCTGGTGTCCAGGAGTTGAAGCTTCGGTTTGGGTTTCAAAAGGAAAGAGGATAGATAAGGAAAGATCAGAGAGACACGGCCGGTCGTCTGGCTGTCGCCGAGGACAAACCAAAGCCGTGGTGAACAGAATCGACGTCGGTCGGATACAACGAAAGACAGGTGCAGAGTGGCGAAAAAGATTGTTGGAATGGTCAAGCTTCAGATTCCCGCGGGGAATGCCACGCCGGCTCCCCCGGTGGGACCTGCTCTGGGTCAACACGGGGTGAACATGATGGATTTCTGCAAACAGTTCAACGCCAAAACCCAGAAGCAGACCGGGCTTATCATCCCGGTGGTCATCACCATTTACGCGGACAAGACGTTTTCATTCATCACCAAAAGCCCGCCCGCTTCCGTGCTTCTGAAGAAGGCGGCCGGCGTGGAAAAGGGCTCCGGAGAACCCAACCGCACCAAGGTGGGCCAGGTGACCAGAACCCAGGTCAAGGAAATCGCCCAGACCAAAATGAAGGATCTGAACGCCTCCACCATGGAATCGGCCATGAGGCTGGTGGAGGGAACGGCCCGCAGCATGGGAATACAGGTGGTGGACTGAACCAACCCAGAATCGAGGGAGCGGATCTGAGCATATGAAAAGAGGAAAGAACTACAGACAGGCGAAAGAGAAGGTGGAGAGGGGAAAGGCTTACGGCTTGGATGAGGCCATAAGAAAGCTCAAGGAGTGCACCTACGCCAAGTTCGACGAGACCGTGGAGATGTCGCTGAGACTGGGCGTGGATCCCAAGCACGCCGACCAGATGGTGCGGGGAACCGCCCTTCTGCCCAGCGGCACGGGCAGGAAGATAAAGGTTTTGGTTCTCACCAAGGGGGAGAAGGAAAAAGAGGCCCAGGAAGCGGGGGCGGATTTCGTAGGGCTGGAAGAGTACATCGAAAAGATACAGCAGGGATGGCTGGACGTAGACGTGGTGGTGGCCACGCCCGACGTGATGGGGCAGGTGGGGAAACTGGGGAAGATCCTGGGCACCAAGAGAATGATGCCCAACCCCAAATCGGGCACGGTGACGTTCGACGTGGGCAAGGCGGTGAAAGAGCTCAAGACAGGCAAGATCGAGTTCCGGGTGGACCGGGGAGGCAACATCGGCGTGTCCATAGGCAAAATGTCCTTTACCGAAGAGCAGCTGGCGGGAAACGCCAAGGCGTTTTTAGACGTGATCATGAGAGCCAAACCATCCGCGGTGAAGGGCACCTACCTGAAAAGCGCCACCATTACCAGCACCATGGGTCCGGGAGTTAACCTGGACACTGCGGCGGTCGTAGCCGCGCTCAAGCAGTGAGCCGCCGGCAAGATCATCATCCGGTTGATTGCCAGACCGGATGGGCCAAGCTCAGAACAACAGCATCAAATCCGAAGGAATGAAGGCATGCTCAAAACCGAAAAAGAGGAAACCGTAAGCCGACTTCAGGAGAAGCTCTCGCTGACCAAGAGCCTCTTTCTCACCGACTTCAGGGGATTGAACGTGGAGGAGATCTCCAAGCTCAGAAGGGATCTGAAGGAGAAGCAGGCGGAGTACAAGATCACCAAGAACACCCTGATTCGCAGGGCCGCCCAGCAAGGCGGGTTTGAGGCAATACTGGACTCGCTCAAAGGGCCTACCGGCCTGGTGTTTTCCTACCAGGACGCCCTGGCTCCGGCCAAGGCATTATACGATCTCTTCCGGAAGCTGGAGCGACCCAAGGTCAAGATCATTTGGCTGGAGGGAAGGGTATTCGACCAAAGCCATCTTAAGACTCTGGCCGCCCTCCCCGGCAGAGAGGTTCTGCTGGCTCAAGTGGTTTCCGGCCTGAACTCGCCTCTGGCCGGTCTGGTGGGCACTCTGAACGGAATCCTAAGAGAGTTCGTGTGTACCATCGACGCCATAAGGGAGAACAAGTCCCAGGCGGCATGAGAATCTTCCCGGCGTAGGTTCGATAGGGAAGTTACGACGCAGGGCGAATACAAATAAAGGACATCCTGGTTGTCTGAACATACGGGAGTGGTAACGAGAAAATGCGGGTCCATGCTTCCTTCCGGCCGCGGCGACGCTTCTAAACGAAGTCTCCCGCTTCGTTTCGTCAGGCCAGGCGGAAAAGGCCCAAAGAAAAAACGTGGAGAACAACACGGATAGGGAGGTTTGAGCATCATGACCACAGGTTCCGATAAGTCGACCAAGAAGACGGAGACCAAGAAGGCCGAAGGAACGGCCAAGGAAGAAAAGTCTGTGGAAAGCGGAAGCAATGTGGATCAGGTGATCCAGCTCATCGAGAAGATGAGCGTTCTGGAGTTGGCCGAACTCTCCAAGAGCCTTCAGGATAAGTTCGGGGTCACGGCCGCGGCTCCCGTGGCACAGATGGCGGTCCCCGCAGGAGGCGGAGAAGCCGGTGCTGCCGCCGAGGAACAGACGGAGTTCACCGCGGTTCTGTCGGCGGTGGGAGACAAGAAGATCCAGGTCATCAAAGTCGTCCGGGAGCTGACCGGATTGGGGCTGAAAGAGGCCAAGGATCTGGTGGACGGGGCGCCCAAGCCGGTCAAGGAGGGGGTGACCAAGGAAGAGGCTGAGAAGGTCAAAGCCAAGTTGAGTGAGGTTGGGGCCACGGTGGAAATAAAGTAGGATGGGACCGAAAGGATCGCTGCCCGACCGTAAACCAAAGCCGTTGTGCGGCGAACCGATAGACGTGCTCTTAGCTCATGGCCGCCAAAGCGGGCGTCCGATTCTACGATTTTCGCTTTTGCCCTGAACTACGGCCGGGTCAACTGGAGCTGAAGGTTCGGCTTACCGAGACTCGGATTCGCGCCGACTGTGCCGGATACAAGATGGCGGCCCTCCGCCTGGGCCAGTTACGGATGCGACAAGTCTCGGTCTTATGACACGACAAAAAAGACATGGATTCCGTTTTCACCTGAAAACCAATCCTGGGATTAGAACATCAGCCTTCTGTAATCTAAACTCTGTCGGCTGGAAGGTCAACCGTTGCGGTTGATCTTTTTGGCCAAAAGGAGCGTGGTAGAATTGCAGAGAGTAAAGAAGCTGGAGAGGAGATCTTTCTCCAAGTTGAGTTCGGACCCGGATATTCCGAACCTCCTGGAAGTACAACTGAGGTCGTATGAAGGGTTTCTGCAGATGGAGGTGGATCCGGAGAAGAGGGAAGATAAGGGCCTGCAGTCGGTCTTCGACACCGTCTTCCCCATCAGCGACGTCAGGGAGAACTATTCGTTGGAGTTCGTCCGCTACTCCCTGGGAACGCCCCGTTACACCGTGAGAGAGTGTCTGGAGAGGAACATGTCCTTTGCCGCTCCGCTTAAGGCCACTCTCAGGTTGGTGGTGCGCGAGAGCCAGGGGAAGTCCAAGGCGGTTAAGGACATCATCGAACAGGATGTTTTCTTGGGCGAGTTGCCTCTGATAACCGAGAAGGGGACCTTCATCATCAACGGAGCCGAGAGGGTGGTGGTGAGCCAGCTGCATCGGTCTCCCGGAGTCTTCTTCGACGAAGAAGTGCACCCCAGCGGAAAAAGGCTTTTCTCGGCCCGCATCATTCCCTATCGCGGTTCCTGGGTGGAGTTCAGCATGGACGTCAACGACATAATGTACGTCAACATCGACAGCCGCAGAAGGATACCGGCCACCACTTTCCTGCGGGCTTTGGGCTACTCCTCGGACGAGGAGATATTGAGCCTGTTTCACCAGATCGAGAAGGCGGACCTTTCCCACGCCAAGGACGCCGAGGTGCTGGGCCGGGTCAGTGCGGAAACGGTGGTGGACAAAAAAACCGGCGAAGTGGTTTTGTCCCCCACGGACAGCATCGATCAGGCTCATCTGGACCGGCTGAAGGAGTTGGGTATCCATAAGATAAAAGTCTTGGCCTTCGATCCCCAAAGGGAAGTGAGCGTGGCCTTGAACACCCTGCAGAAGGACGCCACCGGGTCGCAGATGGAGGCCTTGATGAAGATGTATTCGCTTCTCCGCCCCGGAGAGCCTCCCACCGAGGAGGTGGCCAAAGGTCTTCTGGACAGGCTGTTCTTCACTTCCAAGCGCTACGACCTGGGTGAGGTGGGCCGGCACATGATAAATCAGAGGTTGAGGCTGGACGTCCCTCTCAAGAAAACCGTGCTGGATCCGCAGGACTTCGTGGTGATAATCAAGTACCTGGTGGGCTTGAGGAACGGCGAGGGCTACGTGGACGACATAGACCATCTGGGCAACCGCAGAGCCAGAACCGTAGGGGAGCTACTGGCCAATCAATTCTCCATCGGACTCTCCCGCATGGCCCGCACCATCAGGGAGAGGATGAGCCTGAAGGACACCGAAACTCTGACCCCGCATGATCTGGTGAATGCCAGAACCGTATCGGCGGTGATCGAAACCTTCTTCGGGTCGTCCCAGCTTTCGCAGTTCATGGACCAGACCAATCCCATCGCCGAACTGACCCATAAGAGACGTCTTTCCGCCCTGGGACCGGGTGGTCTGACCCGGGAACGGGCAGGGTTCGAGGTTCGCGACGTGCATCACACCCATTACGGGCGGATGTGTCCCATCGAAACGCCGGAAGGTCCCAACATCGGACTGATCGGCTCGCTTTCCACCTATGCCCGGATCAACGAGTACGGTTTTCTGGAGACCCCCTACCGGAAGGTGAAAAGGGGGAAGGTCAGCGACGAAACGGAGTTCTTAAGCGCCGACCGGGAAGATAACTTCGTCATCGCCCAGGCCAATGAGCCTCTGGACAAAGAGGGACGGTTCGAAAACAGCATCGTCAAGGCCCGGCACCGGGGGGATTTCCTCATGGTCCCGGCCAAGAACATCGATTACATGGACGTTTCGCCCAAACAGTTGGTCAGCGTGGCGGCGGCTTTGATTCCCTTTCTGGGCCACGACGACGCCAACCGGGCTCTGATGGGCTCCAATATGCAAAGACAAGCAGTGCCGCTTTTGGTGACCGAGCCTCCTTTTATCGGAACCGGCATGGAGAAACGCGCGGCCGTCGATTCCGGGGCCATCGTGGTGGCCAGGAGGGACGGGGTGGTGGAGTCCGTAACCGCCGATAAGATCGTGATCAGACCCACCGATCACACCTCGGAAGTGGACATAGCCGAGGTGGATGAATACGAGCTGGAGAAATTCCGCCGTTCCAACCAAGACACCTGCCTCAACCAGAGGCCGCTGGTGGAGGTGGGGGAGAAGGTCAAGAGAGGCGACTGCATCGCAGACGGGGCGGCCACCTGCGCCGGAGAGCTGGCCTTGGGAAAAAACGTGCTGGTGGCCTTCATGCCCTGGAGAGGTTACAATTACGAGGACGCCATCATAGTCAGCGAGAGGCAGGTGGAGGAAGATACTTTCACCTCCATACATATCGAGGAATTCGAGATCCAGGTGAGAGAAACCAAGAGGGGAGCAGAGGAGATCACCCGGGAGATACCCAACGTCTCGGAGGAAGCCCTGGCCAATTTAGACGAGAGGGGGGTGATCCGGATCGGCGCGGAGGTGGAGGCGGGCGACGTTCTGGTGGGTAAGGTTACCCCCAAAGGCGAGACCGAGCTGTCGCCGGAGGAGAGGCTGCTGCGGGCCATCTTCGGAGAGAAAGCCGGAGACGTGAAGGACGCCTCCTTGAAGGCGCCGCCGGGAATGAAGGGGATAGTGATCGATGCCAAGGTCTTCTCCCGGAAGGAAAGGGGGGAGGAGGTCAAGAAGGCAGAGAAAAACGAAATAGCCCGGCTGAGGAGGTCGTTTCAGAAACAGCAGGATGCGCTCAGGGGCCTGCTCAATGAGAAATTGACCAAGCTTTTGGAAGGCCAAGTCGCCAACACGGTTCGCAAGGCGGACGACGATTCCATCGTTTTCCGGGCCGGGTCCAAGTTCAAAGAGGACTCGTTCAAGAACATCGACCCGGACGAGCTGAGGGCGGAAGAGGGCTTCTGTCAGAACCCCCGGGTGAGCAAGAAAGTGGAAACGCTTCTTTCCAACTATCAGAATCTCATAACCCGGAGGAGGGCGCAATTCGACGTGGACTTGGAGAAGGTGATCCGGGGCGCGGAACTGCCTCCGGGCGTGGTCCAACTGGGAAAGGTGAGCGTGGCCACCAAAAGAAGGCTGTCGGTGGGGGACAAGATGGCCGGCCGGCACGGCAACAAGGGAGTGGTATCCAAGATCGTGCCGGTGGAGGACATGCCCTATCTGCCGGATGGAACTCCGGTGGATCTGATACTCAATCCCCTGGGGGTTCCCTCCCGCATGAACGTGGGGCAGATACTGGAGACCCACCTGGGCTGGGCCGCCCAGAAGGGCAAATACTACGTCTCCTGTCCGGTCTTCGACGGGGCCGACCTGGGTGAGGTGAGGGAGTGCTTAAAAGACGAAAAACTGCCGGAATCGGGCAAGAGCCTGCTGTACGACGGCATGAGCGGTGAGCCCTTCGACGACCCGGTCACCGTGGGCTACATATATATGATGAAGCTTTCGCATCTGGTGGATGACAAGATTCACGCCCGCTCCATCGGGCCCTACTCCTTAGTCACCCAGCAACCTCTGGGCGGTAAGGCCCAGTTCGGAGGCCAGAGGTTCGGAGAGATGGAGGTGTGGGCTTTAGAAGCCTACGGGGCGGCTTACACCCTGCAGGAGATGCTGACGGTGAAATCCGACGACGTGCAGGGCCGATCCCGAGTGTACGAGGCCATAGTCAAAGGCGAGAACGCGCCCGAGCCGGGAATCCCGGAGTCCTTCAACGTGCTGGT
>CAZWAO010000130.1:0-7758 GCA_964631815.1 uncultured Ignavibacteria bacterium | reverse complement strand
TCCAGGCTCCCTCCCCGTCGCACATGGTGTCGTCCCAGCCGATAAGCACGATGGCGTGATTGCAGGGATCGTCACCTTCGTGCTGGTAGCAGCCGCCGGTGTAGTGGTCGAAGTCGCTGTAAACGGTGAAGGCGCAGGATACCGGCCCGGTGAGCAGGGCGGTCTTTATGGCGTTTACGTCGTTGGCCACCGGAGTCCAGCCGGTGACCTTGGCCAGCACCTCGCAGGATTCCTCCAGACAGGGATAGGTGTCATTGCCCAGGTAGGGCTGGCAGGCCTCGGCTATGGAGCCGAATTCCTGAAAGTGCTCATAGCAGATGTCCATCCAGCCGCCGTTGCATCCCCAGCCGTAGGAAACACAGGAGAGGATTTGCTGTTCGGAAAGGTCCAGCTCTTTCTCTCCATACAGCTTGGCCATCCCCTCCAAGGCTCCCACCGCCCCGAAGATCCAGCAGCTTCCGCAGCCGCCCTGGTTTTTTACCGGAGTCACGATGTTGGAATCGCGCCAGTCGAACACCGGAGGAAAATAAGCGGTGGGCACAGCTTCGATCTTCTTGGCCTGCCGGTACCAGTCGTCATACCATTCCGGCGCCCGAAAGCCCAGAAGGTGCTGCCTTTCGGCCTCCGACAGCTCGGAGACCGAGGTTCTGCCCGCGGTCCAGTGGTATCCCTTCTCCTCGATCATCTTCTGCACCTGTTCTATCTCCTGATCCACCTTGTCCTTGGGGAAAGCAGTGGCGGAAACCAGCAGGCAAAAAACCGATAAGGCCAAGGCAGAACAAATCGCTCTCGAAACGCTCATATCACACTCCTTCAAATATAGTTGACTGGGGAGTTATCGAATTCATGTTCCATTCCGAGCCCGTATCTTCCTTCTGGCCCCGGGTTGTCCGGAAACGGGAGGCGGCGCCAATTCGTGCCGGACGAGCAAAAATGCTCTTTTCTGTCAGTAACGTAACACAAATCCGGGAATAGTCAAGCGAAAACCCACAAGCGATCACACCGGTCTTACGTCTCCGTTTCTTTTCCTCGTATAGATGACGGAGTATTTCAAGATGTCCAAAAAAGGTTACGCTCTAAAACGATTCTGGGGGGTGCTTTTCTGTTTCTTGCTGCTTTGGGGAATTCCCGGTTTTGCCGCTGGCGGCGAGCAAGCAGCCTCGGCAGATGATAGTCCCCGGCCTCGCATAGCCAAGGTGGAAATACTCTGCAAGGACGTCTTCGATCCGGATATACAGGAGGAAAACAAAAGACTCTTCCTGCTGGCAAACGGCCTGCACTTCCGCACCAGGGAGTGGGTCGTCCGGCAGGAGCTTCTGTTCAGGGAGGGAGACGTTTATGATCAAAAGCTTTTGGCGGAAAGCGAGAGAAACCTGCGGAGCTTGGGGTTTCTGGGAAAGGTAGCCATCCAGGAAAGGAGAAACGACGACGGCGGAGTAGTAGTCTCGGTGAACACCCAGGATCAATGGAGCACGGTGATTGCCTTTTCAGGCAATATGGTGGGAAAGCACTACTCCGCGGGAACCTACTTCGAGGAACATAACCTTTTGGGTTGGGGCAAGAGTCTGGTCGTGGGCTACACCAAGACCTCGGAGAAGGAAACCGGTCAATTATCCTTCCTGGATCGCAACTTCCTGGGGAAGCGCCTGGTTCTGAACACGAATGTGTATCTTCGCTCGGACGGACATCTTTATGACATGGCTTTTGGACTTCCCTTTTACTCGCTTGAAACCGAAAACTCCTTCGGCAGCCGATACCTGAATGAAGATGAGAGAATCGATTACTACCAGGAGGGCAAAGAAGTTTTTTCCTACCGGAAAGAAAACGAGAAATTCTACGCAGAGCTGGGCAGGTCCTTCGGCGCGGACTGGAAGAAGATACTCAGCACGTTTTACCAACGGGAAAACAGGCAACACTCCTTTGTTTCCGGCGACGATTCGGCAAGCTATGCCCGGCTCCTGCCGCCTTCCAGCAACCTGCAGCACCTGGGCCTTTCCCTGGAACTGTGGCGCCCCCGGTTTGAGACATTGTGCTACGTCGATAATTTCGGCAATATCGAGGATTTCGATTTCGGCTTTCGCGTCCAGGGCAGATGGGGTTTTAATCTGGACCGTCTCTTTTCCAAGCAGAGGACCGACGTTTTTTCCTTCAGACTGGTCCTGCCGTTTTACTTAGGTCCCAATCGGTATCTCTTCTTCGCCCAGTCGACCAAAGGGGAATTCGAAAACGTGAAGTGGGAAAGATTATCGTCCCGGACCGAGGCGCGGTTCTATTGGGGCCTGCCCGGCCCGCAAACCCTGGTCCTCAGGGCGCTGGGAATTCTATCGTCGCGCCAGGAGAACGGCTATCAATTGTTTTTAGACGGGATCACCGGCCTAAGGGGTTTTGAACGCTATCGTTTCTCCGGGAAGAACGAAGTGGTCTTCAATTTCGAGGATCGAGTTTTCTCTTCCTGGAGAATATTGACCGTTGGCTTGGGTGGGGTGGTCTTCTTCGATGGCGGCTACGTGTGGGACGAAACTCCGGTGGGGCAGAAGCTTCACTCCGACGTGGGGTTGGGTTTGCGATTTGGGTTCACCAAATCCCACAGTTGGAGGGTCAGCCGCCTGGACTTTGCCAAGTCGCTGGAAACCAACGATTGGGTGCTCTCATTCGGCACCGGAATGTATTTCGAGCTTGGGGATCTGTAGGTTGCCTTTTCTGCCGGTGTTTCGGTGTGCCTATCATGTCAACTGAAGGAACCAAGCTGGAGCTGCTATTCCTCGGCATTGAACAGACTTGCCGCGTGAACTCAGAACAGGAATGTCTGCCGACCGTCGGGCTTTTGACACGAAGGCCCCTTAGGCTTGAGCGGGAGGCGTCTTTTTTTATTTGAACCGTTGAAGAATTCTGTCATTGGGAGATTTTCTCTTCTTGTAATGCTTGGAACATCCTCTTATATTGGCGGTCAGCTTGAACCCACAACACAAGGAGGGTTTCCATGCACCGCTTCACTCTTTTCATCAGTATTACTGTCCTGGCATTTGCCGCCGGCATGGCTTTGGCAGACATTCCCAAGCTGATCAACTACCAGGGGATGTTGACGGATGATTCCGGTGGTCCCTTGACCGGAACGTACGACATCACCTTCAAAGTCTACAACGCCTCTTCAGGAGGGGATATGAGGTGGGAGGAGACACAGACCGATGTTGGAGTTACCAATGGCCTTTTCAACGTCATCTTGGGAGGTGCCACTGTCGGTGGGATAGACTTGAATTTCTCAGAGGAGTATTGGTTGGAGATCTGGGTCGAGGGCGAGCAAATGTCCGAAAGGTTGAGATTCACCAGTGTAGGTTACGCCTACCGGGCTCTGGTGGCGGACAGCGCGGTGGTAGCGGGGTCAAGTTCGGGAGGAGTGGGTGGATGGATTGATGATGGGACTGTGGTCAGGCTCCAGACAAGCTCAGATATGGTGGGGATCGGGACGACCAGTCCAGGAGAGGAGTTGGAGATCCATAGCACATACCCCTACATTAAGTTCAGCGGCCATACCACCAGTGATGACTATCAAGTTGGTGTAAACAACTACGGTTTCGTGATTTACAATCTTGATGACGCAGAGTATGAGGTGGTCATGGATAACGACGGCGATATCGATGTATTCAGCCATCAAGTAAAGCGATACTATGGTTTCCCCAAGCCCGACTATAACAGCGAATGGCAGGTTATCAACCAAGGACAAATCCTCACATTGACCCATAACCTCGGCGGCAACTATCACGACTACGTCGTCGACCTGATGCTATATGACAACTCCGGGACCGTTACAGGACCTCACCATGAAGGCTACGGGGGATGGAGAGACGACGGCACTTATGGGGGAGCGTATTGGTACGATCTGGACAATTCCACAATCAAAGTGATTCGTCAGGTCAACGATACCCAAGTTAATTGGGTCAGGGTCCGCATCTGGGTAATCCGGAATTAGAGGACTGCAGAAGCCTTGAGGTTTTAAGGTAATGGCCACCAACGCAAGCCAATGCTGACACAGATGGTAGTCTCGAGTCGGCTTCCCGAAGCCCCCTGGCTTGAGCGGGAGAGGGGTTTTGCTTCCGGCTGGTCAAACATCTGGCCGAGTCTCTTTCGAGGTTCGGCCTCTGTTCTGATTGGGCCGACTGCCCTAAAGTGGCCGTATCCAGACACGATGGTGACATCAGACGATATTCAGCCCCGATCGAAACGTCAATTCAATCGAAGTGGTTTGATGTAATAACCGGCTGTCCAGAATAGAGTCGCAGTGGGACCTTGGCACATCAATCAGCGTTTCTGTGTGGATTTGAAAAAGAGCGGGGATGTCCTTACAAAGGGATTCCTCTTTGGGTTTTAGGGGAAATCGTGAAAGCCTGCGACAGGCTTTCTCTCACAATCTTTCGCACTCTCCACCGGCTTCTCAACTGCGATTGACGTACACGTTCTTCTCGCCGCACAGACACTTCAGCTTGTCCAAAAGCTCCCCGGAGACCTCCACGTCCGTCTTCTTCAGCCTCATTCTCAGTTCCTCGTGGTCGGACCGCACGTGAAGCACCACCGGCGACTTTCCGGGATGAGCGGAGAGAACCTCCTTAAGCTCCGATACGATGTCCTGGCTTTCTCCGGAGGAAACCAGCAAGACGTGCAAAAAGGGTGTGAGCTTCTGGTAGACCTTGCTTAAGCCGATGATGTCCGAGGCCACCACCTTGGCCTTCTCCCCCTCTTTGGTGGATGCTCTTCCCTTGACCAGTATCATGGAATCCGCCCTTATCAGCCTGCGATTCTGCTCATAGCAGTCGGAGAAGATGACCACCTCCACGGTTCCCAGAAAGTCCTCCAGGGTGGCAAAGCCCATCTGCTTTTTCTTGCGGTCCACGCTGGTCTTCACGTTGGTGATGATGCCTCCGATATAGAGCTCCTCGCCGTCTTTGGCCTCCTCGATGGTCTGGGTGTTTCTGGTGGAGAAGGTCTTCAGCTCCTCCTCATACCTGGTCAGGGGATGGCCGGACACGTAGAATCCGAGCATCTCCTTTTCTTTGGAGAGGATCTCGCTTCTGGGCCATTCCGGGATTTCCACCAACTTGGGAACCGGTACCACCCGGGTTTCTCCTCCCAGGTCGAACAGGGAGGTTTGTCCGCGCTTTTTGTCCTCCTGGATGGCCTGCCCGTAATTGGTGGCCACATCCAGCGAGGCCATGAGTTGGGCCCGGTGCCGGGAGACCGAGTCGAAAGCTCCCGCCTGAATCAGGCTCTCGATGACCCGCTTATTGACCCCACCCAGATCCACCTCGGTGCAAAACTCAAATAGACTCTTGAACTTGCCCACGCTCTGCCTGGCTTGGACTATGGCCTCTATGGCGCCGTGTCCCACGTTCTTCACCGCCTCCAGCCCGAACCTGATCTTATCCCCCTTTACCTGGAATCTCCCCAGGCTCTGGTTTACGTCCGGCGGCAACACCTCCACCCCCATCTTTCTGCACTCTTCCATCAGCACCACGATCCTGTCGGTGTTTCCGATCTCCGAAGATAGGGTGGCGGCCATGAACTGCACCGGATAGTGAGCCTTCAGATAAGCGGTTTGATAGGCCACCAGGGCGTAGCCGGCGGAATGGGACTTGTTGAATCCGTACCTTCCGAAGGTGGCCATCAAGTCGAATATCCGGTCGGCCACCTCGGGTTTGACTCCCCGCGCTTTGGCCCCTTTCTTGAATTCCTCCCTCTGCTGAACCATCAATTCGGCCTTCTTCTTTCCCATGGCCTTTCTCAATATGTCCGCCTTGCCAAGGCTGTATCCGGCTAAGTCGCTGGCTATCTTCAGGACCTGCTCCTGGTAGACGATGACGCCGAAAGTCTCTTTGAGTATGGGTTCCAACAGCGGATGCTCGTAGACGATCTTCTTCAAACCCCTCTTTCTGTCAATGTACTCATCCGTCATCTTGCTGTCCAGCGGGCCGGGACGATAGAGGGCGTTCATGGCGGTCAATTCGTCCAAGCTCTCGGGTTTCAGCTTGCACAGGTAATCTCTCATTCCCGAGCTTTCGAACTGAAAGATGCCCACGGTTTCGCCCCGGGAGAAAAGCTCCATGGTCTTCTTATCGTCCGGCGGGACGGCCTCTATGTCCAAATTCAGGCTGTTTTCCTCCCGCAGCATCCTGAGGGTATCGTCGATTACGGTCAGGGTCCGCAAACCCAGAAAATCCATCTTCAAAAGCCCGATATCCTCGATGTTCTTCATGTCGTACTGGGTGGTGATCTCGCCCTTGCTCCCCTTGTACAGAGGAACGAATTCGGTCAAGGCCCGGGGAGCGATGACCACGCCGGCGGCATGGGTGGAGGCATGCCGGCACAAACCTTCCAGCACCTGGGAATAGGAAATCAGCCTTTCCATCAAGGGATCGCTTTTGACCAGGGTGCGAAGCTCCGAGCTCTGTTCTAGGGCTTTGCTTAGGGTCATATCCGGCACCCAGGGGATCATCTTGGCGATGCGATCCACGTCCGAATAGGCGATGTCTAAAACCCTTCCCACGTCCCGGATCACGGCCCGGGCAGCCATGGTGCCGAAGGTGATGATCTGGGCAACGTTGGTCTCGCCGTATTTGTTGATCACGTACCGGATGATCTTGTCCCTCTCCCGATCGGAAAAATCTATGTCGATGTCCGGAAGGGAGATTCTCTCCGGGTTGAGGAATCTCTCAAACAGCAGCCCGTGCCGGATGGGATCCATGTTGGTGATGCCCAGACAGTAGGCCACCAGGCTTCCCCCCACCGAACCCCTGCCCGGCCCCACCGGAATGCTCTTGCTCTTGGCATAGTCGATGAAGTCCTTGACGATGAGGAAATATCCGGCAAACCCCATCTGCTTGATCACCCGCAGTTCGTATCCCAGCCTCTCCTCCAAACCGGGGGTGACTTTGGAGTATCTTTGCGCCAGGCCTTTTCGGGCCACCAGCTCCAGATAGGAATCCAGATCGTCGAAACCGGCAGGCGGAGGAAACTCCGGCAGATGGGTTTTCCCGAATTCTAAGTCCAGGTTGCAGACCTCGGCGATGCGGATGGTGTTTTCTATGGCCGCCGGGAAGTCGGCAAAGAGCAGCTTCATCTCGTCCGGAGATTTGAAGTACATCTGGTCGTTGGCGAATTTCATCCTGTCGGTATCTGCGATCTTCTTACCGGTCTGGATGCACAGCAGCGCATCGTGCGCCGGGGCGTGCTCCTTTTTCAGGTAATGACAGTCGTTGGTGGCCACCAGGCCCAGATTAAGCTCCTCTGCCAGTTGTGCCACCAGGGGAATGACCTTCTTCTCCTCCGGGATGTCGTGGTTTTGTATTTCCAGATAGAAGTTGTCCGGTCCGAATATCTCCAGGTACTCCTGGGCCACCTGCCTGGCCTTAGCCTCCTCTCCCTTCAACAGAAGATTCGGAATCTCCCCCTGCAGGCAACTGGACAACGCCAAAAGTCCCCCGCTGTGTTCCCGCAAAACTTTCTTATCTATCCGCGGCTTGTGATAGAATCCCTCCAGATAGCCGATGCTGGAGAGCTTCATCAGGTTTTTGTAGCCGGATTGATCCCTCACCAGAAGGATCAGATGATAACCCGCATCCGGCAGTCCCCGGATGGATTCCTTCTTCAGCCGGTCCTGGGGCGCCACGTACATCTCGCAGCCGATGATGGGTTTGACCCCGGAGTTCATGCATTTGCGGTAGAACTCCACCGCGCCGAACATGTTGCCGTGATCGGTGATGGCCAGGG
>CAZWAO010000129.1:0-7787 GCA_964631815.1 uncultured Ignavibacteria bacterium | reverse complement strand
TCTCCAGAATCTTCCCGCCGGCGAGCACGAAGTGTGCCTTGGTGGTGGTGAAATGGTAATTCATGGGAATCACGTCGCCCGGCTTGACGAAAACCTTGGCGATCAGGTGCTCCGAGGCTCTTCCCTGATGGGTGGGCAGAAGGTATTTCTGGCCCAGCACGTCCTGCACGGCCGATTCCAGCTTGTAAAAGGACTCGCAGCCGGCATAGGCGTTGTCCGAGAGCATCATGGCGCCCAGTTGATTGTCGGACATGGCGTTGGTGCCGCTGTCGGTGAGCATGTCGATGAATATGTCTTTCGTCCGCAGCGAGAAAGTATTGTAGCCTCCCTCCTCTATCGCCTTCAATCTGGCATCTACCGAAGGCAGATTGACTTTTTGCACGATTTTGATCTTGTGCATTTCCACGGGGATCTCTCTGCCGCTTGACAGCTTGACCAACATCTTAAACCTCCTTCTGGGTTGGGCTTGATGCGTTTCCTTCGGACCTGCCGCGTTTGCTTGTTTGGATTGCGACCTCTTCGCAAATTTAAGCGATAGCATTCGCGGAAGCAACTGCAATCTTCCGGGTGCGGGAAAAAACTTGAGAGCGTGGGAAAAGTGTGGACGCGATAAAGGTTTTAGCGGCGTTTCCTGGCCTTGAGATAACCTTCCGGCCCGCGTTTCTTGAGGTTCCTGAGGTTCTGCAGCAAAACATCTCTGCGCAGGGTGGTCAGGGCCAGAAGCTTCTCGCACTGCTCGAAGTCGTCGCATTCCCAACAGCCGACCAGGCCCTTGCGGCTGCAGCATTGCCTGATTTTACAGGATGGATTGCCGCCCCCGTTTTTGCACGCTTTTCTGCATCTTAATCGAACCATGGCGCCCAGGCAATCATAGCATTCCTGGTAGTGTTTGAACTCCTCGAAGGGTATCTCCTGGGCCGCCAGCTCGAACTTGCTCCTCCTCAAAGCCTCCTTTAAGTCCCGGGCCAGATCCGGGACGTTGCCCTCCTCCTTGAAGCAGGGGCATTCTCCGCAATACATTCCGCAGTATGCGACCAGATTGGTATCGTGTTTGGTCAAAGCTCTCACCCCTTCTCAAGGTCTCGCCAATCTTTTCTCATAGTTTTTCGCCCCATGAGGATTTTTCTGCTTCCCGGTGTCTGGTTGGGAACGGACAGCATATCGCTTACCGGGGAGGCTTCGCGGACTAAGAATCCTGGTGCGCTGCCGAAAAGCGGCCGTTATCCGTCGACTCCCTCTTCGCTATGAGATCAGAATGTCACGGAGCCACCGAAAGCGGCATAGTTTACCAACGTAAAATTGTAGACCTCGGCCACGTCCACGCCACCCTCCAGTACCCTGTACCCGGCCTTGAGCAGCACCCTTTCGGTCGGCCGGTATTCCAAGGCCACCAGAACGTCCTCCGCTCTTCCTTGAGGCGCTGCCAGACCATCGCCTTCCAGCAATATCCCCAAGGATTCTGAAAACATCCACTCCATCTTGAAGTTGAGAAGCGGCACAAAACCCGTATTCTTCTTCTCCGTCTTCTTCTGTTTATCTTCCAAGCTGATGGATGCATCCCGTATTTTAGCGGTGAATCCAAGGCCGATTCTCAAAGCCTCCATACGAAGGAAATCGTAGCGATAAGTCAGCCGATAGGAGTCGAACCGGTATGTAGCTTTCAGGGGAGTGCGGGGCTCAAACTCGATTTGGTTGAATCTCACCAGACGATCGACCTGCCCCTTGGCATGCAAGCGCAGAGGAGCGAACAAAGCGGATATGTGGTGCTTGCCCCCGAAGGAGTAAGTCAGCCTTATCCTGTAGAAGAAGCCCGGATCGGTCTTTAGCTCTTTTGAAAGAGAGAATCTGGTTCCGGTTCGGCCGGGAATCTGGACGTCGTTATATCCGCTGAAGACGACGCCGCTCTCAAGGTCGACGCTCCAGTCGGCAAAGGCCCTGGCTCCTGCAAACACCATGAGCCCGACAAAGAATATGGTAGCCATTCTCTTCATGTGTGGCACAAAGATACTTCTTGGGCTGCGGGTTTTCAAGAGGTTTCTGGAAAAACTCAGAGTGGGTCAGGGGGCGACACTCGGGTTCACGATAAAAAACGCACCGGACCGATAGTGTCACTCGGATTCCATCTGGATGAGCATCTCACCCACGTCTGCGGTGGGGAGCTTGCACGCGTGGTTCTGGCACACGTAAGCAGTGGGTCTTTCGTTCAGCGTCTTTTCCTCCTTCAAGAACGGGGCGATCTTCTCGATAGCCACCTGTGCCTCGTCTGTAGGATGCAGAATCAAGACTTTTCGCGGCAGGAACCGCTGATGGACCGCTTTGATCATCTCCTGAGTGCCCTTTTCTTTCCAGCCTCCGGCGATCACTATCTCCCGGTTGGGACCCAGGGCAAAGTCCAGCCCCACGAGAAACTGGGTGAACCCGACGGGTGAGCGGCTGACCAATCCTCCGAAACTGCGCAGCAGGTCTTGAGCCTTTTGGTCGAGCTCTCGGCTGGCAGTGATCCGGGCCAATCGGAGAAGAACAAGCAAAGCCACCGAGTTCCCGGATGGCACTGCGCCGTCGTAAAACTGCTTGTTCCTGATTAAAACTTCCTCGGCATCCGCGCCCGTGAAGAAAAAACCACCGTCCCTCCCGTCCCAGAAGAGCTTAATCATCTCATCTGTCAAAGCCAGCGCATCTTTAAGATAACCCGGCTCGAAAACGGTTTCATACAAGTCCAAGAGACCCTGGATCAAGAAAGCGTAATCGTCGATGTAAGCCAAAATGGCGGCCTCTCCGTCCCGGTATCTGTGCAATAGCCGTCCGTCGGAGTGACGCAGGTTCTTCAGCAGAAAATCCGCTGCTTGCCGGGCAGCAAAAGCATACTCCGGCTCATCCAATGCCTGAGCCGCCCTGGACAGGGCCGCGATCATAAGGCCATTCCAATCCGTGAGTATCTTATCGTCCCTGGAAGGATGAACTCTCCGGTTTCGAGCGGCCAAAAGCCTCTTGCGGGCTTTGTCCAGCGCATGCCTCAATTCCTCAGGCTGCATTCCTTCGCCTTTGGCAAAATCTTCAAGAGGTTTCGGAACGTGCAGCACGTTTCTCTGTCCTTCGAAATTCCCCTCCTGGGTCACTCCATAGAATGGCGCAAAAACGTCCGCCGTTTCACTTCCAAGAATCTCCGTTATCTCCTTCGCTGTCCAAACGTAGAACCGGCCTTCCTCCCCTTCGCTGTCTGCATTCTCCGAGGAATAGAACGCTCCCTGGGGTGAGGTCATGTCTCTCAGAACGTAGGTCAAGATTTGTCTGGCCGGCTCGGCATACGGCTTTTTTCCCGTGGCCAGATAGGCCTCCACGTATGCCGTGGTGAGAGCTGCCTGATCGTACAGCATCTTCTCGAAATGCGGCACCAGCCATTGCGCATCCGTGGAGTAGCGATGAAAGCCGTAGCCCAGATGATCGTACATGCCTCCGCGCCACATGGAATCCAGGGTCTTCTCCACCATATCCAAAGCCTTCTTATCGCCCGATCGTTTCCACCAGCGCAGAAGAAAGGTGAGATTGTGTGGAGTCGGGAATTTGGGCGCCTGACCGAAACCGCCGAATCTCCCATCGAAGCTGCTCCCTAAGAGCAGATAGGCTTCCTCCATGTTCTTAACACTCAACTCCAACGGCTGGGGAGAAGCCGAGAGGCTTTTGATCATCTCGGCCACCTGGCTGCCCGCGTCCAGAACCCTCTCCCGCTCCTTATCCCATAGAGCTGCGATCTGACTTAGAATCTGAATGATTCCGGGATGCCCCAATCTGGCTTCTCTGGGCAAATAGGTCCCGGCGAAGAAAGGCTTCTTATCCGGCGTCATGACGATGGTCAACGGCCAGCCTCCCGAGCCGGTCATGGCCTGACATACGGTCATGTAAACGTGATCTATGTCCGGCCTTTCCTCCCGGTCCACTTTGATAGAAACGAAATGCTCGTTTAACAGCGATGCCACCTCTTGGTCTTCGAACGACTCCTGCTCCATCACCTGGCACCAATGACAGGAGGAATAGCCGATGGAGAGAAAAATCGGCCTGTCTTTTTCCTTCGCTCTGGAGAAGGCCTCATCAGTCCAGGAATACCAGTCGACCGGATTATGTGCGTGCTGCAAAAGATAAGGGCTTTTTTCAGAGATCAGCCGGTTGGTGTTTTTGCTTTTGTTTGACGCCAACTCATTCCCCTTGTTGGCATGGATTTGATGGATTGGTAGCTATGGGATAGATGCCCAAGCAAAAACGGACGAATCCAAGCTGCGCGTGAATTTCTGCGAACGGCCGGTGCTTGCATTTTTGGGTTGACGGAAGTCTGATGGATGGTCTTGACGATTCAGGCTATCTGCCCTGCCTGCCGAATTCGAGCATCCAGTACGGGTACAGCCGGGGAGGCCGGCTTAACTCATCCAGCTTGGCCACCTCATCCGGGGTCAACTCCCAGTTGACCGTCTGCAGATTGTCAGCCAGTTGTTTGGGGTTTCTGGCTCCGATGATGACCGAACACACTCCCGGTTTTCGCAGCAGGTAGTTCAGTGCGACTTGCGCCACCGAGGCATTATGTGCTTTGCCGATTCGGTCCAGCTCATCCACGATGTCGTAGCCTTTTTCCCAATCGAAACGCAGGAAGGCGGATTCCGGGTGGCTCATACGCGCGCCTTCCGGCCGGGCCTGGCCACGGCGGTATTTGCCTGTCAGGAAACCGCCTGACAAAGGACTCCAGGGAAGGATCCCCAGTCCCTGATCCAAACAGAGGGGCACCAGCTCGTTTTCCAGTTCACGGGCCATCAGCGAATAGTAGGCCTGCAGAGTGACGAAGCGCTCCAGGCCATTAAGCCGGGATACGGCCAGCGCCTTCATCAACTGCCAACCGGCGAAGTTGGAGCAGCCAATGTAACGCACCTTTCCCTGGCGAACCAGGTCGTCCAAAGCGCCCAAGGTCTCCTCCAGCGGCGTGTGTTCGTCGAAGCTGTGCACTTGGTACAGGTCGATGTAATCGGTTCCCAGACGCCTAAGGCTCTGCTCGCATCCTTCCAGGATATGGCTGCGCGACAGCCCCACGTCGTTGGGCCCCGGCCCGGTCCTGCCCCGAACCTTGGTGGCTACCACCACCTGTTTCCGCTTTGAACCCAGCGCCCGGCCCAACATCTCCTCGGCCAAACCCTCGGAATAGACGTCCGCGGTGTCGAAGAAGTTGATGCCCGCGTCCAGACAGGTACCCACCAGCGCATCCGCCTCCTTCTGTTCCAGCTCTCCCACCACCCTCCAGCTACCCCGGCCTCCGAAGGTCATGGTCCCAAAACACAGCTCCGAGACCTTGATACCCGTGCTTCCCAGAAAACGCATGTTCATAGTGGCCACCTTCCCTTCGACTTAATCACCTCTTAGTTGATAACGGACACCTTGTCCGTTACCACAAAGTGTCACGAAAATGAATCTCTCCTTCCGCCAGCGAAGCATGCCAACGGAAGGCAGAACTGCTTCTCACAGCTGATTGAGCAGATTAAGCTGATTCCCCAACCTTACATCTGCTTAATCCGCTTCATCTGCTGTGAATGAATCAGTCCTCGTTGGTAACGGACACTTTGTCCGTTACCACAAACTGACCGCCCGTACGGGTGGGGGCCTTCGTCTCCCCAATGGGGAGAAGGAAAAAAGAGGGCAGGTTGCATCTAACATGAAAGGCTTTGCATCGACCGGCTTACCAGTTCTCGCACAGAACTTCGTAGTACGCCCTGGGATGATCGCAAGCCGGGCAGTTTCCCTCGGGCGGTTCTGTGCCCTCGTGGATGTACCCACAATTCCGGCATCTCCACTTCACCGGCTTGTCCCGCTTGAACACCCGGTCGTTTTCGATATTGGCCCTCAGCGCCAGGTATCGCTTTTCATGCTGCCTCTCCGCCACGGCTATGGAGCTTAGCGCATCTGCTATCTCGGTAAAGCCCTCCTCCTTTGCCACCTTGGCAAAGCCGGGATACATGGTGGTATGCTCGTAGTTCTCCCCGGCGGCAGCCGCTACCAGATTGTCCGGGGTGCTGCCGATAACTCCGGCCGGGAACGAAGCGGAGACTTGCGCATCGCCGCCCTCCAGAAACTTGAATAGCCTCTCGGCGTGCTCTTTCTCGTTATCCGCCGTCTCCAGGAAAATCCCATGTATCTGTTCATAGCCTTCCTTCTTGGCCTTGGAGGCAAAAAAGGTATAGCGGTTCCTGGCTTGCGACTCTCCGGCAAAAGCCGTCAACAGATTCTTCTCGGTTTTGGTGCCTTTCAGACTTTTCATGGTGAAACCTCCTTTCTCAAACCAAAGCCCCGCACCTCTAATAGTCCATTATTCCCTTGGTGCCCAGGTCGAACCAGTAGAACTGCCCGATCACCGCCTGCTTCTCGGCGGTCAGCAGATTGTAGTGCCTATCCTCCTGTTCCGCCAGCATCAGGAACATCTTCTTGGCGTCCGGCGAGTCGGCTTCGGTGGCGCACTTGTTGTAAAACTCGTATGCTTCCCTCTCCGCCTTGATCCCGATGTCCAGGGCCTCCGCGGCAGTGGTGCCGTCTTTGATCTCCACCTGGATCACTTTCACCCGGCTGGGATCGAAAGCAAATTCTTCTCCCCCGGTGGTATTCTGGTAGTGCTCCTCCAGCAGGGTTCTGTGTCTGTGCTCGTCCATGGCCAGGAAATTGAACTTCTTCTTGCCGCTTTCGTTCTTGATGCTCTCGGACAGCTTGGTGTAGAAATCGAAGGCCGATTGTTCGTTGTAGATGGCTATCGACAAAGCCTCCAGGGCCGTGGTCTGCGGCGTAACCTTCCCGCCGGCTTCTCTGTATTCCTTTTTGTCCTTTTCCTTCATGGTTATGCTCCTCGTACAGGTTAGATCAACCCTCCCACATCACGTTTTCGTCGTACTGGTTCTCCAGCCGGAGCTTGTGCTTGGATTCCTCCTGGGCCAGAACCGAGAAGAGTTTCTTCAGCTCCGCATCCTCGGTCCCTTCCGCCATGTGATGGTACATCTTGAAAGCGGCCTCTTCCCTCTTGATGGCCAGCCTTAGGGCCGAGGCAAAATCCATTTCCGGGGAGAACTCCTCCTGGTCGATGAAATCGCTGATTCTCATGTCGGGAATTCTCTCCAGCTTGTACTTCTCCACGTCTTTCTTGGTCACGCCCTCCAGAATCTCCCGGTGCCTCTTTTCCTGCTGGGCCAGCTCGGCAAACATGCTCTTCGCCGCGGGATCGTTGACCTTCTGGCCATAAGTGGTGTAAAGGTTGTAGGCCTCCGCCTCCTTCCTTATGGCGAAGGTGATCACCTCGTTGAAGTTGTTTAGGTCCATGATTCCTCCCGTTTGAAGTTGAACTTTCCCGCTGCTTTCTCCGTCCTATTCTCTTTTTGGATTTCAGTCCGACTGCTCATCCAGGCCGAAACGGTCGGCGGGCGTATCTTTTATCCTTTCGCCAGCCACAAGCCGTGGATGTTGCAGTACTCCCTGGCCAAGGTCACCGATCCTTTGACTTCGAACTCGGCCTCCGGCTTCTGGCCCGGGCCTAAGAACTTTCGGTAAACGCCGTTATCCGTGTGAATCGCCACCCATTCGATATAATGCTTTTGCTCCATGGGATGGGGCACGGAACCCACCTTCACTACGACTCCTTTATCCGTCTTCTCCACCACCGGAACGTGTTTCTCTTTGCCTTCGTCCGCGGTCTTGGGGGCCATCAGATTCATGGGCTGCCCGCAGCACACCAGCTCCCCCGCTCCCTCGTGCAAAAGCTCCACGATGTTCCCGCA